>CAZMCA010000006.1:0-10685 GCA_964564595.1 uncultured Caulobacteraceae bacterium
CGGGGGCCGCGGCAGGCGCAGCCTGCGCGACCGTGCGCCGGACCGGGCGCGGCGCGGTTTCAGCGGGCGCGGCCGCCGGCTCACGTCCGAAGCGCGGTTCCGAAACCGGCGCCTCAGTCGGCGTCAGATCGAGCGGCGTGGTGGCGAGCGCATCTTCAAAGCTGATCGCTTGGTCGAGCGCCGGCGCGGGCGCAGCGAGCGGTTCGGCGTAGGCGGAAGCCGCGAACGTTTCGGCCGGGCTCGGCGCGTTCAGGAACGAGCCCGCCAGCATCACGGCGGCGGCGACGACCGCGCTCAGCGCGGCGCGCCCGCGCCATTGCACGTGCCGCGTCGGCGGCGGCGCGCCGAACAGCCAGGCCTCTTGCGCGAACGGATCGCTCTTGCTGGCGGCGGATAGCTCGATCACCGGCGCCGCGGGGCGCTCTGCCGGCGGCGCTGCATGGTCTTCTTCCGCGTCTCCGGCGCCGTGCGCTGCGCGCATCGCCATGTAGCAAGACGCAAAATCGTTCGCGGGGCGGCGCTTGCGCGCGGTCCGGCGCATCACGGCGTTGATGAGGAGATCGACAGCGACGCTTTCCGGATCGCCATCCCAGCGCGCCATATCGATGTTCGCCGCGCGGCCCCACGGATGCGCAGCGCCTGTGAAATTCGCGACGATAACTTTGCCCGAACGCGCAGCGAGTTGCGCCGCATCATGGAACAGCCCTGATTCCGCGGAGTCTTTCGTCCATACCAACAGCGCGGCGGAGCAGGCGTCGAGCGCGCTTTGGCCGGCGGATGCGCCTTCAACCGAAAAGCCCGCGATTTCGAGTTCTTCAGCCAGAACGACGGCGCGCTGCGCATCCGCGTGCACGCACAACAACAGCACGTCCGCCATGACGGCCCCCGAATGTTCGAACTTGGGGTTCGGGTTCGCGAGAGGCCAACCGCCTCCCAAGCGGGCTCAATGGCGCCGCTGCGCGAATGTTCCGTGTCAGGGGAATCTCCTTTTCGTCACACACCCAAAAAAGCCGGCCTCTCCCGGGCAAAGGAGAGACCGGCTCGCAGCGATTTCCGTGTTCTAGGAAACGTGCGGCTTGTGCGTGCCGCGCGGCAGCAGGCGCGGGATCAGCATCGGCACTTGGCGGCGGTAGACCCGGTAGCGCTCGCCCAGTTCGTTCACGAGGTCACGCTCCTCGAACCAGATGCCGACGAGGATGTAGCCCGTGCACATCACCGCGAAGAAGAGGTGCCCGACGCTCATCTGCGGCGCTGCCCAGAACGCGATGATGAAGCCGGCGTAGAGCGGGTGGCGGATCCACTTGTAGAACAGCGGCGTCACGAACTGCGCGTCGCCCTCCTTGATGTTCATGATCCGCGCAAAGCCCTGGTGCAGCCCGAACAGATGGAAGTGGCTGATCAGGAACGTCGACGCGAGCAAGAGGCCCCAGCCGGCCCACGAGGCCGCGCTGATGAGCGCGGCCAAGCTGGGATCGTCGATCGACCACACGAGTTCAGGCAGCGGGCGCCATTGCCAGCACACCAGTGCAAGGCAGATGGAGGCGGCCAGAACGAACGTGCTGCGCTCGGCTTCGGGCGGCACGATCTTCGTCCACCACTTTTTGAAGCCGGGGCGCGCCATGATCGTGTGCTGCACGGCGAAGAGGCCAAGCAGCGCGCCATTGATGAGCAATGAAGGGATCAGCGGCCCTTCGAAGCCAGAATCGATCGTCTTCCAGACGAACAGGTTTTCAACGAACAGGATCGCGTACACGAACACTGCCAGGAAGAACGCATACACGCATGCGCTATAGATCGCTGAGAGAACAGCTCTCATCGTGGTCTCCAATTCAACTTTTTGGCCGATAGGCGCGCCGCGGTCAGCGGCGCGCCGGATCAGTTGGTCAGTTGTTCGCGGTCAGCGGATCGATGATCTGCGGCACCTCGGTGATCGAGGTCACCGGAATGCCGCTGATCTCGGAGTGCTTGCGCACCGCGTCTTCGTTCTCAGCGAGGTAGACGCAGAACGTTTGGTCGCCCGCGACGTAGCTGTGCTGCCACTGCACCGCACCTTTGAGTTCGTCGATCGCGCAATTGGATGTGCGCGCCGCGCCGCAGAGTTCGGTGATCGACATGCCCCCGATGCCCGGGATGTCGCGGACGATGATGTAACGTTTCATGGCCATGTTGGCGGCTCCATTCAGAACACTCTCTGACGCGGTTAATGGCAGCCTGACCCATATTGGGGAAGCTAAATATTCTTGCGCAAACTAAAGGTAAACTTTAGTTTTGTGACCATGGTCGCACCCTCGCATTTGAAGTCATTCCAGGCGCTTGAGCTGGCAGTGCGGCTCGGCTCGCTCAAAGCGGCAGCCGATGTCTTGGCGATCACGCCCGCAGCCGTGGGCCAGCGCGTGAAAACACTGGAGGACTATCTGGGAGTGGACTTGCTGATGCGCGGCCGATCTGGCCTGGCGCCAACGCCGGCGCTTGCGGCGGCGCTACCGGCGCTGACGGCGGCGTTTCGTGAACTTGGCGCGGCGGCCGATACGCTCGATCTCAATCGTGGCCAGGAAATCCACATCGCCGCGAACGCGGACATCGAGGAGCTTTGGCTCGCGCCGCGCCTGCGGACATTCAAGGACATCTATCCAAACGTCAGCTTTTGCGTGAACGGCGCGGGTGATGCGCCGTTTCGGCTTGGCCCGCCGGATTGCGAAATCGTCTTCGCTGCACCCCGCGAAGATGCGGCGTCCGAAGTGCTATTCGGAGACTACCTCTTGCCTGTGTGCTCGCCGGCAAACGACGCGCGCACGGCGGTGCTGCCAAGGCGAGACCGCCTCGAGGGGTTTCCGCTGCTGCATCTCGATTTCTACAAGGACGATCCGGCGGCACAGAATTGGCCGGCCTGGATTGCCGCAAACAAAATGCGCCGCACGGCGCCTGAACGCGGCATACGCTACCAGCGCATCACGCGCGCGTTGAACGCGGTGCGCGCCGATGCGGGCGTTACGATCTGCGGCATCGCGCTGCTGCGTGAGGCAGTGGAGGATGGCTCGCTTGCGTTGCCGTTCGGCATGCCAAGCGGCGTGCGCACCCAGCACATGTTCCAGGCGCGCTTTCGCCAAGACGCGCTGATCCGTCCGCAAGTGCGCCGCTTCCGCGCTTGGCTCAGGGAAGAAGCGGAAACCACACGCACATGGCTCGATCGCGTGACGGAGCGAAAGCGCTAGTCCGCCAGCGCGGCTTCGGCGATGCGCGCCGCGAGCCAGGCCACACCATCGTCGCGCGCGGGGCGGGTGACGGCGGCGATCTTCAGCGGGGCCAGCGCGCGCGGCAGCGCGGCTGTTCGCAAGCGAAACGCATTCTCTAGCCGCGCGGCAAGCCGTGATGGCGCAATTGCAATCGCGTCGGTCCGGCTGACAATGGCGAACGCGGTCGCGAAGGTCGGCGCTGTCGCGACTACGCGGCGCGCAAGGCCGAGCGCGCGCACGTCCTCATCGGTAAAGCTGCGAAAGTCGCCGGTCACCGAAATCGTCACATGCCCGAGCTGCTCGAATTGCGCCTTCGAGAGTCGCGCGCCAACGTGTCTGTTGCCCGCGCGCGCCACAACGCAGAAGTGATCGGTGAACAGGGGCGCCGCGTTGAGCCCCGCTGTTGCGCGCGCGAACCGGCCGATGGCGATGTCGATCTCGTGGCGGCGCAGCGCGCCGAGCGCGTCTTGCCCGCGCACCACATGCATCGCGAAACGCGCCAGCGGCGCCTCACGCCCGAACGCGGCGAGAAGTGGCGGCGCAACAAGTTGCGCGAGATAGTCCGTCGCGCCGATGCGGAAGCTGCGTGTGCTGGCGCCCGGATTGAACGCGCCTTCGCCGCCGATCGCGGCCTGCGCGCCCCGGATCAGCGCCTCGACCTGCGGCGCGAGCGCGCGGGCGCGGGGCGTCGGCTCAAGTCCATAGGGGCGGCGAATGAACAGCGGCTCGCCGAACACGTCCCGCAGGCGCCGCAACGCGTGGCTGATCGCCGATTGGCTGAGCCCAAGGTCGGCCGCGACGGCCGTGGTCCGGCCGTGCTGCAGCACGCCGTGCAGCACGAGCAGCAGGGTGAAATCGAGCCGACGGATCTGAGAAAACGTCATATCTGTCATGTATCGATTTCAGTACGGCGCTCGTCACCGCGCAAGTAGAACCGCCCGTGAGGGAGACGCGCATGAAAGCGGTGTTCATCGACGAGTACGGCGGCGCCGAGCATTTGCGCGTCGGGGAAGCGGAAAAGCCCACGCCGGGGCCGAACGAAGCGCTCGTGAAAATCGAGTATGCGGGTCTTCGCTGGGGCGATGTGATGCAGCGCAACGGGCTGCCGAGCCGCGCACGCCCGACGCCGTTCATTGGCGGGCAGGAAGCGACGGGCGTGATCGAAGCGGTCGGCGCCGAGGTGCGTAAGTGGAAGCCCGGCCAGCGCGTCATGGCCACGCCCACGGGCGGCGCGTTCGCGGAATATTGCACCGTCCATCCCACGCGCTTGCAGCTTGTGCCGGACAACGTCCCGCTCGAACGCATGCTCGGCTACCCGGTGAACATGCGCACCGCCTACTATATGATCTATACATGGGCGAAGGTGCAGGAAGGCGATCGCGTGCTCCTACACGCCGCCGGGGGCGGTGTTGGCCTGCTCACGCTGCAAATGCTCAAGCGCGACTTCAAGAACGTGCCCGTGGTCGCGATCGCGAGCACCGAAGACAAGCTCCGCATGCTGCGCCATGAAGGCGCGGACTACGTGATCAATCGCAAGACGCAGAACTACGTCGAAGAAGTGCTGAAGATCTGGGGGCCTAAGGCAGGCGGGTTCGGATCAGGCGGCCAATTGGCCGGCGGTGTCGATGTGTCGTTCAACGGCGTCTCGGGCGATACGCTCGATACGGACTGGCAGGTGATCCGCAAACGCGGCCGCTGGGTGATTTACGGCTATGCCGCGGGCCGTGGCCGGCTCGACACCTCGAAGTTCGGCTATGACGGGATCACCGTGATGCCGTTCTCGTCGATTGCCTGGACCGGCACGCCAGAGCACGCCGCGGCGAGCGCATACACCGATGAGTGGCTCCGCACGCAGCGCTTGATCGAACCGCAAATCCATCCGCTAGCGGAGATGAAGGCCGTGCAGCGCGCGTTCGAAGCGGGTGAGACGACGGGCAAAGTGGTCTTCAAGGTCTAGGGAGCGCGCGCATGAAACTTATCGATCTCACCCGCCCGCTCGATCCAGAAGACATCAACAAATTTCCGCCGGAGCGCCGCGCCGGCGTCGCCACAATGGTGCCAGAGATCGAATATCAGCACCCTGCGCGAGAGGGCGCGGACGCCGTGTGCGCCAGTTTCGGCTGCACCCACGCCGATTTGCCGAACGGCGAAGGGTGGGGCGCCGAACGCCTGCACATCAACACCCATCTTGGCACGCACGTAGATGCACCGTTGCACTACGGCTCCATGTGCGAGGGCAAGCCCGCACGCACGATCACGGATATCACGCTTGAAGAACTTTTCGTTGATGGCCTAGTGCTTGATCTGCGAGGTAAGGCAACGCCGAATGAGGGCATCGCCGTTTCCGCGTTGGAGCAAGCGATCAAGGAGAACGGCGGAACGATCACGCCTGGTTGCGCCCTGATGCTGCGCACCGGACAGGAGGCATACGACCTCGGCGACGCTGGCTTCTTCCGCTATCCGGGCATGACTCGCGAAGGCACGCTTTTCCTTGCAAGCACGGGCGCGAAAGTGCTCGGCACCGATGCGCTCGGCTGGGATCGCCCGTTTCCGGTGATCCGCCGTGCATTCAAGGAAACAGGTGATCGCGCCACGATCTGGGATGGGCACTTCGCTGGCCGCGATGCCGAAGTGTTCATCGTCCAGCAGCTGGCGAACCTCGCGGCGCTGCCCGCGCACGGCTTCAAAGTCGGCTTCTTTCCTTTGCCGCTGGCGCGCTGCAGCGCCTCGCCCGCCCGCGTCGTCGCGTTCGTAAATTAGAGCGCGAGCGCGGTGTCGATGCCGACGGCCTGGTACATCTCGGTGCGGTTAGGGCCGATCGGCGGGGCGTAGCGGTCGGCGTTGGCGCGCTTGCCGCGCGCCCACCACGAAAGAATCCGCGCCACGTTCGCCGGCTCCTTGATCCACGCGCCCGGCTTGTCGAGCATGTGGAAGTCCCGCAGCGCCGCGCGGAACAGCACCGGATCGCTCCGCAGCGCAATCGCCACGCCGTCTTCGAGGAAGCTCTTCGTCATCCGCGCGCGCATCGTGGGCTTATGCGTCTCGTCGAGCATCTGCCGTGCGCGCTTGATCGCGGCGCGGTCCTGCGTGCGCATGTTCTCGAAATGCGGGCGCAGCACCTCCCGGACGCGCTGATCGTACAGCCGCGCGCGCGCCGCGGGATCGGCCGTATCCGCCAGCACGTCGCGCAGCACATAGGCCGCCACGGCCGCGAACGAACAGCCGCGTCCAAATAGCGGGTTTGAGCGCACCGCCGCATCGCCCACAGCGAAATACCCCGTCGCCGCAGGCCGCCCTTCGGTCACGAACGCGCGCCAATGGCTCTTCAGATCGCCCATGCCGAACACGCGGCTGATCGGCTCGGCCACGGCGTCATCGATCCAGATCGCGAGCCCCGGCAGATTGCGGCAAATCCCGTCGAACACTTCGGGGCGCACGATCGCGGCGCGCATTTCGGTTTCGATTTCTGGCACGGCGAGCGTGATCGAGAAGCAGCCATTGTCGCCCGGAAAGAGCCCGTACTTGATGTAGCCGAGATCGCCCGTGCCCGAAGTTTTGCCGCGCGCCGGTTCGCCGGCCTTCAAGCGGTAGTGCCGCGTGAAATAGAGGATGCCGCAATCTTCGCTTTCTTCTGGAATGTTGGCGCCCGCCGCGCGCAACTGATCCGGAATTGAAGAAAGCCGCCCGGCCGCGTCGATCACGAAATCGGCGCAAAGCGTTTCATCGTCGAGCTTCAGCCCTTTCATGCGCATGCCGCCATCGGCGCCGACGCTGAGCACCGGCTCGCGCACGAACGCGCCCGAACGGATCGTCACGTTCGGCAGCGTCTCGACGTAGCGGCGGATCACCAGCTCCAACGTCGTACGGCGGCTGGTGAGCACCGCGAGGTCGTCATCGCCGGGCGCTGATTTGAACACGCCGCGCATCGGCTCGGGCAGATTGTCGGCGAACCGAAGCTCGCGCGCGCCCGCATCGAGCAATTGCGCAAGCAGAGCGGGGTGGTTGTCTTTGATCAGCGTCCGCAGGCGCGCGAGGAACGCGTGGCTGTGCCGCAGATGCCCAACGCCCTGGCGGCGCCAGTCTTCGAACGCCGTATCCGCATCGCCTTCGGGCGGGGGCGCGTCGCGCTCCAGCAGCGTCAGCTGGTAGCCGGCCGGGGCCAGCGCCAGCGCCACGTTGAGGCCGGCGATGCCCGCGCCGATGACGAGGGCGTGTTCTTTTGGCGGAGAAGTCTCGGTCATGGCGGCGGAGACTACGGAATTAGCCGCCAGTTTCAATCGCGGCGCGTGTGATGCTAACCAAGCGGCAACGGGAGGCGCCAAGCACTATGACAGTCGAGAAGGCCATCAACATCGCCGATCTGCGTGACCTTGCGCAAAGGCGGCTGCCGAAAATGGTGTTCGACTATATCGACGGCGCCGCGGACGATGAGGTGACGCTCCGGCAAAGCGTGTCGCGCCTCCAAGCCTACCGGCTGCTCTTCGATTCGCTCGTGGACATTCGCGAGATCGATCTTTCGACGCGCGTGATGGGCGCCGATCTGAAGACGCCGTTCTTCATCAGCCCGACGGCGGCCCAGCGCCTCTTTCACCATGAAGGCGAAGCCGGCATGGCGCGCGCGGCGAACGCGTTCGGCACGGCGTACTCGCTGTCCTCGATCGGCTCGACCACGATCGAGGACATCGCGAAGGCCACCAGCGGGCCGAAATTCTTTCAGGTCTATGTCTGGAAAGACCGCGAGGTCGTCAAAACGATCCTGAAGCGCGCCAAGGCCGCCGGCTTCACGGGCCTGATCTTGACGGTGGATGTGCCCGTCGCCGGCAATCGCGAGCGCGATCCGCGCAACGATTTCACCATCCCGCCGCAAATCAACGCCAAGACCGTGAACTACATGCTGGAGAAGCCCGGCTATCTCTGGAAGCTGGCGACGAGCCCGCGCATCACGATGGCGAACTTCACGCAGTTCACCGGCGATGTTGGCGGCATCATGGGCTTCATGAACTCGCAATTCGATCGCAGCGTCGCCTGGAAAGACGCTGAATGGATGCGCAACGAATGGGGCGGCGAGTTTGCGATCAAGGGCGTCACGCACGCTGAAGACGCAAAGCGCTGCGCTGAGATTGGGGCGCATGTCTGGCTCTCGAACCACGGCGGGCGCCAGCTCGACACCGCGCCCGCGACGATCGACATGTTGGAGGAGGTCGTCGAGGCGGTCGCGGGCCGCGTCGATGTGATCATGGACGGCGGCATCCGGCGCGGGACGGATGTGGTCAAAGCGATCGCGCTTGGCGCGAAAGCCGTCGCGCTCGGACGCGCTGCGCTGTTCGGCCTCGCCGCTGGCGGCGAAGCCGGCGCGCGGCGCACGCTGCAAATTCTGAAGGACGAAACCGAACGGACGCTCGCGCTTATCGGCTGCCCACGGATTCGCGATTTGAAGCCGCGCTGGGTGCGCAAACCGGCTTAGGCGAGCGCCTCTTCGACGTCCCGCAAGCGGTCCTTGCCGAAGTAAATGTCGTCGCCGACGAAGAAGGTGGGGCTGCCGAACGCGCCGCGCTCGACGGCGGCGTTGGTGTTGGCGAGGAGGCGGTCTTTCGCGTCTTGATCCTGCGCGCGCGCGAGCAGCTTGTCCGCGTTGAGACCGGACTCCGTCAACGCCGCGTGGACGATGGCGGGATCGTCCATCTTCTTGGGCGCCTCCCACATGTGATGGTACGCGGCGTCCACGTATGGCGCGAGCGTCCCGTCGATCTCACACCCGGCCGCGATGCGCATCATCAGCAGCGTGTTGACCGGGAAGAACGGGTTCTGCGTGTATTGCGTGAGGCCGTGCTTGGCGACGAAGCGGCGCGTTTCGAGGCCCTCGTACGCGAGCTTGTTCTTGATCCCGGCAAACGCCTGCACCGGCGATTGATTGCCGGTGGCTTTGAAGATGCCGCCGAGAAGCACCGGCACGTACTGAAATTTCACACCTGTACGCTTCTCGATCGCGGGGATGACCTTGTGCGAGAGATACGCGTTCGGGCTGCCGAAATCGAACATGAATTGCGCGGTCTTGGCCATCACCACTGCTCCATCCAGGGCCGGAGATCGAGTTCGAACGTCCAGCTATCGCGCGGCTGGTTGTGCAGCATCACGTAGTTCTGGGCGATGTGGTCGGGATTGAGGATCCCGTCCTGATCCTTCAGCGCATAACGCTGCGGCGCGACGTTACGAATGAATTCGGTGTCGATCGCGCCATCGATCACGACATGCGCAACATGCACACCCTGCGGCGCAAGTTCTTTGCTCATCGACATCGCGAGCGCCCGGAGCGCATGCTTGGCGCCGGAAAAGCCCGCAAAGCCGCTACGGCCGCGCAACGATGCGGTCGCGCCCGTGAAAAGGATCGTGCCGCGCCCGCGCGGGACCATGCGCTTGGCGGCTTCGCGGCCCATCAGGAAGCCGGAGAAGCACGCCATCTCCCAGATCTTAAAATACTTGCGCGCGGTTTCGTCGAGAATCGAGGAGGGCACGTTCGCGCCGATGTTGAACACCGCGACTTCAAGCGGCCCGACATCGCGCTCGATCTCTTCGACGAGGCCGACCATGTCTTCTTCTTTGCGCGCGTCGCGCCCGTACCCGATCGCGTTGTGGCCGGCGGCCTTTATGTCGGCGATAAGCGGTTCGAGCTTATCGGCCGTCCGGCGCACGCAGCAGGCTGTGAGGCCGGTCGCGGCGAAGGCCTTAGCGATGGCGCCGCCCGTCGCGTCGCCTGCGCCGATCACGAGCGCGCTGCCCGCCATCGCCATCTCCCCTTATCTAGATGATAGACGTCATCCAAACAGCATGTTAGACGACATGCTGTCAACCCGATTCGGAGCCACACAACGTGGGTCACTCACAGGCGCAGAAAAAAGCCAATCACGACAAGATCGTCGCCGTCGCGTCGCGCCGCATGCGCGAGCGTGGGCTGGCGGGCGTGAGCGTTGCCGAGGTGATGGCCGAAGCCGGCCTCACGCATGGCGGCTTCTACGCGCATTTTGCGTCGCGCGATGATCTGGTGCGCGAAGCGCTGGCGTACGCGTTCGCCGAGAGTGAGCGGCGCGGCAAGAAGGCCGCGGATAAAGCGCTCGATAAGACAGGCGGCGATGCGTTCGCGGCCTGGGCCGAAAGCTACCTTTCGCCCGCCCACCGCGACGACGTCGCACGCGGCTGCGCGCTCGCGGCGCTGGCGCCGGAGATTTCGCGGAGCGATGCGGAGACGCGCGCTGTGCTGACGGAAGATTTGAAACGCCGTCTTGCAGCGCGCGGCCGCAAGAGCGAAGCGGCGATGCTGGCCGCACTCTCGACGGCCGTCGGCGCGCTCATGCTGTCGCGCGCGGTGGAGGATGAGGATCTGTCGCGCCAGATTCTCGACGCGGCGAAAGGCGCCTTGGTTCGCTAATTCCTCCCCCGTTTACGGGGGAGGTGGGA
>CAZMCA010000006.1:10695-45131 GCA_964564595.1 uncultured Caulobacteraceae bacterium
CCCCCGGGCCCGGTTGCCCCTCCCCCCCCGGGGTGGGGGGGGGGGGGGGCGCCGCCCGCGGCGCGGCGGCCCCCCGCGCTGCCGTTTGCCCTGGGGGAGCAATTAGCGCAGCTCGATCCCGTCCATGCGCCCGTTGGCGCGCCATGCGGCGAGGAGGTCGAAGAATTTGAGCGGGCCCGCGCCGTACATGTCGGAGAAGAAGCCGCCGCGGTTACCAGCTTCGCCTTCGCTGTTGTAATAGCCGGGCGTGCATTCTTCGTAGAACCGCCGGCCCATGCGCGCGAGGCTGCGCACTTCGGCGACGTACGCTTCTTCGCCTTCCGCGGTCGTCTCCAGCACGCCCCGGCCGCGTTCCTTAACTTGACTGACCATGTAGGTCACTTGGTTGGCTTGTTCGTTCAGTGCTTGCGGCACGCTGATCGTGATCGCGGTTTGCGTGAAGCCAAGGAAGAAGCAGTTCGGAAAGCCGTGCGCGGTGAGACCGTGCAGCGTGCGGAATCCATCCGACCAATGCTCCGAGAGCGTGCGCCCGTCACGGCCCGTGATGTCGTAGCCTGCGCGGCGTGTGTACGAGGTGCCGACTTCGAAGCCTGTCGCGAAGATCAGGCAATCAACTTCGTACTCGCGGCCGTTCGCGACGACGGCGTTCTTAGTGAGCGCTTCGACGCCGCGGCCCTGCGTATCGACAAGGGTGACGTTCAGGCAATTGTAAGTGTCGAGATATTCGTCGTGGAAGCAGGGACGCTTGCAGAACTGGCGATACCAGGGCTTGAGCGCCGCCGCCGTTTCCGGATCGCGCACGATCTGATCCACGCGCGCGCGGACCTGGTTCATTTTGCGATAGTCGGCGAGCACCATCATCTCGGCGCGCTCAGCGCCGGTGAGCCGCCGGCCGAGTTTGCGCGACGCGGCCTTCGCCGCCGTGCCGGTGACATTGCGGAAAATGTCGGTCCACCCGTCGGCGACGAGATCCTCGTCCTGATCGCCGCCGCTGACGAGGATGTTGAAATTCTCCATGCGCCGCTTTTGCCAGCCGGGCTCCAGCGACGCCGCCCAGGCCGGATCGGTCTCGCCGTTGTTGCGCACATCGACGGAAGAGGGCGTACGCTGGAAGACGTAGAGCTGCTTTGCCCATTCGCCGAGATGCGGGATGCACTGCACGGCGGTCGCGCCCGTGCCGATGATTCCGACGCGTTTGTCCTTGAGACCGGTGAGCCCGCCGCTCGAATCGCCGCCGGTGTAGCGATAGTCCCAGCGGCTGGTGTGAAACGTGTAGCCCTCGAACTCGTTGATGCCCGGAATGCCGGGGAGCTTGGGGCGATTGAGCGGGCCGTTCGCCATCGCGACATACTGCGCCGTGAACGCATCGCCGCGATTGGTGGTGATGCGCCAGCGTTGCGCGGCTTCGTCCCACGCCATGCCGGTGATCGCGGTTTGCAGCAGCGCTTTGTCGTAGAGGCCGTAATGGCGCGCGATGCGGCGGCTGTGCTCGAGGATTTCCGGCGCGAAGGAATATTTGTGCTTCGGCATGTAGCCGAGCTCTTCGAGGAGCGGCAGGTAGCAATACGATTCCACGTCGCACATCGCGCCGGGATAGCGGTTCCAATACCAAGTGCCGCCGAAATCGCCCGCGCTTTCGACGACGCGGATGTCCTTGAAGCCCGCTTCGCGAAGGCGCGCGCCCATGAGGAGCCCGCCGAAACCGCCGCCGATGATCGCGAACTCGACGTCGTCGCTCACCGGAGCGCGCGTGAAGCCCGGCTCGACATACGGGTCTTCGACGTAGCGCGAGAATTGCGCCTTCACTTCTATATATTGCGCATTCCCGTCAGGCCGGAGCCGCTTGTCGCGTTCGGCGAGATATTTCTCGTGCAACGCGTCCGGATCGAACTCGATCTCTCCGAAGACGGCGGCGATCTCGGCGCTGACGGGCATTGGCGTTGTCCTATCGCATCATCCGAGCTTGCGGATCGCCTCGACGACTTGGTGCGTCTTTTCGAGCTGCACCATGTGTCCCGCTTCCGGGATCGAGGTGAGCTTGGCGCCCTTGATGCCTTCCTTGAACTTGCGCGCATAGACCGGCGGGATGAGCTTATCGCCATCGCCCCATATGATCTGCGTTTTCGCCTTGATGCGATACATCCGGTTCGAGAGGCCGCGATCGGGGATCGGGAAGAGAATCCGCCCCGCCATGCCGAGCTGGCGCGCGTTGTTGACGAGGTAGGTCTGCAAGAACTTCGGATCGTCGACGTTGAGCCCCGAAGTAAGCATCGCCGTGCCCGCAGCCACATCGTGGAAGAGCAGCGCGGGCATTTCATAGGGCATCGTCGCGAAGAGATCGACGATTGGATAGTCGTCCATCCAGAGTCCCGCAGGGCAGATGAGGCCGAGCTTGGCGACGTCATTCGGCGCGATCGCCGCCATCTCCGCCGCGATCATGCCGCCCATCGAGTGCCCCACGATGATCGGCTTCTTGAGCTTCAGCGCGGCTGCCACGTCCCAATAATGGAGCGTGATGTCGAGCATGTCCCGCAGCTCGGCGCATTCTTCGCTGTCGCCATAGCCGGGCAGCATCGGCGCGAACACTTCGTAGTGCTCGGCGAGTGCGTTGACAAACGGATCGGCGGCGGTGACGCCGCCCGCGCCATGCAAGAACAACAGAGGTTTACCGGAGCCGCCGTGCAGATAGCGCACGGGCACGTGGGGCGTTTCGATTGTTTTCAGTTCCATCGTCGTTTGTCCTTTTCACGCTCCCCGGCCGTAGCGACGAAGAGCCGGGGCCTAGGGCCACGTGCGGTGGCTGTGGCCCTGGATCCCGGATCGTCGCTACGCGACGTCCGGGAGGCGATAGTTATTTCGCGCCGGCGGTTTCGAGCGGCGCGCTGGTCGGCGCGGCCGGCAAAGAGCCGGCTTTGACGAGCTTGTTCAGCGGCTTGCACCAGAAGCGATTGTCGTCGGCGTACTCGGGATAGAGATTGCGCAGCTTCGGCATCACTTCGTCGGCGAATAACTTCGTCGAGTACATGCACTTGTCTGCTGGCATGTCGCCGACATGCATGAGGCAGAAAAGGTTCCCCACGCGCAGCGTTTCCGCGAGGTGCTCGAGGCGTTGGCGCACGGTTTCGGGTGAGCCCGCGATGACGTGCCCTTGCTCGACGAGTTCGCCCCACGAGAGGTTCGTGTAGCCGCCCTTCGGCGGTGCGTATTGCGAGAGCGCGCCGGTTTGGATCGTTTTGATCGTGCGATAGCCGGGCGCGTCCGCAAAACCCGGATACACGTGCAGGCAGCGATTGTAGAAATAATCGATGTGCTTGGAGTAGAGCTTCTCGGCTTCCGCATCCGTCGCTGCGACGCAGATCGTTTGTGCAAAGCCTGCGCGATAGGGCGACGTATCTGGCGCGCCGCGCTCTTCGACACGCTTCCAATAGCCATCCATCAGCGCTTTGGCGCGGATGTAGCCGCTGAAGCTGAGGTAGGAATAGGAATACGTGTTGTCGATGCAGAAATCGTAGGTCTCGACGGAGCCGCCGCCCGGGATATGGATCGGCGGATGCGGCTGCTGGATCGGACGCGGCCAGATGTTGACGTGCCGCAGCTTGTTGTACCGGCCGTTCCAGGCGAACGGATCGCGCGTCGTCCACGCCTTGATGATGAGGTCGTGCGCTTCCTGGTACTTCTCGCGCGTCAGCGACGGGATTTGGCCGTAGCAATAATTCGTGTCCATCGACGTGCCGACTGGGAAGCCGGCCACCAAGCGGCCGCCCGAAATGCAGTCGAGCATCGCGAACTCTTCAGCGACGCGCACGGGTGGATTGTAGAGCGCGATCGAATTGCCGAGCACGACGATTGCCGGATCAGTCGTGCGGCGCGCGAGGCCCGCGGCGATGATGTTCGGGCTCGGCATGATGCCGTAACCGTTCTGGTGGTGCTCGTTGACGCCGATGCCATCGAAGCCGAGCGTGCCGGCATATTCGAGCAGATCCATGTAGGTGTTGTATACCTCATGGCTCTTGGCCGGATCGAAAAGGCGCTGATCGATATCGACCCAGACCGAGCGGTTCGTCTCCCGGAAATCATCCGGCAGATACGGCCAGGGCATCAGATTGAACCACGTGAATTTCATTCTGCTCTCCCAATCGGTCTTGTTTGTTGGTTTTGTTGTTAGATCTTGCGGCCCGCGCGCTCCCAATACGGCTCGCGCAATTTTCGTTTGAAGATTTTGCCGGAGTCCTCGCGCGGCAGCTCGTTTGCGAAGTCGACGTCCTTCGGCACTTTGTAACTCGCCATGCGCTCCTTGAGGAACGCCTTTATGTCAGCCGGATCGAGCTTGACGCCGTCTTGCGGCTGCACAACCGCGTGCACGCGTTCGCCGAATTCATCGTCCGGGATGCCGAACACGGCGCAATCGGCGACGCCGGGCGCTTTCAGAAGTTCCGCTTCGATCTCGGCCGGATAGATGTTGGCGCCGCCGGAGATGATCATGTCCTTCGAGCGGTCGCACAGATAGAGGAACCCGTCCGCATCGAGATAGCCGACGTCGCCGAGCGAGATCAGACCCTTCTTCTCTGCGCGTTTCCGCTTCTCGTCGTCGCCGTGATAGGTGAAGTCCGCCATTGCGGGGATACGGCAGATGATTTCGCCGACGCCGCCGGTCTCCAAATCCTCGCCGTTCTCGCCGAGCACGCGGATTTCCGCGCCCGCGACCGCTTTGCCGACCGTGCCTGGGTGCGCGATATATTCTTCCGAATTGCAGAACACGACGGCGCTGGTTTCAGTGCCGCCGTAATATTCGTTGATGACAGGGCCCCACCACTGGATCATCGCTTGCTTCACGTGCACCGGGCAGGGCGCGGCGGCGTGGACGACGAATTTGAGCGAAGAGAGATCGTACTTCTTCTTCACGTCGTCCGGCAGGCGAAGCAGACGCACGAACATCGTCGGCACCATGTGAAGGTGCGTGACTTTTTCTTTTTCGATCAGCGCGAGCAGGCCCTCGGGATCGAAGCGCGGCTCGAGGATCGTCGTCGCGCCGGTCTGAAACATCACCATGCCGTAGGCGTTGGGCGCCGAGTGATACATCGGGCCGGTGACGACCGTGACAATCGGTTTGCCTTCGGCTGCGAAGATGCCGAACACTTGCCCAATCAGCATCATCATGATGCCGCGCTGCGCCTCCGTCGGTGGCGCGCGCCGCACGCCTTTGGGGTGGCCCGTCGTGCCGGACGTGTAGATCATCGTGCCCGGCGCGGCCTCGACCGGCTTTGTGAATGGCTCGTTTGCGGCGATGAGATCATCCCAAAGTGCTACGCCGGCAGGCGCGGCGCATTGCGCATCCGTCAAACCGTACGCGGCTGCGATTTCCGGCGGCGTCGGCACGATGAAGACAGCAGCCTTCTTCGGGATGACGTGCGCGATCTGATTGTAGAGATCGGAGTGGACGACGATGGCTTTGGCGCCCGAGTTTTCGAAGATGTAGGCGGCTTCGTCGGCGGAGTTGTGCCAGTTCGCGGGCGTCGGATAGGCGCCGACGAGGCCCGCGGCGCTGGACGCTTCGTGGAAGCCGAAGTCGTTGCGCATGTAGACGCAGACCACGTCGCCCGGTCCGACACCAAGTTTTGAGAGCCCCGCCGCCGCGCGCGCGGCGCGATCCAGCGTCTCCGCTTGAGGAACGAACCGGTCGCCGACTTTGAGGCCGCCTGTCATGCTGTCGCGCTCCATCCGTAATGCGCCGCCGCTTCGGCGCGCAGCCGCTCTGGCCCGCCAAAGAGCTGGCGGTTGAGGCCGATGCGTTTGAACCAATAGTGCAGGCCGAGAAGATCGGTGATGCCGATGCCGCCATGAACTTCCGTCGAGGTGCGCGCCACGAACGTGCCGATCTCGGAGAGATGCGCCTTCGCGTGCGCGGCCATGCGCGCGGCTTCTTCCGGCGCTTCATCGAACGCGTAAGCCGCGTACCACATCAGCGAGCGCGCCGGTTCGATCTGCGCCGCCATCTCGGCGCAGAGGTGCTTCACGGCCTGGAACGAGCCGATGAGCCGCCCGAATTGCTCGCGCTGCTGCGCGTACGCGACGGCGGCGGTGAGCATGTGCGAGGCCGCGCCAAGCGTGTCGGCCGCGAGCATGATGCGCGCGGCGGCGAGGAGGCGCGGGAGCGCTTCGGCTTTGAGTGGCTCGCCCGGCGCGTCTTTGAACGTGAGTTCGCCGATCGCGCGCGTCTGATCGATCGTCGGCAGCTTCTTCAGCGTGAAGTGCTCGGCGCGCACCAGGAAGAGGCGCTTGTCCTTCGTGGCGACGATCGCCATGCCAGGCCCGTCCGCGTCGAACGCGAAAAGCGCCTTGCCGGTGAGCTTGCCGTTCTTCTCGGTCACGCCTGCACCGTCGCGCGCGCCGGCGGCGGCTTCACTGAGCGCCAGGCACGCGCCGGCTTTGCCGCTGGCGAGTTGCGGCAGCCACTCTTGCTGCTGCGCCGGTGAGCCGCCTTCGATCAGCGCCAGCGGCGCCACGACGGCGTCCGCGACATAGGTCACCGGCGCGACGAAGCGGCCCAGCGCCTCGGAAACCAGCGCCGCGTCGAGCATCGAAAGCCCCGCGCCGCCCCATTCGCCGGGCGTGATCACGCCATAGACGCCGAACTCCGCCAGCGCATCGACGAGCGTTTGATCGCGCGTATTGC
The DNA here is from genome assembly GCA_964564595.1 of uncultured Caulobacteraceae bacterium. Taxonomy (GTDB): domain Bacteria; phylum Pseudomonadota; class Alphaproteobacteria; order Caulobacterales; family Aquidulcibacteraceae; genus JBEVOS01. The sequence continues at coordinate 17,369 of CAZMCA010000006.1, forward strand.
CCGCCGCCACGCGCTCCCGCAGCTTCGCGAGCGATGCGTGGGTTTCGAGCGCGCGCGTCAGGCTTTCTTGCAGCAGCGCCTGTTCGGAGGAGAGAGCAAATTCCATCAGCGCGCCGCCAGCTTTGGTTCGCGCGGCAAGCCAAGGGCCCGCTCGGCGATGATGTTCTTCTGAATCTGCGCGGTGCCGCCGCCGATGATGAGGCCAAGGTCGAACATGTACTGCCACTGCCAGCGGCCGTTGTTCCGCAGATGCTCGCCGCTCTCGTAGAGAATGCCGAGTTCGCCCAGCGCATCGATCGCAAAGCGCGCCAGCTCGTGGTTGAGCTCGCAGCCTTGCAGCTTCACGACCACTGCGCTCATGCCGGGAAATTCGCCTTTCGCCGCGGCCGTGAGATTGCGCAGGCCATTGAAGCCCATCGCGAGAACCTGCGCTTCGAGCTTCATCAGCCGGTCGCGCCAGATCGGATCGTCGCCGAGCCGGCGGCCATCGACCGTCTCTTCGTTCATCATCTCGACGAGCATTTTGAAGCGCGTCATCGCCTGGTTCGGATCGCCCAGCATGCCGCGCTCGTGCCGGAGCGTTGCGTTCGCGACGCGCCAGCCTTCGCCGCGCTTGCCGACGATGCTCGTCTTCGGCACGCGCACGTCGGTGAAGAAGACTTCGTTGAACTCGGCGCCGCCGGTCATGGTCGTGAGCGGGCGCACGTCAATGCCGGGCGTCGACATCGGGAAGAGGAGATAGGAGATGCCGTCGTGCTTGGGGGCATCCGGTTCGGTGCGCACCAGGCAGAACATCATGTCCGCCTGCTTGGCCGTGCTCGTCCAAATCTTCTGGCCGTTGATGACAAAATCGTCGCCATCTTCATGCGCGCGCGTCTTGAGGCTGGCGAGATCGCTGCCCGAGCCCGGCTCGCTGTAGCCCTGGCACCAGATCATCTCGCCGCGCAGCGTGGGGCCGATGTACTTTTGCTTCTGCTCTTCGGTGCCAAGTTCAAGCAGCGTCGGCACCAGCATTGAGATGCCCTGGCCGCTCATGCCCGTCGGCAAACCGGCGGCGAGGAATTCTTCGGAGATGATGCGGCTGGCGAGCGGATCGGGCTTGGCGCCGTAGCCGCCATATTCCTTCGGGATCGTGCGCGCGGCGTAGCCGTTCTCGATCAGCAGCTTCTGCCACGGCCGCATGTCGCCAAAGCCAGCGCCGCCGCGGGGCGCGTCCTTGCCGTGCTTGGCCGCAAATGCGCGAACCTCTTCGCGCAACGCCTCGTAGGCTGGCCCGTAAGCCAGATCCATCGCGTGTCTCCCTGGGAGGGGCTCTCTCGGCCCTTACGTGCGAGTTAAGGCCATGCCGCGACGGAGGGTCAAGCACTCAGACTTGTGCGCGGCGTGCTGCGGCGCGACAGTCGCAAGACCGGAGGAGCGCCCCATGAAAGATGCCGAATACGCCAGTTACGACGCCGTGGGCCTCGCCGAACTCGTGCGCAAGAAAGAGGTGACGCCCGCGGAGCTGGTCGAAGCCGCGATCGCGCGCATCGAGAGGCACAACCCGACACTGAATGCCGTGGTCTACAAGGCGTATGACGCTGCGCGCGCGCAGGCCAAAGCGCCCGCGCAGGGCCCGTTCACCGGCGTGCCGTTTCTCATCAAGGACCTTGGCGTCGCCGTCGCGGGCATGCCGCGCTCGAATGGCTCGAAGTTCACGCGCGAGCTGAAAGACAGCGAAGACAGCGGCCTGGTGCGGCGCTACCGCGAAGCGGGGCTGATCTTCCTCGGCAAATCGAACACGCCCGAATACGGCATCCCGGGCGTGACGGAGAGCCAGCACCTCGGCCCGTGCCGCAATCCGTGGAACCCTGATCACACGCCGGGCGGCTCATCCGGCGGCGCAGCATCCGCGACGGCGGCCGGCATCGTGCCGATGGCGCATGCGAGCGATGGCTTGGGCTCGATCCGCATTCCAGCTGCGTGCTGCGGCTTGGTGGGCCTCAAAGTCACGCGCGATCGCAACCCGAACCTGCCCGATACGAGCGAGGAGATTCTCGGCTTTACAGTGAACCACGTCGTCTCGCGCACCGTGCGCGATAGCGCCGCCGCGCTCGATGTCACCGGCCGGCCAGAGCCCGGCAATCCGTACGCCTATCCGCCGCGCCCGGACTCCTATCTCGAAGAGATCAAGAAGAGCCCCGGCAAGCTGCGCATCGCATGGTCATCGGAAACGCCGCGCGGGCGGCCGATCGATCCGGAAATTCAAACGGCGCTCGAAGAAACAGCGGCGCTGTTGAAGGGGCTGGGGCATGACGTGTTCGAGCGCGGCCTCGGCGTCGATTACATGGGGCTCTACAATGCGCGCGGCCCCGCATCCGGCGCGAATTTCGCCGCGACGATTGCGAAATTCATCGAAGCTGTGGGCCGCGAGCCAGAGCAAGACGAACTCGAAACGCTGACATGGGTCTCCTACAAGGGCGGCCGCAAAGTGATGGGGCAGGATGCGTTCCTCGCGCTCGGCGATCTGCGCCGGCGCGCGCGCGAAGTCGTGAAGCAGTGGGAGCATTTCGACGTCTATCTCTGCCCCGTGCAGGGCACGCCGCCTTCGCCCATCGGCTACATTGATACGCAGAACCTCGATCCGAAGGATCTCAACCGCCGCCAAGCCGCCGCGTATCCCTACACGCCGGTGTTCAACTTCACCGGCCAGCCGTCGCTCTCGCTTCCGTTGGCGTGGAGCAAGTCTGGCTTGCCGCTCGGCATGATGTTCACCGGCCGCTACGCCGATGAAGCCACCCTCCTGCGGCTCGCCGCGCAGCTCGAAAAAGAAGCGCCCTGGAAGGACAAGCGCCCGCCGATCTGGAACTAGCGCGCGCTAGGGCAGCACTTCGATCCGCGTGATGACGTTGCCGCTTGGGGCCATCGGCAGGAAGTGAACGCGCACCTTGAGGCCCTCGCGGATTGGGCCGCCGCGCAGTGCTGTCTTGTTGAAGCCGCCGGTGATGATGTTGTGCGTGTAAACGAACGCTATGTCCTGCACCTTGAAGCTTTCGGGCGCGTAGCGCCCGTCCGCCTCGCGCTCTTGATGCACAAAGTCCGTGACGTGCCCTTCGGCGACCTGGCCCGTGCCGTTCGTGAACGACGCGAGCAGCGCGCGGCGCGCATGCGCCGTTGAGCGCCACGCGAAGAACGCAATAAACGCCGTGAACCCCAGCCAGAGCGCGCCGAACCAAAGGCTCGCCATCAAGAGGAGCAGCCCGAACACGAAGAAAATTGCGCAGACGATGAAGATCACATTGTTCGGCTTGTCCTTCACGACGTCGAACACCACGCCCGGCTTGGGCGTGGGCAAATCCGTCAGCCTCTGCGGCGGCTTGTTCTTGCGGTTGCGCCACCAGATTTCGCCGACATCGACGGCGACCTTATAGACCGCGAGCACCACCAGCGCTTGAGGCGCCAGCTCCCGGCTCATGATCGCCCCGCCGGCGATGATCAGCACCAAGTGCAGCACGACGACCCGGAGATACGGCTCGCCCATCAGCGCCCTCAGCGTGACGGACTTTGCCTCCTCGCGCGCCACGAACTGCGCGAGTTGAACCGCCTGCCAGCCAAAGATCGCCGCAAAGCCGAGCGGCACGGTGAGCGCAAGGCGCCACGCCTCCGCGAAGGCGATATCGAGATCGACGGGGATGCCTCCGTCCGGATCGGCAGGCGGCGCATGCGGCCCCATCACGAAGAAGAACAGCACCGTGAAGAAGCCGTGCGCGAGCGCAAAGCCGCCGTAGTGGAGCGCGAAGAAGCCGGACTGGAAGATCGCCGCGCCCGCCTCGTCGAGCCGCGCGCGCGCGACGAGCCACATCATCACGACTTGCCGTACGCCGATTACCGCGTTCTCGAACCAGAACAACAGCATCAGCGCAAAGGGGCTCCAGCCCCACGCGAGCACGCCGATGATGGGGATCGACCCAAACAGCGCGGCGATGAGCGCATCGCGCCGCCAATCTTCGCGCCCTAGGTCTGGCGCGAGCACCGGCCCGGTCATGCGCACCCCTCCGCCGCGCGTGCGTCCGCGCCGGAACTGGAATAGCTTGTCCGGCGGAGGTCTTCCACCATGAGCAATAGCGCAGCCAATAGCGCAGACCGTGCACTGCGTACGCGCGCCGAAAAAGTCATCCCCGGCGGCATGTACGGGCACCAATCCGTCGCGCTGCTGCCGGATGATTACCCGCAGTTTTTCGCGCGCGGGCAGGGCGCGCACCTGTGGGATGTCGATGGCAATAAGTACCTCGACTTCATGTGCGCGTATGGGCCGAACCTCTTCGGCTATGCGCATCAAGGGATCGACGCGGCGTTCGTCGCGCAGCTGAAGGAAGGCGACGCGCTAACCGGCCCGACCGGCCTGATCGTGGAGCTGGCCGAGCAATTTACCGCGCTCGTGACGCACGCCGACTGGGCGCTGTTCTGCAAGAACGGCACGGACGCGACGACGATGGCGATGATGATCGGCCGCGCGCACGCCAAGAAGAAGGGAATTGTGCTCGCCAAGGGCGCCTATCACGGCGCCGCGCCCTGGTGCGCCACGCGCCCCGCCGGCACGGTAAGCGAAGACAAAGCGCACCAGCACTATTGCGCGTACAACGATATCGAGAGCCTGGAAGCTGCGGTGGCCGCAACGAACGGCGATCTCGCCGCGATCTTTGCCGCGCCCATCAAGCACGACGCGTTCATCGATCAAGCCGCGCCCGACCTCGCCTACGCCCGCCGCGCGCGCGAGTTGGCCGATGAGCACAACGCGCTTCTGGTGGTCGATGATGTGCGCGCAGGGCTGCGGCTCGCGCGCGATTGCTCGTGGGCGAAGGTCGGCGTGCAGCCCGATCTTTCGTGCTGGGGTAAGGGTATCGCCAATGGCCACGCGCTCTCGGCATTGCTCGGCAACGACCGCGCACGCGCGGCGGCGCAGAAAATCTACGGCACCGGCTCGTTCTGGTTTCAGGCAGCGCCCATGGCCGCATCGCTCGCGACGCTGAAGCTGGTGCGCGACACGGATTATCTCGAAGGCATGGAAGCACTGGGCGCCAAGCTGCGCGCAGGCTTGGCCGAGCGCGCCGCGGCGGCGGGCTTCGGGTTCCGGCAGACCGGGCCTGAGACGATGCCGCTCTTCCTGTTCGACGACGATCCCGATCTCCGGCTCGGCTTCGCGTGGTCGAGCGCGATGCTGGCGCGCGGCGTCTACGTGCATCCCTGGCACAACATGTTCTTCTGCGCCGCAATGACGGAAGCCGACATCGCCTTCGCGCTCGATGCGGCGGAAGCGAGCTTTGCGGCGCTGAAGAAGCAGGCGCCGGAACTCGGCCCGGTGGGGAAAATGGCGTTCCGCCTGCAGGCGTGATCGACGGCACAGGGCAGCTTCGTGCTATGACTCGCGCATGACTTCGCGCGATTTCGCAACGATTCCCGAGCCGCCTGCTGGCGTGTTCACCGCGCCGCTACAAAAGCCCGCGCATGTCGGCGCCGATTGGCTGGAGCCCAAGCAGCGCGTCTACACCGCCGACGAGCATAAAGTCTGGGACGAGCTCTACGCGCGCCAGATGCAGATTCTGCCGCGCCGCGCGTGCGATCAGTTCATGGCGGGGCTGACGCGCCTCGATCTCGGGCGCGGCGGCGTGCCCGATTTTGGCGCGATGAGCGATGAGCTGGAATCGATCACCGGCTGGCGGGTCGTGCCGGTACCGATGCTGATTCCGGATCACGTGTTCTTCTATCACCTCGCCAACCGGCGCTTTCCCGCCGGCAACTTCATCCGCCCGCGCGATCAGATCGATTACATCCAGGAGCCGGATGTTTTTCACGACGTGTTCGGCCACGTGCCGATGCTCACGGACCCGACCTTCGCCAACTACATGCAGGAATATGGCCGCGCCGGCTGGAAGGCGCTCCAGTTCAACCGCCTCAAGGCACTCGGCGCGCTCTATTGGTACACGGTTGAGTTTGGGCTGATCGCGACTGCGGAAGGGCTGCGCATCTATGGCGCCGGCATCGTGTCATCAGGCGTCGAAAGCATCTTCGCGCTCGAAAGCAAGTCGCCAAATCGCATCCACCTCAACGTGGATCGCGTGATGCGCACCGACTACGTGATCTCCGACCTGCAGCAGAGCTATTTCGTGATCGATAGCTTCGATCAGCTGATCCACGAAACCGTCGATCGCCCGTTCGACATGATCTACGACAGCCTGCAGCCCGGCTTTCAGTACGCCACCAGCGCAGCGCTGGAGACGGACAGGATTTATCAGCGCGGCACGCAGGAATACGCGCTGCGCGGCGGTCGCGGCAGCGGGGCGAAGGCGATCTAGGCGAGGACACCCTCGCACCCCGTTTCGCTGAGCATCTCGCGCACGTCGCGCTTGTCGCCGTCGCTTAGTTTCGCGAATTCATCCCGTATCCACCCGAGGCACTTGGCTTGATACGCAAACGTTGGTTGCGTCCAAGCGCGGCCGTCGATCTCGGCATGCATCTCCGCTTGCCCGGCCATCGCGGCGCGCGCATTCGCAAGCAGGAATGGCGCATAGACGCGGCCGATCTCGGTAAGCAGCGGGCGGAGCGCATCGGCCGCGGCCGCGCGCGTCAGCCACGCGCCGCCGTCGTGGCCGGAAAGATCGTCCATGCGATCGACCCATGCGCGCACGCGCGGCGCCATTTTGCGCTGGACCTCCGCTGGCGTCGGTTCGACCCAAACGAGCTGCGTGAGCTGCCCGAACAGCGCGAAATCCGCGGTCGATGGGCGCGCGCCGAGTACGTAGCCCGGGCGCTGAATCAACGGATCGAGGATCGCGAGCAGGCGCGCATAGCTCGCTTCGATCGTTGCTGCGGTCGTTGCGTTGGAGCCGACGACATAGAGCCGGTCGATCTGGCGTTTGCCGATCATGTCTGCGCGGGCGCGTGCTTGCTCGGGCGGCGCATTCGGCATCGACCAGAAGATCAATAGCGGCGCTGCGTGCGCCGCATCGGCCGCATGCGCCCAGCGATAGTGAAACATCGCCTTTGTCAGCCACTCGTCGGCGTAGTCTTCGATCAGATAATTGAGAAACGCGAGCGCGGGATCGTCCGGGATCGCGCTGCGGCCCGCATAATCACGCTCGAGCCGGCGCGCGATCGGCGTTGAATCGACCACGGCCTCGCGCCCGCCATCGGCGGTGCGGAAGTAGAACGTAGGCAGCAGCTTCACTTTCGGCTCGGGATAGCCAGGCTTCGGAGAGAGCATGCCGCCCCACAGCATCGCGTGCGGAATGCGCCGGTACCGGAGCAGCGACAGCATCTTGCGGGTGTAGGGCGAGCCCGGCGCGCCCATCAATTCGAGCGGTTCTTGTTGCGTCATCGCCGCCTCCCTCTTGTTATTGGCATGTTGAGTGCCAAAACGTGGAGCGGTCAAGCTTTAGCGCACGCGCTCCCGGCGCGCGCGCGCTTCGATGCGTTGCAGGAGCGTCTTGAGGCTATCGATCTCGCGCGGGGAAAAGCCGTCCAGCAGCCGCGCTTCATAGTCGCGCGCGAGCGGGGCGATGTCGTCGAACAGGCGCTTGCCCGCTTTGGTCAGCGCCACGATTTGCGAGCGGCCGTCCGCTTCGTTGATGCTCCGCCGCACCAGATCACGCGCCACGAGCGAAGCGACGGTGCGGCTCACAGTGACCTTGTCCATCGCGGTTTTCGCGACGATTTCGGCCTGTGTGTGCGCGTTGAATTCCGCGAGCACGGCGATTACGCGCCATTCCGGAATCTTTAGGCCAAAGCGATCCTCATAACTCTCCGCAATCAGCCGGCTCACCTCGTTGGAGGCGACTGAAAGTCGATAGGGGAGATAGTCGGAAAGCTTCAGGTCGCGCTTCATTGCGGCGCTTCCACCGTCTGCGCGATGCGCCCGAAGATGGTGCGCCCGCGCGCGTCGCGCATTTCGATCTCGACGGTGTCGCCGTGCTTCAAGAACGCGGTTTTCGCGGCGCCGAATTGGATTGTTTCGACGGTACGCAGTTCGGCGATGCACGAATAGCCGCGTCCGCCGTCGCCGATCGCTTTGCCGGGGCCGCCATCCTTGTCGCGGTTAGACACAGTTCCCGACCCGATAATCGTGCCAGCGCAGAGCGGGCGCGTCTTCGCCGCATGCGCGATGAGGCGGCCAAAGTCGAACGTCATGTCTTCGCCTGCGTCCGGCGCGCCGAACGCAGCGCCGTTCAGTGTCGAGTGCAGCGGCAGGTGCAGCTTGCCGCCGTCCCACACTTTGCCGAGCGCGTCCGGCGAAACCGCGACCGGTGAGAATGCGGATGATGGTTTGGCTTGGAAGAAGCCAAAGCCCTTATCGAGTTCACCGGGAATGAGGTTGCGCAGGCTCACATCGTTCACGAGCATCACGAGCGCGATGTGGTTGCGCGCTTCCATCTCGGAGACGCCCATCGGCACATCGTCCGTGATGACGGCGACTTCCGCTTCGAAGTCACAACCCCACGCTTCGTCTGCGAGCGGAATTGCATCGCGCGGACCGAGGAACGAGTCCGAGCCGCCTTGGTACATCAGCGGATCGGTCCAGAAGCTCTCCGGCATCTTCGCGCCGCGCGCTTGGCGCACCAGCGCGACGTGATTCACGTAAGCCGAGCCATCGGCCCATTGATACGCGCGCGGCAGCGGGGAGGCTGCGTCGCGCTCGTGGAAGCGTTCGCGCGGAATGGCCTCGTGGTTGAGGCTCTCGGCGAGCGCGACGAGCTTTGGGCCTGCATGGGCCCAATCGTCGAGCGCGGCCTGCAGTGTGGGCGCAACGCTTTCAGCGCCCGCGCACCAGGCGAGATCGTCGCTGACGACAACGAGGCGGCCGTCGCGGCCATGTTTGAGCGAGGCAAGTTTCATCCGGGCGGTTTCTGGTTCTCTGGAGCAGCGGCAGCGAACGCGGGATGCGCGCGCGCATGTTCATCGGAGGCAAGGAGGCGCGGGAACGGCGAAAGATCAAGCGGATAGCGGCGCGCATTCGCCATCTGCGGCACGAGGCAAATGTCCGCGAGCGTCGGCGCATCGCCGAACACGAACGGCGTTCTTGGGAGCGCCGCAAGCTGCGCTTCGAGCGCATGAAAGCCAACGCCGATCCAGTGCATGTACCAGCTCGCGATATGATCTTCGCTCGCGCTGAACTCGAGCCGCAAGCGCGCGAGTATCGAGAGGTTGTTGAGCGGGTGAATGTCGCACGCGATCGCATAGGCGAAGCTGCGCACCAGCGCGGCCTGCCACGGATCGGCCGGCAGGAACGGCGGGTTCGGATGCGTCGCGTCGAGCCAATCGAGGATCGCCAGCGATTGCCCGAGCACGCCGTGCTCGGTCTCCACGAACGGCACGCGCGCGGCGGGATTGAGCGCGCGGTTCGCGGGCGCGAACTGCTCGTCTTTGCCGGGCAGAATGTTGATCGGCGCAAGCTCGGGGATGACGCCTTTGAGGTTCATGCCGATGCGCACGCGATAAGAAGCCGAGGAGCGCCAATATTCGTGCAGCTTCAGCATGGCGCTACTCACCGATCCGCGCTTTGGCGGCGTGCGCGGCGCGCGCTTTTTCGTGCAGCCAAGCGGCGTGTTGTGGCGCCTTCTTGGTGCGGCTCCATTCTTCGAGCATGAGCGGCGCGACGCGCTTTAGCTCCGCGAGTTCTTCGGCCGTGCCCGTATCGCAGGCGAGTTCGACGCGGTGGCCGTTCGGGTCGAAGAAATAGATCGACTTGAAGACGCCGTGATCCGTTGGGCCCAGCACGGAGATGCCACGCGCTTCGACGCGCGCTTTGGCGGCTTCGAGATCGGCGACGGCGCCAACCTTGAACGCAATGTGCTGCACCCATTCGGGCGTGTTCGGATCGCGGCCCATCGTTTTCTGCTCGGGCAGTTCGAAGAACGCGAGCACGTTGCCGTTCCCGGCGTCGAGGAACACATGCATGTACGGATCGTACGCCCCGGTCGAGGGCACATGGTCTTCCGCGAACGCCGTGGTGAATTCCATGCCGAGAAGATCGCGATAGAACTCCACGGTCTCGCGCGCGTCTTTGCAGCGATAGGCGACGTGGTGGATGCCGGACGTGATGGCCATGACGCGCTCCTAACGCGGTGTGTTTGCGACGACGACGACGTCCTCGTCAGCGAAAATGCGGGTTTCAGGATAGCCGCCGGCTTCGTAGCTGCCGCGATACATGCCGGGCGTGTTGAGGCTGTAGGCGACCCGGCCGCGATCATCCATCACGATTACGCCGCCATCGCCGCCAAGGCCGGTGAGTTCTTCATGGATAACGGTGTTCGCCGCATTTTGCGCGTTATCGCCTTCGTACTGCATCCGCGCGCAGATCGTGCGCGCGACGCTGAGGCGGATGAAGTATTCGCCCGTGCCCGTGGCGGAGACGGCGCACACGCCGTTTTGCGCGTACGTGCCTGCGCCGATGATCGGCGCGTCGCCGACGCGGCTCCAGCGTTTGCCTGTCGTGCCGCCTGTCGATGTGCCGGCGGCGAGATTGCCTTGCGCGTCCCGCACCACGACGCCGACCGTGCCGAAGCGGTGATCGTCCAAGTAATCGACCGCATCAGCGGCCGGCCCCGCGACGGGGCGCGGCGGGATCGGCAGGTTCTGACGCCGGAGATGCTCTTCCAGTTGGCGCCAGCGGCGCTCGGTGAAGAAATAGCTCGTGGGGACTTCTTCGATGTTCTGCGTGCGCGCGAAGGTCTCTGCGCCTTCGCCGATCAGCATCACATGCGGCGAACGCTCCATCACGGCGCGCGCGAGCGAAATAGGGTGACGCGTGCGCGTGACGCCCGCGACAGCGCCCGCCGCGCGCGTGCGCCCATCCATGATCGAGGCGTCGAGTTCGTTGCGGCCCTCGGCGGTGAAGACGGCGCCGCGACCCGCATTGAAGAGCGGATTGTCCTCGAGGACGTGGATCGTCTGCTCGACGGTGTCGAGCGCGGAGCCGCCGCCTTCGAGCACTCTACCGCCCGTTTCAAGCGCGGTGCGCATCGCGTCGCGATATTGCTGTTCAGCTTCCGGCGTCAGGTTTGCGCGTTCGATGACGCCCGCGCCGCCATGTATCGCAATTGACCACCGCGGCGTTGGGGCCGCGGTGGCGCAAGACGTTGCCAGTAAAGCGAGTGCGAGCGCGCCTAAGCGTCCGGTGCGCTCTTGGGTGGGTCCTTCATCTTGGTGTGCGACACTGCGCTCATCACGCCAAGCCCGATGACCACCAATGCCCCGACGCCGATCCATTGTGGCGGCACGCCCAATAAGTGCGCGCCATACGCCAATCCGGCGAGCGCCACGATGAACCCAAGCACATAAAGATTGAACGCCGACATGACCGGCTCCGAAACTGCGCGTCGGGGTGGAAACGCGCGCGGTGATAGCCGGTTCCGCCACGCTCAGCCCGCTTCTTTCAGGACGCCGCGGCGGATTTGGTCGAGCTCGATCGAGTCGAACAGCGCTTTGAAGTTCCCTTCGCCGAAGCCTTCGTTGCCCTTGCGCTGGATCAGCTCGAAGAAGATCGGGCCGACGGCGTTCTGCGTGAAGATCTGCAGCAGGAGGTCGCCGGGCGCGCCGTCGATCAGGATCTGGTTCTTGTGCAGCCGCGCGACGTCTTCGCCGTGGCCGGGCACGCGCTTGTCGATGCCTTCGAAATACGTGTCGATGGTTTCCTGGAAGGCGACACCACGCGAGCGGATGAGTTCGACGCTCTTATGAATGTCCGTCGAGCCGAGCGCGATGTGCTGGATGCCTTCGCCGCGATAGTCGCGGATGAATTCCTCGATCTGGCTCTTGTCGTCCTGGCTCTCATTGAGCGGGATGCGGATTTTGGCGCACGGGCTCGTCATCGCCTTGGAGAAGAGGCCCGTGCCGTGCTTGCCCTCAATGTCGAAATGGCGGATTTCGCGGAAATTGAAGATGCGCTCGTAATAGTCGGCCCACGTCTTCATGTTGCCGCGCGAAAGATTGTGCGTGAGGTGATCAAGATAGGTGAGGCCGGCGAAATTCTTGGCTTCGTCGGCGCCTTCGATCGGCTTGAAATCGACGTCGTAAATCGTCTGCGCGCCGTAGCGGTCGACGAGATAGACGTGCGCGCCGCCGATGCCTTTGATGGCTGGGATATCGAGCTCCATTGGCCCGATCGGGCTATCGACGGGCTCTGCGCCCCGCGCGAGCGCTTCCTTGAAGGCGTGCGCGGCGTCTTTCACGCGGAACGCCATCGCATTGGCGCTTGGGCCGTGGGCGTCGCGGAACGCGGCCGGATGGCCGCCCGGCTCCATGTTGAGAATGAAATTGATGTCGCCCTGCTTGTAACGGATGACGTTCTTCGAGCGGTGCTTGGCGACGGCGGTGAATCCCATCGCCTCGAAGTAGCGCGCGACGGCCTGCGGATCGGGCGCGGTGAATTCCACGAACTCGAAGCCGTCCGTGCCGATCGGGTTCTCAAATGTCTGCATGGTTGCACCTGAAACTAGTTACTCATGGAACTAGGCCGCGCCCATCGCAGGGTCAAGTCACGAACACGCGTGCCGGCGGCGCTCGGGCCGCCAAAATTTCGGCTGCGCGCGACGTTGCGTAAGGCCGTTTACGCGCGCGGCAAGGCGGCGTTAGTGTCGTGCCCACACGGAGGAAGCATGACGACGCAACCAAGCGTCGCGCCCGAGCTGGAAACGGCGCTCGCCGCGCTCGCGCAAGCCAAAGGCTGGGGCGCGCTCAGCGCATTGCGGCGCCTCAGCGGCGGCGCGAGCCAAGAGACGTGGTCGTTCGAAGCGGGCGGGGCGCGCTACATCCTGCGTCGCTCGCCGTCGAGCGCGGTCGCGAGCCCGTCGAGCATGGCGATTGGCTTGGAGACGGAAGCAGCGCTCATGCAAGCCGCCGCGCGCGCGGGCGTGCCTTCGCCGGAGGTGAAGCACATTCTGCGCGAGGAAGACGGCGCGGGGCGCGGCTTCGTGCAGAGCTTCGTCGAAGGCGAGACGCTTGGCGGGCGGATCGTGAAGGACCCGGCCTACGAAGACGCGCGCAAGACGCTCGCGCGCCAGTGCGGCGACATCCTCGCGCGCATCCACCAGATCAAAGACGCGCCGCCGCTTCCAACCAAGAGCGCGAAGGATCAGCTCGCGGGGCTATTCGAAGCCTACAAAGCGGAAAACTGGCCGCGCCCGGTGTTCTCGCTCGCGTTCAAATGGTTGCAGGACCGCACGCCCGATACGGCGGGCGACATTCTGGTGCATGGCGATTTTCGCAACGGCAATCTGATCGTCGGGCCGGACGGCGTGCGCGCCGTGCTCGATTGGGAAATCGCGCAGCGCGGTGATCCGATGCAGGATCTCGGCTGGCTGTGCGTGAATTCCTGGCGCTTTGGCGCGATCGATAAACCGGTCGGCGGCTTCGGCTCGCGCGAGGATTTGTTCGCCGGCTACGAAGCGGCGGGCGGCGGGCGCGTCGATCCCGAGCGGGTGAAGTTCTGGGAAATCTTCGGCACGCTGCGCTGGGGCGTGATGTGCACGTTCTCCGCCGTGCGCTTCGCGATGGGCGGCGATATCTCTATCGACCGGCCGATGATCGCGCGCCGCGCATCCGAAACCGAACTCGACCTCGTCGATATTCTTCAGGGGCGCAGCTGATGCAGGACCATCCCTCCGCGCTCGAAATTCTCGGCACGGTCATCACGCATCTGCGCACCAAGGCGCTGCCCGGGCTTGAGGGGCGGGCGCTGTTCGAAATGCGCGTCACGCTCTCGGCGCTCGATCTCATCCAGCGCGAATTCACGCTCGGCCCGCAAAGCGATGCCGCAGAGCAGGCGCGACTTGTTGCGTTGCTCGGGCAAGATGGCGATCTCGCGAGCCTCAACCGCACGCTCTGCGACGCGATCGAGGCCGGCAAACTGGGCGTCGATAACGAACCCCTGATGGCGCATCTGCGCGCGACCGCGATCGAGAAGCTCGCCGTCGATCAACCGAATTATTCCGCGTACCGCCGCGCAACCGCCGCCAAGGAGGCCTGAGATGGATTTCGATTTGCCGAAGGAGCTCGTCGCCTATCTCGCCGAGCTCGACGAGTTCATCGAGCGCGAGATCAAGCCGATCGAGAACCGCGACGACAACATCAAGTACTTCGATCATCGCCGCGAATATGAGCGGACCGATTGGGACAAGGGCGGCCTTCCGAAAAAAGAATGGGAAGAGCTGCTGGCCGAGGCCCGCGCCGTCGCCGATAAGGCCGGCCATTTGCGCTTTGCATGGCCGAAGGAGTTCGGCGGCAAAGGCGGCTCGCAGCTATGGATGGCGGTGATCCGCGAGCACCTCGCCGCGAAAGGGCTTGGTCTGCACAACGATCTGCAGAACGAACATTCGATCGTCGGCAACAACCCGTTCATCGTGATGTTCAAGGAATTCGCGACCGAAGAACAATATAAGCGCGATAGCGAGCGCTTGCTGGCTGGCAAGATGCGCACCGGGTTCGGGCTCACCGAGCCGAACCACGGCTCGGACGCGACGTGGATGGAAACGCGCGCCGTTCCGCAAACGAAAGACGGCAAGAAAGGCTGGCTCATCAACGGCGAGAAGATGTGGACCACGGGCATGCACGTGGCGAACTACATCATGGTGTTCGCGCGCAGCGGCGGCAACGACGGCGACGCTAAGGGCATCACGTGCTTTATCGTGCCGGCCGATACGCCCGGCGTGAAGGTCGAAGAATATTATTGGACCTTCAACATGCCGACCGATCACCCGCGCGTGTCGCTGAAGGATGTTTGGATCCCGGAAGATTCGTATTGGGGCGAGATCGGCAACGGGCTCGCGATCGGCCAGAGCTTCGTGCACCAGAACCGCATCCGGCAAGCGGCCTCATCTTTGGGCGCGGCAGTCTACTGCATCGAAGAGAGCGTAAAGTACGCCCGCCAACGCAAACCCTTCGGCAAAGCGCTCGCCGAAAACCAAGCCATTCAGTGGCCGCTGATCGAGTTGGCTACGCAAGCCGAGGCGCTGCGTCTATTGATCCGTAAGACGGCTTGGCAGATGGACAACATGCCTCACAAGCAGATCGAGCGCGAAATCTCCGACAAGGTTTCGATGTGCAATTACTGGGGCAACCGCTTGGTGTGTGAGGCGGCCGACCAGGCGATGCAAACGCACGGCGGAATCGGCTACTCGCGCCACAAGCCGTTCGAGCACATCTACCGGCACCATCGCCGCTATCGCATCACCGAAGGCTCGGAAGAGATTCAGATGCGCAAAGTCGGCGCGTTCCTGTTCGGCTACCTCGGGCCGAAGAAGCGCGAGTTCAACGAGCTCTAGGTTCATGGTCATTCCGGGTCGCGCTCACGCGCGCCCGGAATGACAACCTGCTTCAACGCAGCCCAAACAAACCGCGCCACCCGTTGCTCGTCAGCAGCGCTACATCCAGCAGCGCGAGCGGAACGGAAACGCCCGGCGGCGCGGCGAGAAACACGGGCCGCCACTCCGGATCGAACTTGGCTTTGTACGCGCGCAATCCCCGAAAGCCGTAGACGCGCTCGCCTTCGGCGTACACCGCCGCACCAATCTGCGTCGTCGCGGGCGCAAGCCGGCGCGCTTCGAGGCCAGACAGCGGCGCCATGCCGAGGTCGAGTGTCTCAAAGCCCTGCGCCTTCGCCCACTCGATCAGTTTTACGAAAAGGTAGTCCATCACACCGCGCGGCGCGTCCGGCGCGTGGCGCATCAGATCGACCGCAAGCTCCTTGTGCGCCGGCCAAAGGTTCGCGAACGCGATGGCGCGCCCATTTTGGCGCACGAGCGCGATCGGCGTCTCACACAGATAAGCTGGATCGAACCGGCCCATCGAAAACGCTTTTTCGCTGCCGTTGTGCGCGCCGAGCCACGCATCCGAAATCGCGCGCAGCGCATCGAGCGGCGCCGCGCCCGGTTCGCACATCTCAAACGTGCAGCCCTCACGCTCGAACTTGTTGCGCGCGGTGCGCAGGTTCTGCCGCGCGCGCCCCTCGAGCGTGAAGCGCTGAACATCGACGCACGCGGTTTCGCCAATCTTGCGCGCAACGAGCCCCATCTCGGCCGGGATCGCGAGGTCTTCAGCGCCCAGCGCGTAGAACACCGGCAGCGCGCCCGCTTCATCGGCCGCTTCCGCGAACGCCCAGGCGAGCGCGCGGCGTTCATCGGCGCGTCCGGCCGGCAAGCCCATTGCCGTCCAGCGCCGTCCGCGCGCACGAAACATCAAGAAGGTCTCGCCGCTGGGGGAGAAGAAGAGGTCCTTGTCTCGCGCCAGCGCCAGCCACGCATCGGGCCGCGCGACCGTTTCTGGCTTTCGCAAAATCGTCGCCGCGCGCGCGACGTCCTCAGCGCTGGGCGCGCCCCGCCAGCGCGTGCGGGGCGGTGCGAACAATTGCGTCAGCGCGATCAGCGCCGCAACGAACGCAACCGCGATCTCCGCCCGCAAAAAGCGTGACGCATCCCCGTCGCGCAGAAACGTCCACCAGAGTTCGTCCGTGTAGGCGATTTCGCGATACGCGAAGTAACCGAGCGCCGCCGCCCCCGCGAGCGTCGCAACAATGCCGGCGAACCAAGGCAGCGTCAGCGGCTCGCGCAAAAGCCGCGAGCGCCGCACGAATGCGCCGCGGCAGGCGTAGAGCCCAAGCGCCACGGCGCCGAGCAGCGACGCTTCCTCATAATCGAGCCCACGCAGCAGCGCCGCGAGCGCGCCGATAATCAGCAGCCCCAGCGCGGCCACGTAGGCGCCCTCGCGCTTGCGCCAAAGCCCAGCCGCCACGATCAGCAACAAAAGCCCAATGACGCTCGCGACGAAGTGCGAAAGCTCGATCACCAAGAGCGGCGCCGCGTCGGCGAGCACCGCCATGCGCGGCGCGAGCGCGGGAAACGCGCTCGTCGCCAGCAGCACGCCGCCGCACACGAACGCCAGCAGGGCAAAAGCGTGGGGCGCGGCCCCCATCGCGAACGCGGCGAGGTGGTCCCGCCCGCGCAGCGCCGGCGGGTCTTCGGCCGCTTTCGCCTCGTTTTGGGACATCCGCCGCTCCGCGACCGCCGGTCGCGGGTTCCCGCTTGGGCGGGGGCGACTCGCGCCCTATTTTAGAGCGGTTTAGCACGGAAGTTCCCGCGCATGGCCTCTACCCCTCCGCCCAACATGTTCGACCCGACGCGCCTCAAGCCCGCCTGGCAGGGGCGGGCGTGGCTGATCGGCGGCGTCGCCGCCGCGATGCTGGTTGCGGGCGGTGTGGGCGGCGCGGTCGGCGCAGGGATCATGCAAGCGCGCATCGGCACGTCGAGCGCGATCCCGCTGCCGGGCACCTCGGGCGGCACGCCGTCTTCGTTCGCCGACGTCGCCCAGCGCGTGACGCCCGCGGTGGTCAGCGTGCACGTGACGATGCGCCGGCCCGGCGGGAATTTGCAGGCCAACGTGGATGGCCCGCTCGGCGAGTTCTTCCGTCGCTTCGGCGAAAGCCGCGCTGCGCCCCCGCCGGAAGCGGCGGGCTCCGGGTTCTTCATTTCGGCGGACGGTTTCATCGTCACCAACAACCACGTCATCGAAAACGGCGAGACGCTGTCGGTGTCGCTCGAAGACGGGCGCACGCTGCCGGCGCGCCTCGTTGGCCGCGATCCCCGCACAGATCTTGCGGTGCTGAAGGTCGAGGGGTCGGACTTTCCGTTCGTGGGCTTTGCGGAGAACGAGCCGCGCATCGGCGATTGGGTGCTCGCAGTCGGAAACCCGTTCGGTCTCGGCGGCACGGTGACAAGCGGCATCGTCTCCGCGCGCGGGCGCGACATTGGCGCGGGCCCTTATGACGATTTCCTCCAGATCGACGCGCCGGTGAACCAAGGCAATTCCGGCGGCCCTGCGTTTAACCTCGCGGGGCAAGTCGTTGGCGTGAACACGGCGATCTATTCACCGTCCGGCGGCAATGTCGGCATCGCGTTCGCCATCCCGGCGGGCACGGCCCAGCCGATCGTGGACTCGCTGCGGCGCAGCGGCTCGGTCTCGCGCGGCTATCTCGGCGTCGCCGCTCAACCGGTCACGGAAGACATCGCGCGCTCGATGAACCTCAGAAATCAGCGGGGCGCGCTGGTCGCGGAAGTCACCGAAGGCAGCCCAGCCGCGCGCGCCGGCATCCAGCCGGGCGACGTCATCACCCGCATCAACGACCGCGAAGTCTCCGACGCACGCGCTCTCGCGCGCATCGTCGGCGGCGTCGAGCCGGGCGCAAACGCGGAAGTCACCTATGTGCGCGATGGCCAATCGCGCACTGCGCGCGTCGCGCTTGGAACGCAGCCGCCCGCCGGCCAGGAAGGCCCGGACGCTGGCCAGCCGCAAGGCCCGCAAACCGGGCCGGGCGGCAAGCCGAACGCGCCGCAAGGCCAGCAAGCCGAAGCCGGCAACGCGTCGCTCGGCATCGCCACCGCCCCTGCGGGCGGGCAGGGCGTCGTGGTGGTGGGCGTCGATCCCTCGGGCCCCGCTGCGTCGCGCGGCGTGGGCGTCGGCGATCTCATCTTGGAAGCAGGCGGGCGCGCCGTGAACGATCCGGGCGATCTGGAAGCGGCCGTTGTCGAAGCGCGGCGCGTTGGGCGCGGCGTGGTGCTGCTGCGGGTGCAGAGCCAGCAGGGCGCTGGCTACATTGCCGTGCCGATCGCGTCAGGCCGCGGCTAGATTCCGGCGCCAGCGCTCGGCGCCGTCACCAGCGAAACCGTCAAAAACATGATCGCCGCAACGAAGGCGATGAGCTTGGGCATTTGCTTTCTTGCTGCTCCGAAAAAAAGAGCGCCGCGGCGGGTGACGCGACGCCCTCAAAGTATGGGCACGGGAGTTCGGAGAAAACGTGAGCGAGGCGGGGCGCCTGCGCCACGATTGGACTTAAGCGACGATCTGCGCCGCTTGCGTCATCACCGGCATCGCCATCACCGCGAACACCGCGCAGGCGGCGAGGATGGAAGCAAAGCGGGTGGAAATCGTGGTCGTCATGGCTGGCTCCGTTTGGCTCGGTGTCACCGCGTCGGCGACAAGGAGACCCTAGGCGCGCCCCGCCCGGCCCGCCGTGACGGGGGTCACGGGGAAGCGTGGCGTGTGTATCCCGCGCATGGGAAGGTGCGCTCGAACTGTCCGGCCATGAGGTGAGCGATGATTGCGTTTGGCGCCCAGGCGGCCGCGCCCGGCCTTCGGTACAAACCGCGCCACACCGTGTTCGGCTTGGTCGCCGATGGCGGCAAAGTGCTGTGCGTGGCGGTCAAGCAAGCGTCGCGCTGCTACTTTGATCTGCCGGGCGGCGGCGTCGGCGCCGATGAGGACGAAGAGACCGCGCTCGCGCGCGAGTTCGCGGAAGAGACGGGCTACGTCGTCGCGCCGCAAGCGCGCCTTGCGGAAGCGGGCCAATACTTCACGCGCAGCAACGGCCAAAGCCGCGTCTACAGCTATGGCGGCTTCTGGACGGCCGCGTGGGCCGGCGCGCACGTCGCGCGGGCCGAGCAAAATCACCGCGCTGTCTGGCTCGAAGCGCCGGTCGCGATCGCGAGCCTGCGGCATGAATCGCACGCTTGGTTCGTGGCGCAGTGGCTGCGCTGGAGCGAACGCAGCCAGCAAGACTATGGCCGCGCCAGCGCCGAGCGCGCGTTTTAAGCGCACGCCAAGCTTGAGCCGGATCAAGCGCACGCGCGCCAGCGCTGCTTAGCTTGCTGCATGAGACGCTTCCCGATCCTGCCGCTGGCCGCGCTCGCCCTCACGGCCTGCGCGCCGCTTACGGCCGAGCGGCCGCTGTTTTCACCGGCGCACACGCCGGACGCGCTGGCGGAGGGCGTGTGGGTGTCGAACGGCGTGGGGTGTGTCGAGGCGGCGCGCGGGCAGGCGCGCCTGCCTGAACCCTGTATCGTGATCGATCTGCGGCGCACGGAAGACGGCGCCTGGCGCGTCTCCATGAGCGCGCCGGGCGATGACGGGCCCAAAGCCGAAGAGCTTTTGTTTCGCGGCGTGCTCGCGCCCGCAGTCGAGCGCGGCGGCGAAGACGCGCCGCTCTACGTGTTCGAGCGCGTTGAGGAAGAGGCCGCGCCCGGCTCGCTGCGCTACGACGCGGTGATCCCGCTCGGCGAGCATCCAGCGCGAGAGCTTTACCTCCTACCTGAACTTGCTTGCGATGAAATCCTGCGCGATGGCCCGGTCGAAGGCGTTTCCGAGATCGGCCGCATCGGGCCGCTCCGGCGCGCCTGCAACGCCGATACGCCCGCCGCCGCCCGCGCCGCGGCGCGCCGGGTCGTCATCGAAAACCTCGGCGCGCTGGAAAACAATCGCTTCGTGTTCGTGCGCCGCTAGCTCGCGCGCCGCAGCTTCACAGGCGCGGCCGCGGTCGCGGACGACACCTTGAACTGGCGCACTAGATTGGCGAGCGCGCGCGCTTCGCCTGCGAGCGAATGGCTCGCGGCCGTCGATTGCTCGACCATCGCTGCGTTTTGCTGGGTGATCTGGTCCATCTGATTGACGGCCGTGTTCACCTCCCGCACGCCCCGCGCTTCCTCTTCGGAAGAGCCCGCAACGGTCCGCGCCAAGAGGTTGATCTCATCGATGCGCTGAGAAATGCGCGTCAGCGCCTCATCCGTGCGCCCAACGAGCGCGACGCCGGTTTCGACATCGCCCGCGCTCGCTTGAATGAGCGACTTGATGTCCTTGGCCGCTTCCGCGCTGCGCTGCGCGAGCGCGCGCACTTCGGTGGCGACAACCGCGAAACCGCGCCCCGCTTCGCCCGCGCGCGCCGCTTCAACGCCCGCATTGAGCGCGAGTAGGTTGGTCTGAAACGCGATCTCGTCGATCACGCCAAGGATGCGGCCGATCTCGGCGGAGGAGGCCTCGATCTTCGCCATTGCCGCAACGGTGTCTTTCAGCACCGCGCCGCTGGCCTGCGCGTCTTCGCCGGCAACGGTCGAGACATCATGCATGCGACCGGCGTTGCTTGAGTTGCGTTGCACGGTGACCGTGATCTGCTCGAGCGCGGCGGCGGTTTCCTCAAGGCCTGCCGCCTGTTGTTCGGTGCGGCGTGAGAGATCGTCGGCCGCTTGCGTGATCTCGCCGGCGGTCGTCTCCATCGTGGCGGCCGCTTCGAGGATGGTGCGCATCGCGGATTCGAGCTTGTCTGCCGTCTGATTGAAGTCCATCCGGATCGACTTGTAGTCCACCGGAAAGAGTTCCTTCAGCCGGTAGCTCAGATCGCCTTCGTAAAGCTTGGTGAGGCCTTCCTTCACGTAGGCGACGACGAACGCCAGCTCCTTGGTGGCCTCGGCGTGCTTGCGCTCCATCTCGCGGAGCTTCTCGGCCGTTTGTTCGTGCATCGTCTCGGTGACGGCTTTCAGGCGCTGGCGCTCCACAAGGCCGTCCTTAAAGACGACGAGCGCATTCGCGATCTTGCCCGTTTCGTTGGTGTCGTCTTGGTGCGGGATCGCGACACTGATGTCTTCCTTCGCAAGTTGATCCATCGTGCCAACGAGCGCGCCGATGCGCTGCGACATGGCGCGGCTGATGGCGATCATGAGAAAGGCCGCGAAGGCGAGCACCAGCGCGGAGCCGCCGAGCCAGAGCGCCAAATCGCGCTGCAGACCCGACACGCGGTCCTGGATCAGGCGCTCCAGTTCGTCGCTGGCTGCGGACCAGAGCGCGTTGGCTGAGTCATCGAACGCGGACTCGTTCGAAACAGCGCCTGGCGCTGCGCTGCGCCCATGTTGTTCCACCCGCTGAACGGCGCTGACGAGTTCGGCGAGTGGGGCCTCGAGCGCCGTGCGTGTGCCGCCATCCGGGTTGCCGGCTATTGCGGACGACACATCCGTCTCGATGATCTGTTGCGCCATCGAAAGGTGATCGAGCGCGACGGCGAGCGCGGCCGCGCGCGCTTCGCCCGCCGGCATCGCCACTGCTTCGGAAATGTCGCCCACCGCGTCATGAAGCATCGGCAGCCGGTGAACGACGAGGTCCATGAGATAGAAGGTGTCGAGATCCGGGTCGAGCGTGAGGTTCGACGCATCGGCGACCTTCACGAAGAGATCGCGCGCGTTCTGGCGCCTGTCCGCGCCGTCAGCGCCGAGAAACTGTTGCGCGTCCGCGGAGACGCCAAACTCCGCGTCGAATTGCGCGCGTACTTGGGCGAACGCCGCTTCGTCCTGCGCCGTACTCTCGTCGAACAGTGGGAAGGCGGCGTCAATGTAGTCGGCGCCCTGCTGCTCGCGTTCAGCGAACGTGACGTCAGCGAGGCTCGAGTTGATGAAGAGCCCAGCGAGCATGATCGTCGGTGCGATCATCACGCCGCCAATCAGCGTGAGGCGGCCGCCGACGCTCATGCTCTTGTGAATCGTTTTCAACATGACACGCCTCATCTACGCAACGAGGCTGTGATCGCGCGCGGCCCGTAAACGAAGTGATACAAACTAGGCGCGCGCTGCACTTCTCGGTGATCTCGCGCGACCTACGTTGAGACTCGAACGAGCGGCCTATGCCGTTCGTGCGAGGCGCTACCAGCGCAGCCCGGCGACGGCGTTGTCGATCTGCGCGTGCAGATCGCCTTGCTTGTACTGCAGCGCCGGCAGGCCAGCGTTGGCGGCCGCTTCGAGGTCCTTGTCGCTGTCGCCTACCATCAACGCGCGCAGCGGATCGATCGGATGTTCGCGCATTGCGCGCAGCAGCATGCCTGGATTGGGTTTGCGGTCCGGGTGATCCGGGTGCCGGTAGCGCGCATCGGACGCCTCCGCGTGATGCGGCGCAAAATAGAGCGCATCGATATGCGCGTTCTCGCGTGCCAGCTCTTCGTTCATGTGCGCGTTGAACGCCTGCATCGCCGCCTCGTCGTAAAGCCCGCGGCCAATGCCCGCCTGATTGGTGACGACGATCGCGAGCCAGCCGCGCCCATTCGCCATCTTCACCGCATCGATCGCGCCGGGGACCCACGCAAAGTCTTCCGGCTTGTGCGCGTAGCCGATCTCGACATTGAGCGTGCCGTCACGGTCAAGAAACAGCGTTGGCTTGAGCGCCGCGTGTGGCGCGTTGCCTTCAAGACGCGCGAGCGCCTGTTCGCCGATCGCAAGCGAGGAGGTGAGGCCGGGAGATTCAATGCCGAACAGATTGACGAGGTTTTTGACGCCGTGTGCTTCCGCGCCGTCGATGCGGAAATCGGCGGCGCCTTCGCCTTTGCCGCTGAGCTTGGGGCGGCAGCCTGCATAATCAGGCGTGAGGGCGCCGTCTTTCAGCGCAGGCCAATAGCGGCGGATCGCTTCGTAGAAACTCTCTGCGCGTGCGGGATCGACGGCGTAATCGACCTCGCCCGGGTCGCGCGTGTCGAGCCACTCCACGTCGGGCCCAAAGCGCATGCGGCCCGCGAGATCGAGCGTCAGGTGCACGCCAAGCCCACCATCGACGGGCGCGGGGTAGATCAAACGCTGAAACGCCGGCGCGCCGCTCGCGCCAAAATACGACCCCTTCGCGAGCGTGAGTTGCGGAATGCTCTGCGCCGGCACGCCGGCAATCGCGCGCGCGACGCGAGTCGCATCTAGCCCCGCGGCGTTGACGACGCTTTGCGCGGCGATGCGCATCGGCGATGGGCCGCCGATCTCCAGCAGAATGCGCCCGTCGCTTAACACTTCGCCGCCAAGCACCGGCGCCTCATACGCGATGGCGCCGCCCGCCCGCTCAATATCCCCGAGCAGCGCGCGCATCAGGCCGTGGCTATCGACGATCCCAGTTTCTGGCGAAACGAGCGCCGCGCGCGCGTTGAGGTTTGGCTCAAGCGCCCGCGCCTGCGCGCCCGAAATGAGTTCGACGCCCTCGACGCGGTTCTCGACCGCGCGGCGATAGATGCCCGCGATCTCGGCTTCTTCGCGCTCACTGGTGGCGACAATGAGCTTGCCGCACTTGTTGTGCGCAACGTTGCGGCTCGCGAGATAAGGATAAAGCCGCCGGCGGCCGTGAATGCAGAGGCGGTGCCTTAGCGAATTGGTTGGATAATAGATGCCCGCGTGAATGACTTCGCTGTTACGGGACGAGATGCCGCCGCCGATGTGGCGCGCCGTTTCCAGCACGAGCACGTCCCGCCCGGCGTTGGCGAGCGCGTACGCACACGCAAGGCCAACCACGCCCGCGCCGATGACGACGGCGTCTACATCCGCGATGTCGTCCGCAGAGCTCAAGCAGCCCCGCGCGCGCTGCCTGCCGTCACGAAGCTCTTCACCGCGTCAGCGATGAGCGTCTGCGTCGCTTCGTCGAGATAGGGATGCATCGGCAGCGCGATGACGCGCGTGGCCACGTCTTCCGTTACCTTCAGGCCGCCCGCGCCAACCGGGTACTTCGCGTAGGCCGACTGCATGTGGATTGGGCGCGGGTAATACTGCGCCGTCGGAATGCCGTGCTCCCGGAGATGCGCGGCGAGGCCGTCACGATCTTCGGCTTCCACCACATACTGCGCCCACGTGGAAACGCCGCCCGCGATCACCGTCGGCGTGCGCACCAGGCCCTTGAGGAGCGCGGCGTAGCGATCGGCGATCACGTTTCGCTTCTCGATCTCGTCGGCGAAGATCGCGAGCTTCTCGATCAAGATCGCGGCCTGGATCGTATCGAGGCGTGAGTTCATGCCGATGCGGACGTTGTCGTACTTGTCCGTGCCGGCGCCGTGATTGATCAGCGACCGGATGACGGCGTTATCTTCGTCGCTGTTGGTGATCGTTGCGCCGCCGTCGCCGTAGCAGCCAAGCGGCTTTGCGGGGAAGAAGCTGGTGGTGGCCGCGTCCGCCCACGTCATCGGATGCTTGCCGTTGAGCGTCGAACCGAAACCCTGCGCGCTATCGGCGATGAGCTTAAGGCCATGCTTCTTGGCGATCGCGCTGATCGCAGGATAATCCGCCGGTTGGCCGAACAGATCGACCGCGATGATTGCCTTCGGAGTGAGCTTGCCGTCGCGCTTCACGCCTTCGATGGCGGCGTCGAGCGACTTAGGATCGATGTTGTACGTGTCGGGCAAGATATCGACGAACACGGGCGTCGCATCGGCCCAGGGCACGATCTCCGCCGTGGCGGCGAAGCTGAACGACGGGCAGAACACCGCGTCGCCGGCGCCCACGCCCCACGCTTCGAGCGGCAGCACGAGCGCGTCGGTGCCGTTCGCGTTGCCAATCGCGTGCTTGGCGCCGCAGAACGCCGCGAGCTGCGCTTCGAAGGTCTTCACCTCCGGCCCTTGGATGAACTGACCGTGCGCGAGCACGCGCGCGATGGCGGCGTCGATCTTGTCAGCAATGCGCGCGCGCTGCGCTTGCAGATCGATGAAGGGGAGCATGGCGGTCATTCTGATGGGCTACGAGATAGACGGAAGGTTCGCGGCGCGATCGACGGCGCGCGCGAGTTTGAGAACAGCGAGCGCTTCCTCGCCAGTCACAACCGGGCGGGGCGCGGCGCCCGTAGCGGCGTCGATGAAGCGCGAAACATTGGCGCCGAGCGGGTCTTTGCCGGAGGGCGTTTCGCCGAACGCTTCGTTGAGCGCGAACTTGGTCGTGTTCGCGAACGTGCGCGCGATGAAATCGATCGTGACTTCGCCGGACGGATAGACGAGGCGCATCGTGCGTTTGCGTTCGGGCGCGACGCGGCTTGAGACGCACTCGGCGCGGGCGCCGTTGGCGAACGTCAAGAGCGCGGTGATGTCGTCCGCCGTCTGCGTCTCGAGGCGCTTGCCGCGTGCGCTGACGCGCTCGGGCGCGGCGCCCATCAGTTGCAACGCGAGATCGAGATCGTGCACCATGAGATCGAGCGTGACCGAAACGTCCGCGCTGCGCCCGCTCCATGGCCCGGCGCGCACGCACTCGATGCGCGTTGGGCGCTCGGGCGCAGAGAGAAGCCCCATCGCGTCGAACACAAGGCGCTCCTGATGCCCGCAGGCGAGCGTGACGTTGTTCTTCGCCGCGAGCGCGACCAGCGCTTCGCCGTCCTCGACCTCAACCGCGAGCGGCTTTTCCACCAGCACGTGCTTGCCCGCTTCGAGCGCGGCGCGCGCGGCGTTCGCGTGCGTCACTGGAGGCGAGGCCACGGTGATGACATCCGTCGCGGCGAACAGCGCCGCAAGATCGGTGAACGGCGTGACGCCAAGATCGCGCGCCAGCGCTTCGGCGCGCGCGCCATCGACGTCGTAAACGCCCGCGAGCGTCACGCGGCCATCGGCCAGGTATTTGCGCGCGTGATGGCCGCCGAACACGCCGGCCCCGATTACGCCCGCCTTTAACTGCGTCATTCCACCGTCACCGATTTCGCGAGGTTGCGCGGCTGGTCAACGTCCGTGCCTTTATGGACGGCGGTATAGTACGCCAGAAGCTGCACGGGCGCCGCATAAACCAGCGGGGCGACGAAGGGATCGCAGGTCGGCGCGAGAATGCGCTGGGTAGGCAGATCGCCCGCAGCCGCATGGCCGGCCGCGTCCGAGATCAGGATGATCTTGCCGCCGCGCGCCGCGACTTCCTGCATGTTCGAGAGCGTCTTCTCGAACAGATTGTCGTGCGGCGCGACGACGACGACGGGCGTGTGCTCATCGATCAGCGCGATGGGCCCATGCTTCAGCTCACCCGCGGCATAGCCTTCGGCGTGGATATAGCTCAGCTCCTTGAGCTTCAGCGCGCCTTCGAGCGCGATCGGGTAGTGGATGCCGCGGCCGAGATAGAGCACGTCGCGCTTGTCCGCGAGCGTCAGCGCGAGCTTTTCGATCTCCGCCTCGGCGTGTAGCGCTTCGGTGAGGAGGCGCGGCGTTTCCATCAGCGCGTGGACGAGGCGCTTTTCCTCCTGCGAGGAGAGCGCGCCGCGCGCGCGGCCGATGGCGATGGCGAGCGCGGCCATCGTGGCGAGCTGAGCGGTGAACGCCTTCGTGGACGCAACGCCGATTTCCGGACCCGCGAGTGTGGGCATGCGCGCATCGGCTTCGCGCCAGATCGTCGATTCCGGCACGTTGACGATGGCGAGCGTCTTGATGCCTTGCTCCTTGCAGTAGCGCAGCGCGGCGAGCGTGTCGGCGGTTTCGCCCGATTGCGAAACGAACGCGGCGAAGGTTTTCTTCGGCGTCGCCGGTTTGCGGTAGCGGAATTCGGATGCGATATCGGTCTCGACCGCGAGGCCGCCAATCTGCTCCATCCAATATTCCGCGACGCGCCCCACGTAGTGCGCCGTGCCGCAGCCGATCAGGATTGCGCTATCGCTCGCGAGATCGACGCCATCGAGATCGGGCGTCTTCACCGTTTCGGAAAACACATCGACGTAGCGCGCGATGGTGCGGCCCGTGGTTTCTGGCTGCTCGTAGATTTCCTTCTGCATGAAATGGCGGTGATTGCCCTTTTCTGCTGCGGCCGCGCCGCCGGCGAAATGGTGCACCGGCCGCTCCACGCGCTGGCCCTTGGCGTTGTAGATCGCCGCGCTCGTGCGGGAGAGCACGGCCATCTCGCCGTCTTCGAGATACATCACGTCGGCGGTGAACGGCGAAACGGCGATCGCGTCGCTGCCGAGATACATCTCGCCTTTGCCGACGCCGACGACGAGCGGGGGCCCGTTGCGCGCGCCGATCAGCAGATCCTGCTCGCCCGCGAAGAGAACGGCGAGCGCGAACGCGCCCTCAAGGCGCGCGACGGCTGCGGCCGCCGCGTCCTGCGGATTCATGCCGGCTTCGAGGTTCGCATCGATCAGGTGCGCGATGGTTTCGCTGTCCGTCTCGGACGTGAAGACGCGGCCCTTTGCCGTCAGCTCATCGCGCAGCGCGCGGAAGTTTTCGATGATGCCGTTGTGG
>CAZMCA010000007.1:0-44732 GCA_964564595.1 uncultured Caulobacteraceae bacterium
GCGCCCGCGGCGACGAACGTTGGATGGGTAAGGGCGGCCAAGCCCTCCCACGCATCGTGCCCGCGCCGCGCTTCGAGTTGGCGTTGCAGCCCGCCCGCGCCTTCAGGATCGGCGGCGCGGCGCGCTTCGCCCGCGCGCATCAGATCCATTTGCGCCTTGAGGCCAGGCGAGGGGGTTTCGAAGCGCGCTTCAGTGAGGCGCGCATCGAGCAACAATTGCTTGCGGATGCGGTCTTCCATCGGCAACGCGTAGAGTTCGTGCAGCGGATAGCTCGATCCGCCCGCGCCGCCGGGCGAGGTCGCGCCGAGTACGAGCCGATCCACATAGCGCGGATGGCGGATCGCGACGTGTTGCGCGACCATGCCGCCGAACGAGTAGCCAATCACATGCGCGCTCGGCCAGCCGATCGCGTCGAGCAGGGCGACGGCGTCGTCCGCGTAGTCGGCCATCGTCGCGGGCGTCTCGGGCTTATCGCTGCGCCCGAGGCCGCGCTGATCGTAGACGACGAGATCGAATGCTTTGCCGAGCGGCGTCTCTAAGATTGACGGCGGGTTGCGCAGGTCTTGGCCCGTGCCGCTGATCCAAAGCACGCGTTCGCCCGCGCCGGCGCGTTCGGCGTAGAGCGTTATGCGGGAGGTGGGGACGCGGGGCACTTATCGCGCCCCGCGCCAGATCAAATCAGACGATCTCGACATCGGCCGCCGCCAGTCCGGTCTGGAAGTCGAGCGGCTTGTCCGTTTTCGGGAGCGCGAGCATGGCGTCGATCGCGGCCTTGGCGCGTACGCGCACGTCTTCCGGGATCGTCACTTCGTGCTTCATCTCCACGAGCGAGTCGTAGATCGCTTCGAGCGTGATGCGCTTCATGTGCGGGCAGAGATTGCACGGGCGCACGAACTCGGTCGCGGGCGCGGCGGCCGCGACGTTGTCGCTCATCGAGCACTCGGTGAGGAGCACGACTTTGCGCGGGTTGTTCTTGACGACGTAGTTCTGCAGCGCGGCGGTCGAGCCCGCGTAATCCGCGGCGGCCATCACGTCCGGCGGGCACTCAGGGTGCGCAAGGACGATGACGCCCGGATGCGCGGCGCGCAGTTCGGCGACGTCTTCAGCCGTAAAGCGCTCATGCACTTCGCAGCGGCCATGCCACGCGATGATCTTGATGTTCGTCATCGCCGCGACGTTCTTGGCGAGGAATTCGTCCGGGATCATGATCACGCGGTCGGTGTTCCACTGCTTGGCCGCCCATTCGACGACCTGCACGGCGTTCGAGCTCGTGCACGTGACGTCGCTCTCGGCCTTCACATCGGCCGAGGTGTTCACGTAGGTGACGACCGGCGTGTTCGGGTAGCGCTCCTTGATGAGCCGCACGTCCGCGCCCGTGATCGAGGCGGCGAGCGAGCAGCCCGCGCGCATGTCCGGGATCAGCACGGTCTTTTCCGGCGCGAGAATCTTCGAGGTCTCGGCCATGAAGTGCACGCCAGCCTGCACGATCACCTTCGCTTCGGTGTTCGCCGCTTCACGCGCGAGTTGGAGCGAGTCGCCGCGGAAATCGCCGACGCAGTGGAAGATTTCGCTCGTCATGTAATTGTGCGCGAGGATCACCGCGCTCTTCTCGCGCTTCATGCGGTTGATCGCGGCGATCAGCGGCGCATAGGCCGGCCATTCGAACGGCGGGATGACGTGCTCGACCTTTTCGTAAAGCGCGTCGGTTTCGCGCTTCACTTCAGGCGTGAAGGAGAGGCCGCGCTTGGCCGACGCGTCGAGCGCGCCCCATTGGCCGATGCCGGGGCGAATTTCGCAATCGTCTCCATTGCGGAGCGGGGCGTCGATAATGCGGACCATGACTGGCCTCCTTCCTCCCCGGTGGTCGCTTTAAGGCGGGCCGGGCTTATTATGCTCAAACAGAGCATATATAGGGCGCTTGAAATGGCGGACCAAGGCCCGCCACGCCAATTATGCTACAAGTGAGCATAACCACGCTTTTTATACGTCCGTCATAAACGCGTTGCAAGCGAAACCGGCTAACGCCCCGAGCTGCCCCCGAGTCAGTGCGTTGCGCCGTTGGCCCGCGCCCGAACGGCGCCTAGAAGCGAACGCACGCCATATTCCCGGAGATCGACGATGACCGCAGCCCGCAACGCCGCCGCGCTTCTTCTGTCAGCCGCCGCGCTCGCCGCCTGCGCGACCACGGAGCGAACGCCTTCCGGCCCAGGCGAAACGACCACGACGCCAGCGGCCGCGTTCGAACTGCGCCCTGCGCGCTTCTCCGATCTGCCCGGTTGGGAGCGCGCCGATCTGGCGCCGGCGCTGACGGCGTTCAAACGCCAATGCGCAAGCTGGCGCACGCGCACGCCCGATACGCTGACGCAAGGTGGGCGCTATGGCGGGCCCATTGGCGGCTGGCTGCCGGCGTGTTCGGCGGCCGATGGCGTGCAGCCCGGCGGCGAGCGCGCGTTTTTCGAAGCGAACTTCACGGCAGCGTCCGTGACAGGTCCCGGCGAAGCGCGGCTCACATCGTATTACGAGCCGATGATCGAAACGCGCCGCGCGCCGGAAGGGCGCTTCACCGAACCGCTGCTGCGCCGGCCGAACGACATGATCACGGTCGACGTCGCTGCGTTCGCGACGGCGTATGACAGCGAAGCGTTGCGCGGCGCGCCGCGCGCGCTGACCGGCAAGCTCGATGGCGCGCGCGTCGTGCCGTACCCCAACCGCAGCGAAATCACGCCGCAGCCTGGGCAGGTGATCGCGTATGCGCATCCGGCGGATGTCTATAATTTGCAGGTCCAGGGTTCGGGCCGCATCCGCTATCCCGATGGCGTGGAAGCGCGCGCACCGTTCGCGACGCAGAATGGCTAGCTCTGGACTTCCGCGCTCGGCGCCGCGCGCAATTCCGGACGCATCGCGACTGCGAACTGGACGAGCTTCCGCAACTATCTCGACGCAAATCCCGGCGAGATCCGCGCCACGATGAACGCCGATCCGTCTTACGTGTTCTTCGAAGAGCAAAGCATCGCCGATCCGACCGCGGGCCCGCGCGGCGCCGCGAACGTGCCGCTTACCGCGGGCGGTTCGATCGCGATTGATCCGGCGTTCCATCCTTATGGCGCGGTGATCTATGTCGATGGGCAATATGATGGTTCGGCGTTTCAGCGCCTGATGGTGGCCCAAGACACCGGCGGCGCGATCCGGCGCGGTCCGCTGCGGGGCGACGTGTTCTGGGGCACGGGGCCTGCTGCGGGCGCCGCGGCCGAGCGGATGAACGCGCCAGCGCGCTGGTGGACGCTTTTGCCGCGCGGCGTGCCGATCGCTGAACTAGAATGGCGCGCTGGCTAAGGAGCGAAGCGATGCTGGAGATGCGCCCGAACTGCGAATGCTGCGATCGGGATTTGCCGGCCGAGAAGGGCGGCGCGTTCATCTGTTCGTTCGAGTGCACGTTCTGCGCCGATTGCGCGGACGAGCGCTTGAACGGCGTGTGCCCCAATTGCAGCGGGGCGCTGGTTGCGCGCCCGACGCGCGCGGCGGCGTTGCACGCGAAGTATCCGCCGAGCGCGCAACGCAAAGTGCGCGCGCAGCCTTGCCCATCCTAGCGCAGCGCGCGTGAGCATCAGCTTCACCAAGAGCTTGCATCCCGGCATCGCGGCCGGCGTCATCGATTGTTCGGTGCGCATTTGGAAGTATCAGCGCGTGAAAGTCGGCGCGCGCGCGCCGCTCGGGCTTGGGCATGTCGAAGTCACGGCGGTGACGGAAATTCCGCGCAGCAAGATCACCAACAAGCTCGCGCGCCGCTCCGGCTTCAAGGACGTCGAAGACCTGATGAAGGTCGCGCAGCACGGCAGCGGCGACCGGGTGTTTCTGGTCGAGTTCGTTTACGAGGACGGCTAGCGGGCTTTCCACGCCGATGTCCGATTCCGGCGAGACGGGGCGGGCGGCGCAGGGCATTATCGGCCCATGCTGATCGACGAATCCGCCTGCCACGCCGCCATCGAAGCCCGGGACCCCCGGTTTGACGGGTTGTTCTTTGTGGGCGTGACGTCCACCAAGATTTACTGCCGCTGCGTTTGTACGGCGAAGACGCCTAAGCCCCAGAACCGGCGCTTCTATCTCTCGGCTGCGGCGGCGGAGAAGGCCGGCTTCCGGCCGTGTCTCCTGTGCCGGCCTGAACTTGCGCCAGGAGCAGCGCCGATCGACGCACCGGCGCGCCTTGCCCGGCAGGCGCTCGCGCGCATCGAGGCGGGCGCGCTTGAAGAGGTGAGCATCGAGGACATCGCTGCCGATCTCGGCGTCACGGGGCGGCATCTGCGGCGCGTGATGGCCGATACGTTTGGCGCAAGCCCGATCGACATCGCGCAAACCTGCCGGCTTCTCGCGGCCAAGCGCTTGCTGCGCGAGACTGACCTTTCGATCACCGAGATCGCGTTCGCGTCGGGCTTTCGCAGCGTGCGGCGCTTTAACGCCACGATCAAAGAACGCTACGGGCTCGATCCCACACGCATCCGCGGGCGGCGCGTAGCGGTGAAAAGCGATCAACTGACGCTGACGCTTGCGGCGCGCGGCAAATATCGCGCGGCGCCGACGTTTCAGTTCATGGCGCGGCGCGCGCTGCCGGGCGTCGAGCACGCAGACGCTGCGCACTACGCGCGCACGCTCACCGTTGGCGGTGTTTCGGGTTGGATCGAAGCGACGCCGAACGACAACGGCATTGCGCTGACGATCTCGGAAAGCCTTGCGCCAGCGCTGCGCCCGCTCGTCGCCGCCGCGCGCGGCGCGTTCGATCTCGATGCGGATGAAGCGGCGATCGATGCGCATTTGAAGATCGGGGAGAACGGCGTGCGCGTGCCCGGCGGGCTCGATGGCTTTGAGATCGCGGCGCGCGCTGTGCTGGGGCAGCAAGTAACGCTTAGCGCCGCGTGCACGCTTGCGGGCCGGTTGGCGGAACGCCTCGGCGCACCGGTCGAAGGCGGGCCGCATGGGCTGACGACGCTCTTTCCGAGCGCCACGCGCGTTGCAGAGGCGGGCGCGAGCGAGATCGCCAAGCTCGGCATGCCGATGAAGCGTGCTGAAACGCTGCACCGCGTGGCGGTCGCGGTCGCGAGCGGGGCGCTGAAGCTGGAACGCGGCGCGATTGCGGCAGGGCGCGCGGGGCTGGCGCAAATTCCTGGCGTCGGGCCGTGGACGATTGAATACGTGGCGCTGCGCGCGCTTGGCGATCCGGACGCCTTTCCAGCGGGCGACGCCGTGATCCGCGCCGCGCTTGGCGCAAAGGACGACACAGAGAAATGGCGGCCGTGGCGCGCCTACGCGGCGGTGCGGCTGTGGCGGCGCGAGAGCACGAGCCGCGCGGCAAAGGAAAACGCGAAGGAACGCAGAGCATGAACCTCATCAAACACGCGACGCCGATTGGCGCGCTGACGCTCGTCTCGGATGGCGCGAGCCTGGCGGGACTTTATTTCGAGAACCACAAAGTCGGCGGGCCGCCGAACGACGCGGCGGAAAAGTCCGACCGCGTGATCGATGCCGCGCGCAAGCAGCTCGACGCGTATTTCGCGGGGCGGCGCCAAATCTTCGATCTGCCGCTCGCGCCGCAGGGCACGCCATTTCAGCGAAGCGTCTGGGCGCGGCTGGCGCAAATTCCGTTTGGCGCCACGACCACTTATGGCGCGATTGCAAACGAGATCGGGGCGCCGCGTGCGGTGCGTGCTGTTGGCGCGTCTGTCGGGCGCAATCCGATTTCGATCATTGTACCGTGCCATCGCGTGCTCGGCGCATCAGGCGCGCTGACGGGCTTTGCCGGCGGCGTCGAGCGCAAGCGCTTCCTTCTGGCGCTGGAGCAGGGCGAGATCGCGCGCGCCCTTTGACGTGCGCTGCGCGGTGGCTAGGAGCGTGCGACTCCGGCTAGGCCGGGGGCGACCCGAAGGAGACTGCCCATGCGCCCGCTCATCGCCGCTCTAGCCCTTGCTGCAACGCTTGCCGGCTGCGCCACTGCCCCGCCCGCGCCATCGGCTGGCGGGTGGAGCTTCGACTATGACGCGGCCCAGAGCCTCGCGATCGCGACGCAGCGCGAGCCGGGCGGCGCGGTGACGGCGACCTTCACGTGCCGAGCGCCGAACGGCGATCTCACGATCACCGACTACACGCTGCCGAGCGCCTCGCGCGCGACAGTGACTGTCGGCGGGTTCGAGATGCAGGCGCCGGCGCGCGGTGAGACCGTCGGCGGGCGCGCGGCGCTCGTCGTGCCGCTGCCGCAGAGCCCGCCGGCGCTCGCGGCCGTGCGGGAGGGCGTTTCGATGATGGTGAGCGCGGGCGGGCGGCGCCATGCGCTTGCCGCTGGGGCGGCGCGACATTTCCAACTCGTCGCGCAATCGTGCTGGCCCACGGGCTCGTGAGGCGGCTAAGCTGACGCGCACGTTAGGAAGAGGAGCGCGCGCGATGAGCAGTTGGTTGGTGGTCACGCTGAAGGTGCAGGACGGCAAGCAGGCCGAGTTTGAATCGTTCGTCACCGATCTGGTGCAGCAAGTGCGCGCCAACGAGCCGGGCACGCTGGTTTATACGCTGACGAAAAGCAAAACCGATCCGACCGAGTATACGTTCATCGAGCAGTACGCGACGCCGGAAGATCGCGTGAAGCACGGGCAATCGGAATACTTCAAAGCGGCCGGTCCGAAATTCGCCGCGGTGCTCGCCGGGCGCCCGACGATGGTCGAACTCGACCCTATCGTTTGAGTGCGGCGCCGCGTGTGAGCGTCACCGCGATGACGGCGGCGCCGAACGCGGCGGCGTAGATTCCAAGTTCGCCGATCGTCGTGGGGCGTTCCGCAAGGAGCGCCCCATGAAATGCGCGCCGGATCTCAAGACCGATCCATGCGGCCGTCAAAAGCGCGGCGGCGCCGAGCGCGATCTGCCCGCGCGGCGTGCGATCGCGCCACATCCACCAGAGGCCCCAAGCTGCGAGCGCTGGCAGCCCAAAGCCGAGCGCGAGGCCGTTGAGAACCGGCAGGCCGAGGATCGGCTCGCGCCATGAGCCCCACAGCGGATTAAGCGCCGTCGCCGGCCCAATCAGCACCGCCGCGAGCGCGCTGAGCGCGAGCACGGTTGCGCCGAGTTGGCGCGCCATCCATGCGCCTTTGCGTCCGCGCCACGCCAGCAGCGCCGCAAGCGCCGCCCAGAGCGCGGCATGCACCCCCGCTTCGGCGTAAGTGATCGGTGCAGTGACAGCTTGGCCTTCGGCGAAGAACGCGCGCGCCGCGCCCGAGAGCGCGAGCGCGGCGAGCACGATGGCGCCGCCTTCGAACGCCGTCGCGCTTATGGGCGCGCGCGGGCCTGCCGCCCACGCGGCGGCGAAGGCGAGTGCAGCGGGCAGAGCAAGGCCAAGGCCGGCGATCGCGTAGGCTTGCTGCTGGGACGCGAGCATAAAGAGCCCAATCGCGAGCGCGGCGGCGAACGCGCTCGCGACGCCCGCGAAGGCGGCGCTAAAGCGCCAGAGCGGATGCGGCCAGCGCAGGTTGACGCCCATGAGCGCCGCCGCGAGCGCTGCAAGCGCGGGCGCGGCGAACGGCATCGAGAGCGTCATCAGCGCGGCGAGCATGAGCGCGGCGGGCGCGCCAAAGCCGAGCGGGAACGCCGCCCAGCCGAGCGCGCTGACGCTGCCCGCGCGCCGCGCGGCCTCGACGAGAATGGCGCCAAGCGCGAGCGCGATAACGACAAGCACTGCAGCGAGCGCCCAGGGTGCGCCAAGGCCATGCCCCGAACCGTGCAACGAGAGCGCCGCCAAGATCGGCGCGATCGCGCCCGTTGCGGCGATCACCGTGCCGCGTGCGCCGAGCAGCGGGGCGCGCACGGCCGCGCACGCAAGGAAAAGCCCGCCGAGCCACGCGCCCGCAGGCGCAAACCAGAGCACCGCTTCATCGCGTGCGCTGAGCAGCAGCAACGCCGCGCACGCAGCGAACCATGCGGCGACGTGGAGAAGTTCAAGACGTTGCGCGCTCGCGCCGGCGATGGCTGCAAGCGCGACGATGGCCGCAAGCGCCGCAAGGGGCGCGGCGACACCGGCGGCAACGTTCGCGACGAGCGTGTAGGCGGCGATGGCGCAAAAGCCGGCGAGAACGGCGCCGGACGCGCGCTCCCGGCCCGCCATCGCGCATGCAAGCGCGGCTGCGGCGACAAGCACGAGTGCGCCCGCGCTCCAGGGCAGCAAAGCTTCGCCGGCAGACGCAGCCCACAAAGCCCACGCGCCGCCGCCGATCGCCGCGACCCAGGAAAGGCCCGCAATCGCACGCCAGATCGAAACGCCAAGGATCGCGACCAGCAGCGTGACAACGACGGCGCCGATGGCGAGGGGCGGCGCGCCGAACGCAAAGCCGAGCGCGGGCGCGGTGAGCGCGATCACCGCGGCGATCAGCGGGCCGGGCTGCACGCGCGTGCTGACGGGGCGCGCGGGCGTGCGGCCCATGTCCGGCAAGCTCGGCACAGTCGGGAACGAAGGGAACGCGGCCGGCAGATCGTTGCTCGGCGCATTGAACGGGGGTGGGGGCGTGTAGGGCTGCTGGCGCTGCGGCGCCGGGCGCGGGCGCTGACCGCCACGGCCGCGGATCACCCAGCCATCGTCGAACGGATCATCGGACGCAGCCGGAAACAACGGCTCTGGCTCGCTTTCGCGTTCGGGCGCGCGGGCGGCGGCGCGTTCGGGCGCAGCGGGTTCGGGCGAGACGGCGACGACCACGGGGCGGGCGACGGCGCGTGTTGCCGCTTGCACGGGCTGCTGCTGGGCTGGCGCTTCGCGCGCTTCGAGCATCGCACGCAGCGCGCGGACCTCATTGGTCAATTCGTCGAGCCGGCGCCAGACGAGGCCGAGCGCGGCCACGGCCGCCGCGGCCGCGATCAGGATGGCGATGGTTCCCAGCATGCTTTCAGCGCCGGCGCGCCCCGTTGCCGGGGCGCCACAAGGGAAGACCGCTTAATCCCCAGGCGGCGCGCGCGCCAGCGTTATGGTTTCAGCGCTGGGCGATTGGGGCGCGGCGTGGCGCAAGCGCCTCAATTACGGGAACTTTTCGCACATTTAGCCGGCCCCGGACGGTGCTGGCCTCAGCCGCCGCCCATTTTGCGGAACATCTTGCCGCCTTGCTCGCCGCCCGTGACGTAAGCGACCTGGCCTGCCGGATCGGTGATCTTGTCCCAGTTGTCGCGGACTTCCTCGGCCGAGAGGCCGCCTTCGCCGAGATAGACGCCCTCGGTCTCGTAGATGCGCGCCAGTGAGAAGACGCCCGCGCCGGCCGTGAGGATGGCGCCCGAGGGGGCGTCTTCGCTGACGAGGTACATCACGCCCGGCGTCACATATTCCGGCTTCAGCTTCTCAAGCATCGCCGGCGGCATGATGTTTTCCGTCATGCGCGTTGCTGCAACGGGGCAGATCGCGTTGACGCGGATGTTGTTCTTCTGACCTTCAATCTTCATCGTGTTCATGAAGCCGATGAGGCCGAGCTTCGCCGCGCCATAATTGGCTTGCCCGAAATTGCCGTAGAGCCCGGTCGATGACGTCGTCACGACGATGCGGCCGTAGTTCTGCTCCTTCATGATTTCCCAAGCGGCCTTCACCGGCTTCACCGTGCCCATCAAGTGCACGTTCATCACCAGTTCGAAGTCCTTGATCTCCATCTTGGAGAAGCTCTTGTCGCGCAGGATGCCCGCGTTCGCGACGATGATGTCGATGCGGCCCCACGCATCCATCGTTTGCTTGATCATGTTGGCGACGCCCGCATCATCCGTCACCGACGAGCCGTTCGCGATCGCTTCGCCGCCGAGCGCTTTGATTTCTTCGACGACCTTGCCGGCCGCTTCCGAAGAGCCGCCCGAGCCATCGACCGAGCCGCCCAGATCGTTGACCACCACGCGCGCGCCGCGCCGCGCGAGTTCAAGCGCGTGCTGGCGCCCAAGCCCGCCGCCAGCGCCAGTGACGATGGCGACTTTGCCGTCAAAGCGGATGTCGGACATGGGTGCGTACTCCAGGGAAAGCTTCCGAAATTCGCGCCGGTGATGGCGGGGCGGGCTGGCGCGGTCAAGCGTCGACCCTCCGGCGCGCTGATGCTAGCAAAGGGCGCTTCGTCGCAGGGGCGGTAAGGTTGGGGGATCGGCCTTGGCGGATGTGTTCATCTCCTACAAGCGCGAGGACAAGGCACGCGTAGCGCCCATCGCCAAGGCTCTGGAGGAAGAGGGTTTCTCCGTCTGGTGGGACCCTGAAATCCCGCTTGGCGAGAGCTACGCCGTTTCGATCCGGCGCGAGCTAGAGGCCGCGAGCACGGTGCTGCCCGTTTGGTCGGCGCAGTCGGTCGGCTCCGAGTGGGTTCAGGAAGAAGCGACGCTCGGCAAACGCAAAGGCGCGCTCGTGCCGGCGCGGATTGATCCAGTCGATCCACCGGTCGGCTTCACCATGACGCAAACCGCCGATCTCTGCGGCTGGGTTGGCGATCGCACGAACGAAGAATGGCGCCGCCTCGTTGAGCACGTGGCGGCAAACGCAAAGCGCCCCGCGCGCGCGATCCCGCAAGGCTACAAGGCGCCGCGCCGGTTTCCGACGGGCGCGCTGATCGCTGTCGCCGCGGTGCTCGTGCTCGCCGCTGCTGGCGCGGCCGCTTGGAATAGCGGCGTGCTGCGCAGCATCACTGGCGGCGCGGCTGAAACATCCGAAAGCGCCGCGACACAACCAAGCGAAATCGCGAACCTCGGCGCGGCAATGTCGTTTCGCAGTGCGGAGGGCGGCGTGATGACCGCAGCCCTTTCACCGGACGGGCGGTTCGTCGCGACGGGCGATGCTGTTGGCTCCGTGCGCTTTTACGATGCGAGCAACGCGTTGCCGCTTGGCGATCCGCGCCTCAATGTCGTGTCGGGCAGCGTCGTTGCGCTGGTTTGGGTGGACAATGATACCGTGACGGCCTTCGGCGCCGGTTCGTTCGCGACGCTGGCGCGGGAGGGCCCAACGCCGCCGCTCGGCACGTTCGACGGCGACATCATCCTCGCCGCCAAGGCGCCGAACAACGAGTGGGTGGCGCTCGCCAATGCGGAAGGGCTTGTGACGCGCCCAAACACGCCGGGCGTTCCGCTTCCCGATGGCGACATCGCAACGTCGCTGGCGTTTGATGCGGCGGGGCGGCGGCTGCTGATCGGCGGCTCTGCCGGTTGGGTCTATCTGCTGAACGTGGGCGCAGGGGATGCGCCCTTGCGTTTGCCGGTGAGCGGCACATCGGCGGTGCGCGCGGCGTTCACGCCGGACGGGCGCAGCATCGTCGCGGCCACCTATGAGCGGCTTTACATTGGGCCGGCGGAAGGCTGGCGCGCCGAAACCGTGCTGCAGGTCCCCGATGGCGGCGGACGAAACACGGCGTTCGCCCTGTCGCGCAATGGGCGGCGCGCGGCGGTCGCGCTCGATGAGCGACGCATCTATGTGTGGGATTTGCAGCGCGGGGCGGTGATCGCGCAGACGGAGGTTCCGGGCGGGGCGCGCTATCTGGCGTTCACGCCGGATGGGATGCGGCTGCTCGCGGCGGCGGCCGATGGCGATGCTTCGCTCTACGACGTGCCGCAATAGCGCGGTTTGCGCTGAGACTTGTCCATGCACTAGCTTTGCGCGGGATTGAGGGGATCGGGTTTGATCTATTCGCTGGAAAACGCGCGCGGGCTCTTGGGCGTCGTGCTGATTGTGCTGATCGCGTGGCTCGTTTCTGAGAACAAGCGCAAGTTTCCGGTGTTCCTGCTGCTTGGCGCGCTGTTCGTGCAGGCGGGCCTGGTGCTGCTTTTGTTTGCGATCCCGAACTCGCAATCGGTGCTGACGGGGATCACGGCCGCCGTCGATGGCTTGGCGGCCGCGACCGATAAGGGCACGCAGTTCGTGTTCGGCTATCTTGGCGGCGGCGATCAGCCATATGCGTCGCAGCCGGCGGATGCGGGCGCGCCGTTCCTGTTCGGCTTTCGTGTGCTGCCGCTGATCCTGGTGATCTCCGCGCTCTCGGCGCTGCTGTGGCACTGGAAAGTGCTGAAGTGGATCACACAGGGCTTCGGCTTCGTGTTCGAGAAGACGATGAATCTCGGCGGCGCGTCCGCGCTCGCTGTCGCGGCCAACATCTTCATGGGCATGGTCGAAAGCCCGATCGTGATCCGCGCCTATCTCGATAAGCTGACGCGCTCCGAACTGTTCCTGATGATGGTGGTGGGCCTCGCGACCGTCGCGGGCTCGACGATGGTGGCCTACGCGCTGATGCTTGGGCCGGTGCTGACGAACGCGGCGGGTCACGTGCTCGTTGCGTCGATCATCTCGGCGCCAGCCGGCATTCTGCTTGCGCGCATCATCATCCCGGAGGAGGGGCGCGGCGAGGCGATGGATTACGGCGCAGAGCTCAAATACCAGAGCTCGATGGACGCGATCACGCGCGGCGTGCAGGACGGCGTGATGGTGGCGGTGAACGTCGCGGCGTTCTTGATCGTGTTCGTGGCGTTCGTGTGGATCGTGAACGGGCTTTTGCCGCTGGTGATGTCGCCGCTCGCGACGGTGCTCAACCCGATGCTGCCGCCGAACATGGATATCGATCCTTCGCGCGCGACGCTGCAGGTGATCTTCGGATACGTGTTTGCGCCGGTGGCTTGGGTGATCGGCATTCCGTGGGCGGAGGCGCAGGCTGCGGGCGCGCTGCTGGGCACGAAGCTCTTCCTGACCGAGTTCATCGCGTTCATTGAGCTTGGCTCGCTGCCAGCCGATGTGATCAGCGAACGCTCCCGCATGATCATGACCTACGCGATTTGCGGCTTCGCAAACGTTGCGTCGATCGGCATCATGACGGGCGGAATGACGGTGCTGATGCCGGAGCGGCGCGGCGAAATTCTCGCGCTCGCGTGGAAGGCGCTGCTGCCGGGCTTCATGGCGACGCTGATGGCGGCGGCCGTCGTCTCGAGCCTGCCTGCGGGGTTGTTTGCGCGCTAACCCGCGCCGGCATCTAGCGCGCGGGCGACGCCTGTATATACATGCCTCTCAAATGGGAGGCTCACATGAAGCTGTACAGCGCGGCCTACGCGCCCAATCCGCGGCGCGTGACGATGTTTCTGGCGGAGAAGGGGATTACCGACATCGAGGTCGTGAACGTCGATCTTGGCAAGGGCGAGCAGCGCAGTGCCGAATATCGCGCCAAGAGCCCGCTCGCGCAGGCGCCAGCGCTTGAACTCGACGACGGGCGTTGCCTCACGGAAAGCCGCGCGATCTGCAGCTATCTCGAAGCGCTCTATCCTGAGCCGAATTTGATGGGGCGTGACGCCTATGAGCGCGCCGAGATCGAGCAATGGGATCGGCGCGTCGAGCTCTTGTTCATGCTCCCGCTGATGTACTGGGTGCGCCATTCGCATCCTGCGCTCGCTGCCGTCGAGAAAAACCAGACGCCTGCGGTCGCGGAGTTCAACCAGAACCAGGCGATGGCGCTCGGGCGCTTTCTCGATCGCGAGCTTGCGAGCCGTGAGTGGATCGCGGGACCGCGCTTCACGATCGTCGACATCACGGCCGCGTGCGGCGTTGATTTCGCCAAGCTGATGAAGTGGCGCCCGGGCGACGATCTGCCGAACCTGCGGCGGTGGCGCGAGGCCATCAATGAGCGCGCGGCCGGAAAAGTCGCGGCGTAACTGGCGCGGCCGCGCCCGCGTTCCTACGTTCCAACCATTCACGCATTAGCGCCAAGGAGCGCCCACATGGCCGAAGACTACGTCCCGCCGAAGGTTTGGGTTTGGAACAAGGAAGCGGGCGGACGTTTCGCGGCGATCAACCGGCCGATCGCGGGCGCAACGCATGACAAGGAGCTTCCGGTAGGGAAACATCCCTTCCAGCTCTATTCGCTGGCGACGCCGAACGGCGTCAAAGTGACGGTGATGTTCGAGGAGCTTCTCGCAGCGGGGCACAAGGGCGCCGAGTACGATGCGTGGCTGATCCCGATCAACGGCACGCAGTTTTCGAGCGGGTTCGTCGCGGCGAATCCAAACTCGAAGATTCCAGCGCTCGTGGATCGCAGCGGGCCCGAGCCGATCCGCGTCTTTGAATCGGGCGCGATCCTCATACACCTCGCGGAGAAGTTCGGCGGCGCGTTCTTGCCGGCAAGCGGGAAAGCGCGCGCGGAAACGCTGTCGTGGCTGATGTGGCAGATGGGCTCTGCGCCGTTCCTCGGCGGCGGCTTTGGGCACTTCTACGCTTACGCGCCAATGAAGATCGAGTACGCGATCGACCGCTATGCGATGGAGACCAAGCGCCAGCTCGACGTGCTGGATCAGCATCTCGCGAAGAACGAATATATGGCGGGCGATCAGTACACGATCGCTGATATGGCGATTTGGCCGTGGTACGGTTCTATGGCGAAGGGGCTCTTGTATGAGGGCGGCGAATTCCTCGCCGTGCACGAATACAAGAATTTGATCCGCTGGACAGATCAGATCGCGGAGCGTCCGGCTGTCAAACGAGGCCGCATGGTCAACCGCGCGTTCGGTGATCCCGCGAGCCAGCTGCACGAGCGGCACGACGCCAGCGACTTCGACACCAAAACGCAAGATAAGGTGGCGCCGAAGAGCTAGCGCGCTTCGCGCCGTAAGCTCGTCCCGAACATCAGCAGTACGACGGCCGCGCCGGCGACGAGCGCGGCCGTATGCGTCCACGTCATCGTTTCGAACGCGCCGCCGCACGCATTTATCACGGCGTGCGGCGCGATGCCGGCAATCAGCACGCTCTGGCGCGCATTCACGAACACCCAGGTCACGAACACCGAGAGCATCACGCCGCCGACCATGAAGACGGGGAAGGCCATCTGCGCCTGGGGCGTCGTCGAGATCAAAAACGCAGGCACGTGCCACAGCATCCAAATCGCGCCAACGATCAGCGACGCCCACGCCGCGTTCACACGCGTCAGTACGCGCGGCAACAAGAAACCCCGCCAGCCGAGCTCTTCACCGAGCGGGCCAAGCAGAAGTGCCGAGAGGCTGAACACGTTTAGCGCCGCGGCGCCCCACGCCGCCATGCTGATCGGCGCGCCGCCCTGCGCGATCTCTGCGCCGTTCGCGAGCAGCATGAGGACGGGGTAGAAGAAGATTG
This sequence comes from uncultured Caulobacteraceae bacterium, assembly GCA_964564595.1. GTDB lineage: Bacteria > Pseudomonadota > Alphaproteobacteria > Caulobacterales > Aquidulcibacteraceae > JBEVOS01. Next base: position 15,098 of record CAZMCA010000007.1, read on the forward strand.
CCGCAAGCCACACCCAGAGCGGCGCGCGCCAGCGGAGTAAGCGCCCGAAAAGGTCGGCCAGCGCGGGCAAGCCGCCGCGAAGTGCGGTCACAACGATTGCAGCGATGTTCGGCGCCCAGACGGCGAGATAAAACACCGGTGAAGATGACGTGAGCGGGCCGAGCGTGCGCGCAAAGTGCTCCGGGGCGAAGATCGCGTAGGACGCGAGCCCCCATGTGATCGCAAACGCAATCGCGAGATAGGCCGCGATCTCGCCGAGCGGCGCGCGCTGGGCAGCGCTATCTGCGCGCACGCTTGGCGCCGGCGGGTTCGGCGGCAGAGGCGGGCGTGCGCAGGATTTTCTCCATCGGCCTGCCCTTGGCGAGTTCGTCGACGAGTTTGTCGAGATAGCGCAGTTCGCGCATCAGCGGCTCTTCGATTTCTTCGATGCGCACGCCGCAGATCACGCCTTTGATCTCGGCGCGGTTGGGATTGAGCTTGGGCGCCTTGGCGAAGAAGTCCTCGAACGTGGTCTTCTTCGCGAGGTGCGCGTCGAGCGCCTTCTGCGTGTAGCCCGTCAGCCAGCGCGTGACCTCGTCGACCTCGGCTTTGGTGCGGCCTTTCTTTTCGGCCTTCGTGATGTAGTGCACGTACACGCTCGCAACGCTCATCGTGTAGATGCGGTGCGGCTTCGGCGCGGCCACGGCCGTGGCCTTCTTTGGGGCCGCTTTCTTCGCGGTCTTCTTCGCTGCGGCCTTAGTCGTTGGCATCGAACTCTTTCAGCACTTCGTCGGTGTGGCGGCCAAGCTCAGGCGGATCGCGGCGGATCGAGACGGGCGTCTTCGCGAAGCGCAGGCCCGGTTTCATCGCGCGATAGGGGCCCTGCTTTTCGAGCGTGCGCGTTTCGAACAGCGTTTCCTTCAGATGCGGATCCTCGAAGATTTGCTCCGGCTCGTTGGCGATCATCGCCGGGATCGAGTGCTCCATGCAGAGCTCCAGCCATTTCGCCGTCGTGTGCGAGGCGGCCGCCTCATCCATCATCGTGTAATATTCGTGGAGCCGCGCTTTGCCTTCCTTGGAGAGGAAGCGCTCGCTTTCATACGCGCCGGGCAGGCCGCCAAGCTCCATGAACTTTGCCGATTGCTTGTTGTTCGCGGGCAGAACAGCGAGCCAGCCGTCTTTCGTGCGCATCGGTTTGCGGTAGGGCGTGATTGTCGTGGTGTGCCCGAAATTGCCGGTCGGGGGATCGTAGATCTTGCCGTAGAGGTGCTCGGCCATGATGAAGCCGGTGAACGTCTCCAGCATCGGCACGCACACATATTGGCCTTCGCCCGTGCGCTCCTTGTGCCGCAGCGCCGCGAGCGCGGCGATCACAGCGAACAAGCCGCACGTCTTGTCCGCGATGATCGAAGGAACAGGCCGCAACTCGGCGCCTGGCGCGACCAGTGCGTTCAAACCGGTCGCGCCACTTGCGGCTTGGATGAGATCGTCGAACGCTTGGCGGCCCGCGTAGGGGCCCGCCGGGTCGTAGCCCATTGCTTCGATGTAGACGATGTCCGGCTTCATCTTAGCGACGTCGTCATAGCCAAAGCCAAGCCGTGCGATCGCATCCGGGCGCATGTTGTGAATGAAGATATCGCCGTGCTTCACGAGCTTGCGGAGCGCGCGCTTGCCCGGCTCGGTCTTGAGGTCGAGCGTCACGGAGCGCTTGTTGCGGTTGAGCGCGATATAGACCGGGCCCATCGTCTTGCTATCGGGCGCCTTGCCCGAGTGACGCTGGCGATCACCGGTCAAATCCTCGACCTTGATCACGTCCGCACCCAGATCGCCAAGGTTCTGCGTCGCATACGGCCCAAGCACGTATTGCGTGAGGTCGATGACACGAACCCCGTCGAGCGGGCCTTTCGGTTGCGTCGCCATGCTCACGCCCCCGCCTTCATCATCTCGCGCGCGATGATCGTGCGCTGGATTTCGCTGGTGCCTTCGTAGATGCGGAAGATGCGCACGTCGCGGTAGAGCCGCTCGATGCCGTAGTCCGCGACGTAGCCCGCGCCGCCGAAGATCTGCACCGCGCGGTCCGCGACGCGGCCGACCATCTCGCTCGCGAACAGTTTCGCGCACGCGGCCGCCATCGTGACGTTCTCGCCCGCATCGCGGCGCTTCGCGGCGTCGAGCACCATGCACTTGGCGGCGTAGGATTCGGTGCGGCTGTCGGCGAGCTGCGCTTGGATCATCTGGAAGCTGGCGATCGGCTGGCCGAATTGCTTGCGCTCGGCGGCGTATTTCACGCAGTCCTCGATCAAGCGATCGGCGACGCCCACGCACATGCCGGAAATGTGCAGCCGCCCGCGATCGAGCACTTGCATCGCGACTTTGAAGCCTTCGCCTTCGCGCCCGAGCCGGTTCTCCGCCGGCACCTTCACGTCGTCGAAGTTCACGTCGCAAATATGCGCGCCTTGCTGGCCCATTTTCTTTTCAGGCTTGCCGACCGTGAGCCCCGGCAAATCCCGCGGCACGAGGAACGCGGAAACGCCGCCGCCGCCTTTCACGTCCGGATTCGTGCGCGCCATCACGGTGAAGAGGTGCGCCTTGTTGGCGTTGGTGATGTAGCGCTTGCCGCCCTTCATCACGTAATGATCGCCGCTGGCCAGCGCTTGCGTGCGCACGCTCGCGCTATCGGAACCGGCCTCCGGTTCGGTCAGCGCGAATGAGGTGATGATCTCGCCCGATGCGATGCCGGGCAGATATTTTTGCTTCTGCGCCTCGGTGCCGAACATCACGAGCCCTTGGCTGCCGATGCCGACATTGGTGCCGAACGTGGAGCGGAACGCGGGCGAGCAACGCCCCAGCTCGAACGCGACGCGGACTTCATCCTCCATCGAGAGCCCGAGGCCGCCATATTCTTCCGGGATCGAGAGCCCGAAGAGCCCCAGCTCGCGCATCTCGCGGACGATCTCGTCCGGAACCGCGTCATTCTCGGCCACCTGGGCTTCGAGCGGCCGCAGGCGCTCGTCCACAAAGCGGCGCACGCCGTCGATCAATTGGTCGCGGGTCTCGGCGTCCATGAGCGTTCCTCTGTTCTGGCTGGCGGCACTCTAATCCGCCGCCGCGCCCCGGGCGCAAGCCTCCTGGCCGCCTGGGCTTGCCTTTCCGTGGCGGCCCGCGTTCAAGAGCGGCCTCTTAGAGGAGCGGACATGGCCGAAGGCGCCGGGCAAAACGAAATTTACGGCTCATCGGTGGAGCTGAAAGAGGGGCCGTTCGCGGGCTGGCGCACCTGGTACGGGCAGGGCGGGGACCCGTTCGAAACCCATATCGGCCCGCTCTGCTACCAAGTGCAGCCGGACGGGAAGGTGATCTGCGCCTTCGACCCCACGCGCGAGCACACCAATGGCGGCGGGAACCTCCACGGCGGCGCGCTGATGAGCTTTGCCGACTTTTCGCTGTTCTGTATCGCGCACAACGAATTGGTGGGCGCTTCGTCCGTGACGCTGACGCTCAACAGCGAGTTCATCGCCGCCGGCAAGCTCGGCTCGCGCGTGTTCGCCGAGGGCGAGGTGCTGCGGCAGACGCGCTCGCTCATCTTCATCCGCGGGCTGTTGAAGCAGGATGGCAGGCCAATCTTTTCGTTTTCGGGAACGTTGAAGAAGCTCGGCAAGTAGGCGCCGAAGCGCACAAGTCTAAGCGACTGGAATTGTGACACTTTGCGTTCGCGTGAAAATGGCGCAAGACGTATCCCCGCATGCGGGGAACGGCAGAAGCCTTCGATCTCCGCGCGGCGCTTCAGGCTGAACTCGCCGCCGCGCAGGACGCGCTCGCGCTGAGCGACACCGCCCAAGCGGTGCACCGTTGCCGTGTCTCGGTGAAGCGCGCCCGGGCGCTGGCGCGTGTTGGCGCTATCGGCGCGCCAGGACTTGCGGGACTTTTCAACGACGCGGCGCGCGCCTTGATGGCCGACCTTTCCGCCGCACGCGATCTTGCTGCTCTCAGGGATTGCGCGAAGGCCGAAGCGCGCAAGGCAGGCCCACAAGCGGCGGCGGCGCTTGAGCGCACGGCCAAGTCGTTGGCCCGTCAATTGGAGTCGGCGCCGTTGCCGGATGGCGAGGCGGTGGCTGCGCAGCTTCGCGACCTCGTCGCGCTCGCGAATGTTTGGCCCGAACCTTCTCCGGCGCAGGTGGCGCGCGGCGTCAAGCGCGTGATCAAGCGCGCGCGCAAAGCGTTCAAACGGGCGCGCGGATCGCAGAAGGCGGCGCGGCGCCATCTCTGGCGCAAGCGGGAAAAGGACAGGCTCTACGCCGCGCAGCTCACGGGCGCGGCATGGCCCGCGAAGATCAAGCGCCGGCGCGGGCGCGCCCAAACGCTGACCCACGCGCTTGGCGGCGAGCGTGATCTACTCTTGCTGATCGAACGGCTGGAGCGTGAACCGGCCCTCGCAGGCGGCGGCAAAGCTGCCGCCGTCGCGCTCGGCGCGCTCAACACCGTGCGGAACCGCCGTGCCAAGAAAGCCGATCGGCTCGGCGCCAAAGTGCACCGGCGCGGCGCCTAGAAGCTTGAGCGCCGCGCGCTTCTGCGCGAACGGAAGCGTATGAACAAGCTCTTTACCCGCTTCGCCAACGCCACCGCCAAGTGGGTGGGCCGACCCTACACTTTCTTTCTGTGCCTCGCGATCGTCATCGTTTGGGGCGTATCTGGGCCGGTCTTCGGCTTTTCCGATACGTGGCAGCTCGTGATCAATACCGGCACGACTATCGTGACGTTCCTCATGGTGTTCCTGATCCAGAACACGCAGAACCGAGACAACGCCGCTATCCAGGCCAAGCTTGATGAGCTGATCCGCGTCAGCGCAGCGGAAAACCGCTTCATCGGGATCGAACACCTCACGGACCAAGAACTCGAAGCTATCCTTGCTGAATGCGAGCGCAATGCGTTGGAAATTCACGAGGAGTTGCGCCAACGCCAAGCAGACACGTGAGCGAACACGCGCTTGAGTCGCTACTCGACGAGATACGCGCATGCCGCGTCTGCGCGGGTGCGCTGGCGCATGAGCCGCGCCCGGTGCTGCGCGCGCACCGCGATGCGCGCATCCTGATCGTCGGGCAGGCGCCGGGCCGGCGCGTGCATGAGAGCGGCGCGCCGTTCACCGATCCATCGGGTGATCGGCTGCGCGATTGGATGGGCATTGGGCCGGACGTGTTTTACGACGAGACCCGCATCGCCATCGCCGCGATGGGCTTTTGCTATCCCGGTACGGTGAAGGGCGCGGATCTGCCGCCGCGGCGGGAATGCGCGCCGCTGTGGCGCCCGCGCCTGCTGCCTTTGCTCGGGAAAGTGCAGCTGACCCTTCTCGTCGGGAGCTACGCGCAGCGCTATCATCTCGGCGAACGGGCGGGGCCCAGCCTTCACGAAACTGTCGCCAACTGGCGCGGTTACGGGGAGGCCGTTGTGCCGCTGCCGCATCCATCCTGGCGGAACAGTGCATGGCTGAAGAAAAATCCGTGGTTCGAAGCGGAACTGGTTCCAGAATTGCGCCGGCGCGTTTCCTTGGCGCTCTCCTCCTTGCGCTCGTCGCCGCGTGCGCGCCGATCCAGCAGCGCGCGCTTGTGCAGCCGGCGGCGTTCGAAGGGCCGGCGTTCGATGTGACGCAGCACACGTTCCGAACCTTCGATGGCGCCGAGTTGGGGCTCACCGCGTGGCTGCCGCCGGAAGAGGCCGAGCCTTGGGCGGTGATCGTTGGCCTTCACGGCATGAACGATTACGCGCGCACGTTCGAGAGTGCGGGGCCGTGGTTCGCGATGCAGGGCGTCGCGACCTATGCGTATGACGCGCGTGGCTTTGGCCGCTCGCCCAATCGCGGCGTGTGGGGCGGCGAACGCTTGCTCACCGAAGATTTGCGCACGGCCGTCGCGACCGCGCGGCGCGCGCACCCGAGCGCGATCATCGCGGTGGTCGGCGAGAGCATGGGCGCTGCGACCTCGATCGCCGCGTTTGGGTCCGAGACGCCGCCGGAGGCGGACCGCGTTGTACTCGTCGCGCCCGCCGTTTGGGGCTGGTCGACGTTGCCGGATCTCTATGCGCTGACGCTCTGGACCGGCGCGCATCTGATGCCGACGCGCCCTGTATCCGCGCCGCGCAGCGTGCAGCGCAGGATCGTAGCGTCAGATAACATCGAGATGCTGCGCGCGATCGGGCGCGATCCGAACATGATTTTCTCCACGCGGATCGACGCCGTCTATGGCCTCGTCAATCTGATGGAGGCCGCGTCTGAGCGCTCGGCCAACGTGCGCGCGCCGACTCTCTTCCTCTATGGCGCTAACGATCAGCTGATCCCGCGCGCCTCGGCGATCGCGGCGGCGCGCCGCCTGCCATCGAGCGCGCGCACCGCGTTCTACCCGAACGGCTACCACATGATGCTGCGCGATCTGCAGGCAGAGGTGGTCTACGGAGATATTCTGGCGTTCCTGCGGGATGCGCACGCGCCGCTGCCGTCTGGCGCGCGCCCGCTCGTGGCGCCGCGCACCACGGTAGCGTCTCGTTAACGCTCGGCCGGCGGCAAAACGTTAACACCCGCCTGCTAGCCTCCGCAAAGGAGGCGGTACGTATGGCGATCGCGCTGTTCGATAAGCGCAAGCTCGACATCACCCGGGCACGCTTCAAAGCGTGGTGGGACGGGGCTGAATTCGATCCTGCAACGATTCCGGAGACCCCGGAAGCGGTGAACGAATCGTCGCCCGACGATGAGCTGTTCGATGCGCCGGAAATCCCGCGCCCGCCGCGCCTTGAGGCGCTGTCGCTGCTGTGGGGCGATGAGCGCATCCTGCCGGGCGACGATACCGCCGACCGGCTCGCGCCCGCGCAATTGGGCGTCGCAGCTGATGGCTTGATCGCGGTTCTGGGCCCCGGCCTGGCCGCGCCGCTCGCGGCGTTGGCGGCAGCGCATGAGGGACCGATCGCCGCCTTCGAATGGCGCGACGAGACCTTCGATATTTTCGCGCAAGGCCTGAAACGCGCCAAGCTTGGTGAGCGCGTCACGGCCACGCGCATCGATCTCGAAACCCACGCATTCGAGGCCGACAAGTTCGACGGCGTCTGGAGCCTCGACGAATTCACCTACGCCGATGAACCGACACGGTTCGCGCACCACCTGGCCAAGACGGTGAAGGCCGATCGCTGCGTGCTGGTGGAGTTCTACGCTGGCTTGCCGTCACCGGACATCGCGCCCGCGTTCGCTTCAGCGTTCGCCGAGCCGCACATCCGCGCCGCCGGCGATGTCGCGCACTTTCTGATAGAGAGCGGGCTCAAGATCGAAGCGCAGGACGATCTGACCGAAGAGCATCTCGATTGCGCCAAACAGGCGTTCAAGCGCCTGGAATCGCGGCTCAAGGAAGCTGGCGGCGTCGATACCGCGATCGCGCGCGAGCTGGCGTGGGAAACCGAAGCGTGGCGCGCGCGGCTGAAGCTGCTCGCCGCGGGGCGCCTCGAGCGCCGCCGCATCGTGGCGCGCAAACCCGCCTAAAGAACGCCCGCGTCTTTCCAGGCCTGCGCAGGCCAGCGTTTGTGCACCCAGAACCATTGCTCGGGCGCGGCGCGCACCACGCGCTCGACGAACGCGTTCACGCGGCGCACGGCGGCGGGAATCTCTTCTTCGATCGGCGCTGCGGGATCGAGCGCGACGGGCTCATGCACGGTGACATGGAAACGCGCGCCGTTGAGCCGCCGCACGCTCATCGGCTGAAGCGCGGTTTCGAACCGGTGCGCGAGGCGCGCGGGCCCATCGGCCGTCATGCAGTCGTACCCGAACAACGGCGCCGCGACGCCTTCGTTGTACTTTTGATCGTTCATCAGCGCGACGGAGACGCCGCGCTTGAGCGAACGGATGAGGCCCATGCCGCCCTCAACGCCTTTTGCTGCTTGCAACTGCGCGCCGTAGGCTTGGCGGATCGCCAGAATGTGTTGATCGATGAGCGGGTTGTTGGCGGGACGATACGTCATCGCGCAGGGCGCGCCGCGCCGTGCGATCGACATCGGCATCAGCTCCCAATTCGAGAAATGGCCGGAGATGAAGACCACGCCCTTCTTGGCGTCGCGGATCGCGTCGAGCCGCTCGAGCCCCTCCCATTCGATGCGGTCGCCGAATGGGTCGAGGTTCGGGAGGTGCGGCAATTCGGCGGCGGTGCGGCCGATCTCGGCCCACGCAGCGCGCGCGACGTCCTTGCGCCACGCTTCGCTCTCATTTGGAAACGCCATCCGCAGGTTGCGCAACGCCGTTTTGTGCGCGCCCGTCAGTGGCCCGATATTGGCGAGCCAATCGGCGCCCGCCGCGGAAGCCTTGTCGATCGGCATCTTGCGGAAGTGATTGAGGTAGCGATCGAACGCCCACGCTTCGATACGAAAGTATGGCGTGACTTCGGTGGAGATCGCCATCGGCTAGCTCCGCATCCGCGCAATGATGGGCGCAAGCAGCGCATCCAGCGCCGCCTCATCGTCAAACTTGGCGACGACAGGAAGCGTCGCGACGCCTTCGCGTTGCGCTGGCGTGAGGCGGACGTAATCCTTCTCCGTCGTGATCAGCGTCGCGCCGCGTTCGCGCGCCAGCGTGCGGAGCAACTTTAGCTCGTTGGCGCTGAAGGCGTGGTGATCTGGATAGGGCGCCGCTTCGGCGAGTTCGGCGCCGAGCGCTGTGAGCGTGTCGAAGAACTTTTCCGGGCGCGCGATGCCGGCGAACGCGATGAGCGGACCGGCTGGCGGGCGCGCGGTGGCTTGCAGCGTCGCTTCCAGGATCGGGCGTGAAAAGCCATCGAGCGCTTTGGGGCGCTGTGCACGCGCGCCCGATTGCAGCAGCACCACAGCGTCGGCCCGCGCAAGGCCGCCGGTGATCGGTTCGCGTAGCGGGCCGGCGGGAAACACGCGCCCGTTGCCGAAACCGGCCTGCGCATCAATCACGATGAGGGAGAGGTCCTTCTTGAGCTGCGTGTTCTGAAAGCCGTCGTCCATCAGCAGCGCGCGCGCGCCATTTGCTTGCGCCATTTGCGCGCCGGCTGCGCGGTCGCGTGAGACGAGCGTCGGCCCATCGGCCGCGTGCAGCAGCGCTTCATCGCCAACGTCGTTCGCAGCGCTCCCGGTCGTAACCGCGCGCGCGCCGGCGTTCGCGCCGCCGTAGCCGCGCAGCAAGACATGCGCGCCCGCGCCGAGTTTGGCCCGCAGCGCGCGCGTGACCGGCGTCTTGCCAGCGCCGCCGAGCGTGAGATTGCCGACACACACAACAGGGATGGGCGCGGCGTATTTCGGCGCCGCGCGCACGCGGGCGGAAACGACAGCGCTGTAGAGCCATGACGGCGGCTGCAGCAGCGCTTGCAGCGCGAGCACGCGATCGCGCCCCTCCGCCTTGCCAGTCCAGAACTCAGGCGGGCGCATGCGTGAGCGATCTAGGCGCGAGCGTATCGAGGCGCGCGATGGTGCGTTGCAGCGCTTCGTTGGATTCGCCCGCGACGCGGGCGGCTGCGTCCGTCAGGCGCGTGCGCGCGGCGTCATCGCGCCACAGATGCGCGACGGCGGCGGCGACTTCTGTAGGCGTTGTCACGGTGCGTGCGCCGCCAGCGGCGTGCAGTGCGTCGAACGCGTCGGCAAAACTCTCGACGTATGGGCCGGTGAGGATCGCGCTCTTGAGCTTGGCGGGCTCGATCGGGTTGTGGCCCTTCAAATGCGCAAGCAGCGAGCCGCCGATCACACTCACGGGCGCGGCGGCGTAGAACAGGCCAAGTTCGCCCAGCGTATCGGCGATGTAGACGGCCCCTTCGCCAATCGGCGCCTTCTTGGCGCGCTGGGGCGCGTCTGCCGCCAGCGCGGCGACTTTGCCGCCGCGCTCGGGATGGCGCGGCGCGATGATCAAAAGCGCGTTGGGTGCATCGCTCAGCAGGAGCGCGTGCGCGGCGATCAGCGCTTCGTCTTCGCCTTCATGTGTGCTGGCGGCGAGCCAGACAGGGCGCTGGCCGATGGCGGCGCGCAGATGCGCCAACGATGCTGCATCGACTGGCGGGGCGGGCGCGGAGAACTTGATGTTGCCCGAACGCTCGACGGGCCTGCCGGAGAGCGCGGTGAGCGCATCTGCCGTGCGTTGATCGGCTGCGAGGATGAGGCTGAACGCATCGAACACGCTGCGGGCGGCGCGCTTGCGGTTGTCCCAGCGCGCCAGCGTGCGCGGGCTCATGCGCGCGTTGACGAGCGCGAGCGGGATCCCACGCGTGTGTGCGCCGAGCACGAGGTTCGGCCAGAGTTCGCTTTCGGCGAGGATGCCGATGTCAGGCCGCCAATGATCGAGAAAGCGCTTCACGGCGCCGGGCGTATCGACGGGCGCGTAGACGTGTTGCGTGCGCGGCGGCGGGCGGCGCGCGAAGAGTTCAGCCGAGCTGCGCGTGCCGGTGGTGACAAGGAAGTGCGCCTGCGGATCGCGCGCGGCGAGGGCGGCCTGCACCTGCAGCAGCACGCCCATTTCGCCAACGCTCGCGCCGTGCAGCCAAACGAGCTTGCCGTCCGGCCGCTGCGCGATGCTGCGCCCAAGCCGTTCTCCGATGCGCGCGGGATCTTCCTTGCCTTGCCGCGCGCGCGCGCCGAGCACGAGCGGCGCGAACGGTGCAAGCGCCGCGCTGCCGGCGCGGTAGAGCGAGAGCGTGAAGGGCTCGCTCACGTTTCGGCGTCAGCGGGTTCTGGCAAAGGCGCGTTCTGAGGTGCGCGCGGGATAGGCGGCACGCCCGCGCGCACGTCCGCATCGTCGGTGATGCGGTTCAAGAGCGCTTCGAGTTCGAGGCGTGCGCTTTCGAGCGCCGCGTCGTCTGCGTCCTTGGCCACGTGGATCGGCCCGCCCCAAATGAACACGCCCCGCTGAAACGGCGCGGGGATGACATGGTGATCCCAAGACTTCGCCGCCACACGCCGCCCAGGCTGCGACCACGCGAACGCGACGATCGGGGCGCCGGTGCGCTTGGCGAGTTGGATGGCGCCCATCTGCGCGGTGAGGCGCGGCCCGCGGGGGCCATCGGGCGTGACGCCCACGGCTTCACCTTTGTTCAGGTGCGCGAGCATTTCGCGGAACGCCGCCATCACGCCCTTGCTCTTGCCGGCCTTGGCGCTCGATCCGCGCACCGGCTCGAACCCCACGGTTCGGCACGCCTGCGCGATCACGTCGCCATCGCGCGAGTTGGAAATGAGGATGCGCAGCTTCTGCTTGGCCTGCCACGGCGGCCAGCCGCGGCGCACCAGCAGCAGGCGATTATGCCAGAACGCCAGGATCACGGGGCCGCCCTTGGCCCAAGCGTCTTCGATCACGCGCTTGTCGATCTCGGTCCAGCGCGTCGTTGCGCCGGAGAGGCGGACGTACCAGCCGATGATCCGGCCCTGCAGCCGCAGCCCGGCGTCGGATTTGAGGAAGCTCTTGAGCATCGACTGTATGGGGGCGGGCGCGCCGGTTTCTTTTTGGCTTTGAACCCCCTTATAGGGGCTCGCGCCCCGATGACAGACCTTCTGACCGAACCCCGCCCCGAACCAGCGTCCGCCAAGGGCTTTGACCTGGCGACCGACGCTGGGCGCAAGCGCGCCTGGAACGACCTTTTCTGGGCCGACCACGGGTTTCTGCGGCAGCGGTTCTCCAATTTCCACTGGATTAGTCCGGAAATGGCGCGGGCCAACCAGCCCTCGCCTGAACAGATCGCGCGCTATGCCGACATGGGCATCAAGACGATCGTGAACCTCCGGGGGCAGAGCGACACGGGCTACTACTGGCTGGAGCGGGAAGCCTGCGCCAAACACGGGCTCGTGCTTGTCGATGCGCCGCTGGGCTCGCGGGAAGCGCCGTCGAAGGAGCGGGTCTACCGCGCCAAGGAGATCGTCGAGACGATCGCGTACCCGGCGCTGATGCACTGCAAGTCCGGCGCGGACCGGGCGGGGCTGATGGCTGTGTTCTACAAGCACTTCCGTGAGGGCGTGCCGATCGATCAGGCGCTGGAGCAGCTCTCGCTGAAGTACCTGCACGTGAAGCATGGCAAGACCGGGCTTTTGGACTTCTTCTTTCAGACCTACCTCGAAGAGACGCGCGAGGGCGGCAAGCCTTTCCTCGATTGGGTGCGGGACGATTACGAGCCCGCGCGCGTCCAAGCCGCGTTCAAACCGACCGCGTGGGGCAACGTCCTCGTCGACGTCATTCTGAAGCGGGAATAACTGGACACCGGCAGGCCCCAGGCCTACGCCGCGCCCTGTACCGATAATTCAAAACGTCCTGGGGAGGACCTCGATGAGAACCCTTTGGCTCGCCGCCGCGATGGCGGCTGCGCTCACGTCTTGCGCCACGCCCGAAGCGGAGGCGCCGCCGGCCGCAGCCGCGCCCGCAGCGCCAGTCGCGACCGGCCCCGCGCCCAACGATTACGCCAACGGCGCCAACTGGCTCTGCCGCCCCGGCCGTCAGGACGCGTGTGCGCAAGACCAGAGCGCGACCTCGATCGCCGGCAATGGCCGCCTCACGCCGGTCGCCTACACGCCGGCCGCCGATCCGGCGTTCGATTGCTTCTACGTCTACCCGACGGTCTCGATGGATGCCGGCGGCAACAGCGATATGAACGCGGGGCCGGAGGAGCTCTCCGTCATCAACGCGCAATTTGCGCGCTTTGGCTCCGTGTGCCGCACCTTCGCGCCGCTCTACCGCCAGGCCACGCTCACGGCGCTGCGCGGCAACATCGTTGCGCCCAACTCGATCCCGGTTGATCGCCAGCTCGGCTACAACGACGTGCTGGCCGCCTGGAACTACTACCTCGAGCACGACAACAACGGCCGCGGCGTAATCCTGATCGGGCACAGCCAAGGCTCGGGCGTGCTCACCCAACTCATCCGCAACGAGATTGACGGAAAGCCTGTCCAGCAACGCCTGATCTCAGCGATGCTGATCGGAACGAATGTCGGCGTGCCGGTTGGCCGCGATGTGGGCGGGGCGTTCCAGAACATTCCCGCGTGCCGCGCGCCGGGGCAGACGGGCTGCGTGATCTCCTACGTCACGTTCCGCGCCGACGCGCCCCCGCCTGCGAACTCGCGCTTTGGCCGGGTGTTCAACTTCCAAACCATGCAAGTCGATACGACGCAGCAAGCGCTTTGCACCAATCCGGCCGCGCTCGCGGGCGGGTCCGGCGCGCTCAACGCGTTTCTCGGCAGCGGCGCGCAGTTGATGATTGATCAACGCACGCAATGGACCGCGGACAACCCGGCGATCACCACGCCGTTCGTGACGTTGCCGGGTTTGCTGACTGCTGAGTGCGTGAACGCGAACGGCTTCAGCTATCTCGCCATGCGCACGAACGCGAACCCGCGTGATGCGCGCACGGACACTGTGCCGGGCGATGTGATCACGAATGGCGTCGTGCAAGCCGATTGGGGGCTGCACCTGATCGATGTGCAAGCTGCGATGGGCAATCTGCTCGACGTGGCGCGCACGCAAGGCGCAGCTTACGCGGCGCGTCGCTAAAAGAGTGATCGCGGCGGGAGCTTCCGGATAGCGCCCGCCGCGATGCTCCATCCAGGCGTAGTTCCGCCTGGGTCTTACCCAACCCACCATGCCGCCTTCGAGGCGTCTTATTGCTGCGGCGCGCTATGAGGCGTTTCGAGTGCTCCACTCGGCCCGCCGCGTTCCGGCTGGCCCAATCTGGCGCAAAGCCCTGAAGACCGCGTTTCCAAGACCAGAACAAAGTCTTGCGACGCATTTTTTCCGCGATTTTTTGCGAGCCACGAAGGCCCAAACGTGAACGCGCTTCAACCGCTATTGCGAAGGCGTTAGCGTCGTTCGCAACAGAAAAGGGAGGCGGATTTGGTGCGGCTTGAGATCGTGGCGCTCTATGCGGGCGTGAACATTCTGTTGCTGTTGTTCTTGGCGTTTCGCGTGCCGGGGCTGCGGCGCAAGAACCAGGTGTCGCTTGGCGATGGCGGCAATCCAGAGCTCATGCGCGCGGTGCGTGCGCACGGCAACGCGTCTGAATATATCCCGACCGGCCTCATCGGCCTTGTGTTGATCGCGTTGATGGATCCGGGGCTGCCGCTCTGGGTGCTGCACGCGGCGGGCGCGACATTGACCGCCGGGCGCATCTTGCACGCCGGCGGCCTGATGACGGGCGAACTCAACTTTGGCCGCATGGGCGGCATGGTGCTGACGTTCTTGTCGTTCCTGGTGATGGGCGTGGCGCTGATCTACGCAGGCGTCACGCAAGCGCTTTAGGGCGCCAGCACCACGCGGCCCATGACCTTGCCTTCGCGAAGGTCCGTCAGCGCTTGGCTCGCTGCCTTGAGCGGGCGGTCGTCGATCATCGGATCGTCGACCTTGCCGGTCTTGAGGAGTGCAACGAGTTCTTCCGCTTCCGCGAGCGAGCCAACGTAGGAGCCGTGGATCGAGATCGCGCGCATCGGCAGCGTCGCGAGCGGCACAGTCACCGCGCCGCCGAAGAGCCCGACGATCACATAAGAGCCGCCGCGGCGGATCATGCCGCCCGCCGCCGCGTAGGTCGCGGGCGCGCCGACGAAGTCGAGCGCCGCGACCGCGCCGCCGGTGCGCGTCACGAATTCCTTCACCGCGGCCGCGTCCGCCGGATCGATCGCTTCGGTGGCGCCGCGCTTAAGTGCGTTCTCGCGCTTGGCCGGATCGATATCGACGGCGACGATAGGGTTCTTGAACTGCGCCTTCGCGAGCGAGAGCCCCATGAGCCCAACGCCGCCGAGGCCGACGAGCACGATCGGCTCCTTCGGGTCCGGCTTGCCGATCTTCTTGAGCGCCGCGAACGCCGTCAGCCCCGAGCACATGGCAAGCGCGCCAACGCCGGGCTTCAAGCCATCGGAGGGGATCATCGCGCGCGCGTCCGGCACGAGCACATGGTCGGCAAAGCCGCCCCAGAGGCGGATGCCGAGATTGCGGTTGTTGCCGCAGAGCTGCTGATCGCCGCGCTTGCACGCCGCGCAATTGCCGCAGCCGATCCACGGATAGACCGCCACCTTCGTGCCGACGGCCGGGCCGGAGACGCCAGCGCCAAGCGCGACGACCTCGCCCTCGATCTCGTGGCCGAGCACGGCCGGCAGCGGCATCGCCACGGGCATCTTGTTCCCGCCGCCCATGTCGAAATAGCCGTCATGCAGGTGAACGTCGGAGTGGCAGACGCCTGCGCGGGTGATCTTCACGACAGCTTCGCCGGGGCCGGGTGCGGGCGTGGGGCGCTCCAGCGATTCCAGGGCCTCGCCGAACTTCGTCACCGCTTCGCACCGCATCGCGCTCTCCCGAAAGTGTCACATATCCCTTGCGGCAAGCGCCGTTGCGCTCACACCAGGGCTGGGCCATGTAAGGCCCATGCCGTCTAAAGTCGATCCGCGAGAGCCGCTCAAAGCGCTCATCGATCACGCGCGCCGCGCGGGCGCTGAAGCCGCCGAGGGTAGCGCCGCGATCCGCGAGAGCACGTCCGTCGATGTGCGGCTCGGTGAGCTTGAGGGTGTCGAGCGCGAAGAGAGCCGCTCGATCGCTCTCCGGGTGTTTCTCGGCAAGCAGCAGGCGGGCGCGAGTTCGACAGATCTTTCTGACTCGGGCCTCAAGGCGTTGGCCGAGCGCGTCGTCGCGATGGCCAAGGAAGCGCCGGAAGACAAATATTGCGGGCTGCTCGATGCGCGCTACCGCTCGAGCGACAAGCGCGATCTGGACCTTGCCGACACGGCAGAGCCGAGCGCGCAGCAATTGCAAGACATGGCGCGCGCCGCGGAGGACGCTTCGCGCGCCGTGAAGGGCGTCGTGAATTCGGGCGGCGCCGGCGCATCGTCGGATTTCGGCACCGCCGCGCTGATGACCAGCGATGGCTTCGAGGGCCTCGTGCGCACGACGTCCTACAGCTTCTCCACGCAACCGATCGCCGAGCGCGACGGCAAGATGGAGCGCGACTACGACTATGGCCATGCGCGCTTCTTCGCCGATCTGCCCGAGCCCGAAGCGATTGGCCGCAACGCGGGCGAGCGCGCGGCCGCACGCCTTGCGCCGCGCAAGATCGAAAGCCGCAAAGCGCCGGTGATTTTCGAGAACCGTTTGGCGGGCCGTTTGATCGGGCCGTTGTTCGGCGCGATCTCAGGGCCGGCCGTCGCGCGCGGCGTTTCGTTCCTAAAGGACAAACTCGGCGCGCAGGTGTTCGCGAAAGAGTTTCAGATCGAGGAAGACCCGTTCCGCAAGCGCGGGCTCGCGTCGCGCACGTTCGACGGCGAAGGCGGCGCGGTTCGCGCGCGCCCGCTCATCGAGAACGGCGTGCTCACGACGTGGTTGCTCAACGCTTCCTCGGCTCAACAGCTCGGCATGGAGCCGACGGGGCACGCAACCTATGGCCACGGCGGCCCGCCGGGCGTCGGCACGTCAAATCTCACCGTGCGCCCAGGCGATCGCGATCTCGATGGCTTGATGGCGGATGCGGGCGAGGGCCTGCTGATCACCGACATGTTCTCACCCTCGCTCAATGGCAATACGGGCGATTGGAGCGTCGGCGTCTCTGGCTTCTGGTTCGAGGGCGGCGCGCGCGCATTTCCGGTGAGCGAAATCACCGTCGCGGGCAACCTGATCGACATCTTCGGCCGCGTGCGTGCTGGCGCCGATGTCGAGACGCGGGGCGCACTGCACATTCCCAGCTTGATCGTGGATGACCTTGCCATCGGCGGCGTCTGACCTTCCGCTCCTCGAAGCGGCCGCGCGCGAAGCCGGCGCGCTAGCCCGCGCGACGTTCGGCGCGCCGGTGGAGGTTTGGCAAAAGGGCGCCGAAGGCCCGGTGACGGAAGTCGATCTCGCGATCGACAAATTGCTGACGGAACGCCTGCGCGGCGCGCGCCCGGAGTACGGATGGCTCTCGGAAGAAACCGCCGACAGCGGCGAGCGCCTCGGCAAAGCACGCTGCTTCATCGTCGACCCGATCGATGGCACCCGCGCCTTCCTCGCGCATGAGCCGCAATTTTGCATCTCCATCGGCCTCAGCGAAGGCGACAAGGCGGTGCTCGGCGTCGTCTACAATCCGATCCTCGATGAGATGTTCGTCGGCGGCGATGGCGTCGCGCCCATGCTCAACGGCGCGCCGATCGCGCCGACCAAGCGCGGCCCGCTGGAGAACGCGCGCTTGATTGGCCGCAAGCGCTTTTACGCCGACACGCGCTGGCCGCGCCCGTGGCCGCCGCTCGATCTCGAATGGCGGCTTTCGATCGCCTACCGGCTGTCGTTGATCGCGGCAGGCCAATTCGATGGCGCGCTGATGCCCGGCTTCAAGAACGAGTGGGACACCGCGGCTGGGACGGCGATTTTGGAAGCCGCCGGCGGGCGCGTGAGCGACATGTACGGCGCCCCGCTTTTGTTCAATCAGCCCGATCCGCGCGCGCCGGGCGCCATCGCCACGGGCGGGGGCGAACTCCACGCTCTGTTAATCGACCGCATCCAGCATCTGCCGCACCCGCGCGAGTGGGAGGCAGCCATCGCAGCCGCGCAGTCGAAGGAAGCGACATGACCGACCGCCAGCTCCTCCACCTCGTCATCGGCGGCGAGCTCAAGGACTTTGAAGGCGCCGAGTTTTCGGATCTGAGCGCGGTCGATTTCGTCGGCGCCTATCCGAGCTACAAGGCCGCGTACGATGCCTGGAAGGGCGCAGCGCAGCGCACGGTCGATAATGCGCGCATGCGCTATTTCATCATCCATGCGCACCGGCTGCTCAATCCCGATACCGATCATCACGACGATCACGATCACTAGGACGGCGTGAGCACGTCGGACTCTCTCATCGCGCGGCTGTGGCGCCAGTTCGTGTCGCGGCACGCCGGCGATCTGGCGCTGCTCGCGCCGGCGCTGATGCTCGTCGCCGCGGCCGGCACGGCCTATGCGTTCATCCTGAAGCTCGCGATCGACGCGTTGAATGCGGGCGATATGCGCGCGGCGGTCTGGGCGCCGGTCGCGATCGTGGGCGCGACCGCAGTGCGCGCGCTGGCGATCTGGGCGCAGGCGGTGCTCAGCCAAGGGCTCGCGCTCAAAGTGCTGCGCGACATTCAGGGCGCGATGTTCGCTTCGCTGATGGGGGCGGATTATGCGCGCTTTGCGCGCGAGGAAACCGGCCGGCTCGTCTCGCGCTTTACGAACGACATCAATGTCGTCTCAGACGGTTTGGTGCGCGGGACGCAGGCAGTGCTGCGCGATGCGCTGACCTTGGTTGGCGCGCTCGCGTCAATGCTGATCTTCGATTGGGCGCTGGCGCTGTTCGTGCTTGCCGTCTTCGCTGTCGCGTCAGGCCCGCTGGCGGCCATCGCGCGGCGCGCACGGCGCCAAACCGAGAGCGCGCAGGCGCAGATGGGCGAACTCACGGCGCTGCTGAGCGAGAGCCTGGGCGCTGCGCGCTTCATCAAGACCTATCGCCTTGAGGCGCGCGAGGCGGCGCGCGCGGAGGCGGCGTTTGAGCGCCGCCGCAAGCTCGCGATGAAGCTGGTGCATAACCGCGCCCGATCTGATCCGTTGTTGGAAATACTGGGCGGTTTGGCGCTGGCGGGCGTCATCGCGATTGCGGGCTGGCGGATCACGTCCGGCGAAATGACGCTTGGCGATCTGCTCGGAATTGTAACGGCGGTGGGCGTTGCGGCCCCTGCGGCGCGCGCGCTCGGCGGCTTCAACACCGTGCTCAACGAAGCGCTGGCGGCGCTGACGCGCATCTTTGGCTTGATCGATGAACCCGCCCGGGTCGTGGAAGCGGTGGGCGCGCAGCCTTTGCAGATCGAGGCGGGGCGCCTCGCGTTCGAGAACGTTTCGTTCGCCTATGGCGATGCGCCCGCGGTGGCGAACGTGAGCTTCAGCGCTGGCAAGGGCGAGATTGTCGCGCTCGTCGGCCCATCGGGCGCGGGCAAGTCGACGATCTTCAATCTGATCGCGCGCCTTTACGATCCGGGCGAAGGGCGCGTGACGATCGACGGGCAGGACATTGCGCTCGCGACGCTTGCCTCGGTGCGCGCCGCCTCCGCGCTTGTCGCGCAGGACGCCGCGCTCTTCAACGACACGATAGGCGCCAACATCGCGCTTGGCCGTGAAGGCGCCGGCGCGGGCGACATCGAGATGGCGGCGCGCGCGGCGGCGGCGCACGGCTTCGTGTCCGCGCTGCCGAAGGGGTATGACACCGTCGTCGGTGAACGGGGCGGGCAGCTCTCGGGCGGCGAACGCCAGCGCGTGGCGCTCGCGCGCGCGTTCCTGGCCGATGCGCCGATCCTGCTGCTCGACGAAGCCACCAGCGCGCTCGATGCTGAGTCCGAAGCGCAGGTGCAGGGCGCTATCGCCAAGTTGGCGGCCGGGCGCACCACGCTGGTGATCGCGCACCGGCTCTCCACCGTCCGGGAGGCCGATCGTATCATCGTGCTCGAAGGCGGGCGCATCGTCGAACAAGGGCGTCATGACGACTTGGTCGCCCAAGGCGGCCTCTATGCGCGCCTCGCCGCGTTGCAATTTGGCGCATAGCGCGGCCGGAACAGCCCGTCGCGCTTCGCAAATGTCAGGAACCCGCTATCTTTCGCTTGGCGTGTTGGGCGGAGACGGCGATGCGGGCGTGGATTGCGGCGGGCTTGGCCCTGTTCTTGAGCGGCTGCGCCTCCACGAGCGCGGAAGAGCGCGATCCGTTTTACCTGCACATCGCAATCGGGCGCTGGAGCCACATGGTGAGCCAGATCGCCGATCTCACGGCGCATGAGTACAATCCCGCCGAAACAGACGCTGAAGTGACCGATCCCGCCACGCTCGCGCGCAGGCTTCGGGAGGTCGTGTGGGGCTACAATCTTCAACGCGCGGCGTTGTGCGCGGAGGGGCGCTTCGTGGCGATCAGCTGCGGCGGCTCTTATGCGCCGGCGTGGCTCAATGAACGGCCGGATCGCCCGCCGGGCGCGCGCATGCTGGCGCAGCGCAGCCGCAACGTGGGCGAACGCATCATGCCGCTCTGGGCCGCCGTATGCGACGAGGCGCGCGCGCGCGTCAGCGATCCCGAAGAGCAGCGCCTGATCTGCGCGATCGAGTAGCTCTCACCACGGCTCCTTGAACGGACGCAGTTCGAGTTCCTGGCTCCAGGCGGAGGGGTGCTGCTTGTGCAGTTGCCAATAGGCGTCCGCGATCGGCTCGACTTGGAGCATGCCGTTTTCGCCGCGCATGTCTTTGAGACCAGGCGCTGCGGTGTTGAGGCGTGCGCCATCGATGCCGCCGTCGATGATTGTGTGCGCGACATGGATGCCTTGCGGGCCAAACTCGCGCGCCATGCTTTGCGCAACCATTCGGAGGCCGGCTTTGGCGGCGGCGAAATGCGCGAAGTTCTGCTTGCCGCGCAGCGAGCCTGACGCGCCGGTGAAGATGATCGTGCCGCGGCCGAGCGGGACGAGGTGTTTGGCGGCTTCGCGGCCGACGACGAAGCCCGCGTAACAGCCAATGCGCCAGAACGCTTCGAATTGCGCGGGCGTGATGTCGCGGAACGGGACGGGGCGATTGTCGCCCGCGTTGAACACGACGACATCGGGGATCGCTTTGCCGGCGGCGGGCGCGAAGGCGCGGGCGAAGAGCGCGGCGACGGCTTCTTCACTCGTTGCGTCCGCGACGATGGGTTCTGCTGAGCCTGCGCCGTCTTTGGCGACGGCCGCAGCGACCGCGTCGAGCTTGGCCTGCGTGCGGCCGGCGGCGAACACGTGATAGCCCTCGCGCGCAAAGCGCCGCGTGACCGCGGCCCCGACGCCCTCAAGCGCGCCGACGCCGACGACGATGGCTGTGGGTTGGGTCATGTCGGGCGCTCCGGTTGTGTATGAGGTGCATCATTCAGAAATTTGGGACGTTGGCGCGCGAGATTTTGTGAGGGCGGACGTAGGAGCGCTCAATCGGGTGTTACCGCCTCCCGGCCGTAGCGAAGCGGAGTGCCGGGACCCAGGGCAAACGCTGCGCGCACCGCCCTGAGCCCCAGATCAGCGCTGCGCGCTGTCCGGGGAGCGTTTTAGGCGTTGCGGAGCGCCCACACCCACGTCCGCTTCACTTCGCTGTCTTCGAGCGCGCGGATCGTGGGGACGGCGTATTCGGCGCGTTGTTCGAGGTGGTCTTTCGGCAGGTACGTGCGGCCGGGATCGCCGATGAGGACGGTTTTGCCTTCTGCGCGCATCTCTTCGAGCCACGCCAAGAGCCGCGCGGCGAGGTCGCGTTCGTAGAAGAGATCGCCGACGAGGATGAGGTCGCAGGCCGTCGGCGCGCCGATCGGGTCGGCGTCGCTCGTTGCGATCGTCACGTCGTTGAGCGCGGCGTTGAGCGTGGCGGCGGGCGCGCAGAACGGATCGATGTCGACCGCGACGGCGCTGGCGGCGCCCGCTTTCATCGCGGCGATGGCGACGAGGCCCGAACCGGAGGCGACGTCCATCACGCGCTTGCCGCGCGCGATTTCCGGGTTGTCGAGCACATAGCGCGCGAGCGCCTGGCCGCCCGCCCACGCGAACGCCCAGAACGGCGGCGGCAGCCCGATGCGGCCGAGTTCCTCTTCTGTCATCTCCCAGAGCGCGACGGCGTCATCCGCTAAATGCAGCTTTAGCTCCGGCACATGGCTTGGGGCGGAGATGCGCGTATTGTCCCGGATGAAAGCGGGAATGTCGGCGATCACGATGTGCGCCCGCGGGAGATGGCTTGATGCGCGCTTACAGGTTCGACGATTTCACGAGCATCGAGGATTTGCGCGTTCGCGATGAGCCGCAGGAAAAGCCGCAGCGCGGCGAGGTGTTGATCCGAGTGCATGCGGTCTCGCTGAACTACCGCGACATCGCCATGCTGAACGGCCGCTATCCGCGCGCGTACAAGAAAGGGCTGATCCCGACAAGCGATGGCGCTGGTGAGGTGGTTGAGGTTGGCGCTGGCGTTGAGGGCTTGGCGGTTGGCGATCGCGTGATTGGCGCGTTTCACCCGCGCTGGTATGGCGGGCCGATGCCGGCGAGCGTTGGGCGCGAGAGCTACGGCGACGCGAAGGATGGGTGGCTCTGCGAGTACAAGACGGTCTCACAAGATGCGGTGGTGACGGTTCCGGCGTCGCTTTCGTATGAGGAAGCGTCGACGCTGCCGTGTGCGGGGCTGACAGCGTGGAGCGCGCTTGGCGGCGCAGCGCCCATCCGTGCGGGGCAATCCGTGTTGGTCCAGGGCACAGGCGGCGTTTCGATTTTTGCGCTGCAGCTTGGGCGCGCGCTTGGCGCGGACGTGATCGCCACAACGTCGAGCGCCAAGAAGGCCGAGCGGCTGAGCGCGATGGGCGCAAAGCATGTCGTGAACTACGCGGAAGAAGCCGAGTGGGGAAAGCGCGTGCGCGCGCTGGCGGATAAGCGCGGTGTCGATCGCGTGGTGGAAGTCGGCGGGCCGGGCACGATCGCGCAGTCTTTGCGCGCGGTTGCGCTCGGTGGCGAGATTGCGTCGATCGGGTTCTTGTCGTCGGAGAATCCGGGGATCGATTTCTTCAGCTTCAAGACCAGCGGTTCGACGATCCGCAACATCACGGTCGGTGACCGCGTGGGGCTCGAGGAGCTGGTGCGCGTCGTTTCGTCAGCGGCGCTGAAGCCTGTGATCGACAAAACGTTTGCATTTGAAGACGCGCGCGCGGCGTTCACCTATCTCGAAAGCGGCGCGCATTTCGGCAAGGTTGTGGTGCGGGGCGCCGCTTAGGCAGCGACGGGCTGCGCGGGGACGGGCTTGCTGGTCGCGGCCTTCAGCACGTCGATGTAGCCGCGTGCGATGCGCATACGGGGGCCGTAGCCTTTTTCCATCAGCAGGCGGTGCGTTTCGGGCAAATTGTAGCAGGGCACGTGCATGAACACGTGATGCTCGCCGTGATAGTGCACCCAGAACGGCGCGATGAAGAGCCGCTCGATCGGGTTCGCGAGCGTGGTGCGCGCGTGCGTGAAGGGATCGGCCTCGGTGCCGACCATCGCGTGCTCGGCGATGTTGCGCAGGCGCGTGACGAGCGGGAGCCATGTCGCCATCGGCACGATCCAGAGCGCGAGCCACGCCCACCAATAACCGGCCGCGGTGAGCGCAACGATCGCGGCGCCGTTGACGATCCAGAAGCGCAGGCCCGGATTATCCGCGACGCGCGGTGGGTTCATCTTCTTTCCGAAGAACCACGCATCGATGTACGGGCGGATGCGCTGCTTGAAGAACGTCTGGCCGGTGAGATCGCGGATGATCTTGCGCCGCAGGCTGACGCGCGTGATCGGGAACGGCGCCGAAAGCCCAAGGTCCGGATCTTCCGGCTGCTCGGTGAATTTGTGGTGCTGCAGGTGATAGGGGCGATAGCGCTTCACGCTGCCGCCGGTCGGCGCATTGCAGAGCCAATCGGCGGCCCAGTCGTTGATCTTCAAGTTTGAATGCAGCGCGCCGTGCGCGGCGTCGTGCCCAAGGATCGCGAGCCCAAGTTGGCGCGCGCCGATCAGCATGACGGCGAGCACGTAGGTGAGCGGGTTCGGGAACGCGATGAAGAGCGCGCCCGCGCCGAGGATCACGGCCCACGCGCCGGCGATCAGCATCAGGCCGCGCCAGGACGAGCGCTTCGACAAGCGCGCCCATTCGGGCGGCGTAAAGATGTCCTTCGGGTCGATGCGGGCGACGGCGGGCATGGGCCCACCATAGCACGTTTTGCGGATGCGTGACCGCGGTCGCGGCAGGGCGGGCGCCGCAGCGGCAAGGTGAGGGCGTCGCTAACGGAGTGACTGCCATGACCTCTCTGAAACGTTCTTCTCTGCGCTTCGCCCTCGCCGCTCTCGCCCTCGCTTGCACCGCGGGCGTCGCCAACGCTGAAACGACCTCGACGCGCACCATGCGTGTCGCAACCGCCGACCTCAATCTGACGACGCAAGCTGGCATGGAGACGTTGTCGCACCGCATCGATCGCGCGACGCGCGATGTCTGCGGGCCGCGGCCATCGTCGTACGGGCCGGGCTTTCATGCGGAGCGTCGTGCCTACCGCGAGTGCCGCACGGCCGCGCGCTCGATGGCGATTGCGGCGGCGGAGAATGCCGGCGTGCGGTTCGCGGACGCGCAGCCGTTCACGCTTGCGATGCGTGACTAGTCATTGCCCTGACTTGGTCTCGCACCCTCGAGCCGAACTTGGAGCGGGTCTTCGGACCCGCTCCCTTTCGCTATTGAGTCCAGCAGCTTTGCGCGACTTCCCGGAGCTTCACGCCGGCGCCGGCGGCGAGTTCATGCGTGCGCCCGCCGATCGCGACCGACATCGGCACGCCCTCACGCACGGCGGCGAGCACCGGCGGGCTTTGCGGCAGCGGAATGACCAGCGCGCGGCGCCGGTTCACGCGTTCGCCGCGCGCGGGCACGTTGATCGTGAGATCGCCGACGCGCACGGCGGCCTGGTTTCCGCGCACGCGGCCGAACGTGTAATCCGTGATCAGGATTTCCCCCGACGGCGGGCGGCAGGTGAAGCTGACGGCGACATCATCGCCATCCATGTTCGTTGCGGTGACGAGACCAGCCGTCGTGTCGTAGCCGAAGGTCCAGTTCGCGGCGGCGGGGCCGGCGGCCAGCGTGATCGCGGCGAAGGCGGCGGCGGCAAGCGTGCGCGTGAAGATCTTCGTCACAGGTCGCGTCTCCTGATTTTGGGGCTGGCCGGGCTTAGCGCAGCCACATGGACGCGCCAACACCGCAGACATTGCACATCCGTAAGTGTTCGTGACGCGGAGCTAGGCGGAGTCGGCTGCGCTGTCTCTTTAGTCCGCTTCCGGCGCTTCGAGCGTCTTGATTTCCATGTAGCGCCAGAAGTGCCAGGCGGCGGCGGACCGCCACGGCGCCCAGCGCGCGCCGAATTCATCGAGCTCTTTGGGTTTGAAGGTGCGCTCGAACATGCGCTCGGCGCCTTTGCGCACGGCGAGATCATCCACAGGCAGCACGTCGGGCCGCCCGAGCGTGAAGATCAGATACATCTCGACCGTCCAGCGCCCAACGCCGCGCACCGCGACCAGGCGCTCGATGATTTCCGCATCGCTCAACGCTTCGAGTTCGCCCATGTCCGGCACGAGGCCCGAGCGGCGCTTGGCGGCGAGATCTTTGAGGGCGGCGATCTTCTGGCGTGAGAGACCGGCGCTGCGGAGCTTTTCATCCGGCGCGCGGATGATCTGCAGCGGCGTCGGGTGCGGCTTGTCAGGAAAGAGCGCGAGCACGCGATTGTAGATCGTGGTCGCAGCTTTGGTGGAGAGCTGCTGAAAGACGATCGCGCGAAACAGCGACTCGTAGGGCGCGACGGGAAGCTGCGGCGCGCTCGGAAACGGCGCGTGCGCGCGGATCACCTTGGCCATGCCGTCGCAGACTTTGATGAGATGCGCTTCGGGCGGGGCGAGTTTGGGTTTAGCGCTCGGCATCGTTTTCCCTCGGCGGAGCGCCGTCGGCTGTGGCGACGATGAGCTTCTCAACGACGCGAGATGAAAGGCCAAACAACTTGTAAAATCCGATCCCGATCAGAGCCATAAAGACTCCGGCCGCGGCTGTGGCCCAGCCCAGCGACCAACCGAGCTGCAAAATCGCATCCGCACTCCCGGCAAGTGCAAAGCCGATCGCGCCCGCAATATAGAGCAACGTGACGGCATGAGCGAAAAAGTGAAATACGCGATGGAACGCAAGTCTGAGTCTCGTGACGTTCATCGCGCTAATTCAAGAACGGCCGCAGCGTGCGGGCGAGCGGCTCGAACGCAAACACCGCGACGATGGCCAGGCCAACCACCGCGTTTTGTTTGAACGCGGCGAGCGCCGTGCCTTCCTTGCCGGGATCGGCGTGCTGGATGAGCGGCCAGATCAAAAACGCGCCGACGAGTCCGAGGCCCGCAACGGTCGGCCAATCGGCGCCGGCGAGATAGGCCGCGCCGCCCCAGAGCGCGAGCGCAGCGATGTAGAAGCCGGTCGTGATCGGTCGCCATTTGTCGCCGAACAGACGCGCGGTAGAGCGCACGCCGATGAGCGCGTCGTCTTCGCGGTCTTGCAGCGCGTAGATCGTGTCGTACGCGATCACCCAGCAGATGCATCCGGCGTAGAGCGCGAACATCTCCGTCGGCCATTGTGACGGGATCGACACCGCCATCGCGCCGACGAGCGCGCCCCAAGAGAACGCCAGCCCGAGCCACGCCTGCGGCCACCACGTGATCCGCTTCATGAACGGGTAGAGCGCGACCAACGGCAGCGCGGCGAGCGCTGTGATCTGCGCCATCACCGGAAACGCCATCAACGCAACGAGCCCTAGCGCACATTGCGCGACGAGCCACGCCCACGCCGAGCGGAGCGTGACCGCGCCAGATGGGATCGGCCGCGCGCGCGTGCGCGCCACCTTCGCGTCGATGTCGCGGTCGACGATGTCGTTATAGGTGCAGCCAGCCCCGCGCATCGCGATCGCACCGAGCAGGAACGCGCCGGCATAGAGCGCGTCTTCCTGGAAGAAGCCGTCATTGGTGCGCACCAGCGCAATGCCCATCCAGCCCGGCAGCATGAGCAATTGCCAGCCGATCGGGCGATCGAGGCGCGATAGCTGCGCATACGGCTTCCACTTCGGCGGCAGCCGCTCGGTCCAGTGGCGGGAGAGGGAGTCTGCGGGCGTCGGCATGTCGTGTTGTCGATAAGCGCGAATGGGCGTGCCAGCTACTGACATGATGCGCGATGGACACACCCGCGTGATCGCTTAGGTGCGGCGGCTGGACGCAGCGCGCGACGCGGCGTATGACCCGCCTCCCATGCGAATGTTTGGAAGCACTACGACTTTGATGGCCCGATCCTAACTCCGGCGGCGTTCTGAGAGATCGTCGCGGTCCGCGTTCCCGGCGGTATGCACGGGTGCGCGCCAAGCCCTTCTCTCAGCGCGAGCTAGAGCCCTGGATCGTGAGCGTCATCGCTCCCGTCTCGGCGCTTTGTCCGAGACGTCCGCTTTTGCGGCTTCTTCCAAACCCCTGGTTTTCAACTTTCTTTCAACATCGGTGCGACTTGGCGCTTCGTCTTTGCGCCGCCCTCGCGCCCTCACTGCGCGGTGCTCCCAATGAGCGAGTCTTATGAGTTCGAGGACGATGACGACGATCGTCTGAAGAAGAAAACGGTGCTGGAGATATGCGCCTATCTCTGGCGGCACTGGTCCTCGCAGCCGAAGCTGCTGGCCGGGTTCTTCGTGTTTTTCGTGATCGGCGTGTCGTGCGATCTGGCGCTGCCGGTGATCTCGGGGCGGCTGGTTTCGGCGCTGACCGAGGGGCCGACGGAGGCGGGCGTTGCGGCTGCAACCGAAGTCTACATCGCGTTCGCGATCATCGCGTTCGTGATGCACTTTGCGCGCAACATCGGCGTGCGGTTTTGGATGCCGTTCGCGGCGAACAACATGCGCAACATCGTGTCGCGCGGCTTTGGGGACGTGCAGCGGTTCAGCGCCGATTGGCACGCCAACAATTTCGCTGGCGCCACGGTGCGGCGGATTTCGCGCGCGATGTGGGCGTATGACCGGATCAGCGACACGGTGGTGTGGTTCGTGCTGCCGGCGGCGGTGGTGCTGATCGGCGTCACGGTGCTGACGGCGGCGCGCTGGCCGCTGATCGGGGCGTTCGTCGGCGTGACGATCGCGCTCTACTTCCTCTCGACCTACCTCTTCTCACGTTACTACATCGCGGCGGCGAACCGCCTCTCCAACAGCGCGGACACGCGCATTGGCGCGGCGCTCGCGGATGCGGTTGGCTCGAACGCGACCGTCAAAGCGTTCGGCGCAGAAGCGCGTGAGCAAGGCCGGTTCGATGCGGTGGTGAGCGATTGGCGCAACAAGGCGCTGAACGTTTGGACGCGGTTCACCAACGCTTGGATCGTGCAGAACCTCCTGCTGTTCGTGCTGATCGCGGGGCTCGTTGGGCTCGTGCTGCTCGAGTGGCGGGCGGGGCGGGCCAATGCGGGCGATGCGGCGTTCGCGATCACCGTGTTCTTCCTGGTGAGCGGGCATCTGCGGAACCTCGGCGAAAATCTGCAGATGCTGCAGAAGAGCTTCGCCGAGATCGAGGACGTCGTCGCCTACGAAAGCGATGCGGCCGAGATCGCGGACATGCCCGATGCGCTTCCGTTCCAGCCGGGGCCGGGCGAGATCCGGTTCGAGCACGTGGCGTTCCGCTACAAGACGCAGGAAGCGGCGCTCTACCGCGACTTCTCGCTCACCATTCATCCCGGTGAGACGGTGGCGCTGGTGGGGCCGACGGGCTCGGGCAAGTCGACCTTCGTGAAGCTTGTGCAGCGTCTCTACGACGTAGACGGCGGCGCGATCGTCATTGACGGGCAGGACGTGCGGAGCGTGAAGCAGGAGACGTTGCGCCAGCACATCGCGCTGGTGCCGCAAGATCCGGCGCTCTTCCACCGCTCGCTTGCGGAGAACATCGCGTACGCGCATCCGGAGGCCACGCTGGAATGCGTGGTCGCGGCGGCCAAGCGTGCGCGCGCACATGACTTCATCTCGCGTCTGCCGAAAGGTTACGACACGGAAGTCGGCGAGCGCGGCGTGAAGCTGTCGGGCGGTGAGCGTCAGCGTGTGGCGCTGGCGCGCGCCTTCCTCGCCGATGCGCCGGTGCTCATTCTCGACGAGGCGACCTCTTCGCTCGACGTCGAGACCGAGCGGGACGTGCAGGCGGCGATGGCGGAGTTGAAAGAAGGGCGCACCACGATCGTGATCGCGCACCGGCTTTCGACCGTGCGCAACGCCGACCGCATCCTGGTGTTCGACCAGGGCCGCATCGTGGAGCAGGGCCGCCACCTCGATCTCATCGAGGGCAACGGCCTCTACGCGCGCCTCCATGCCTTAAGCCAGGGCGACAAGCTGCACGAGGCCGCGTAATGCGCGCGGGCATAGAAACGCGCCGGTCCGGAATCGCCGGCCTTGGAGTCTTTGCAGTGCAGAGCTTCAAGGCCGGCGAAATCCTGGCGCATGTGCCGATCGTGCGCGAGGTGACGGCCGCGGCGCCGCTTGCGCGCGACGAAGCGGCCGATCATTGCCGCTACATCGAAGGGCGCACCTTCCTGATCGATGCGCCGGCGCGGCATGTGAACCATTCGTGCGCGCCGAACGCCTATCACCTCGATCGGCCATACGGATGGTTCATCGCCGCCATGCGCGACATCGCGGCCGGCGAGGAGATCACGTACGACTACATGATCAACACGCATGGCGGTGCGTCGTGGACGTGCGCGTGCGGCGCGCCGGGCTGCCGGGGCAGGACGGTCGCGAGCTTTTTCGAACTCGCGCCGGCCCTGCAATGCGCCTACGCGCGCTACCTCGCGCCCTGGTTCGTCGCGGCGCACTTCGAGCGCGTGGCGCCGCTGACGTTCCGCGCGAGCTGATTGGCCGCGCTAGCTGATTGGCTCGTCCAGCAGCAGCGCGCGGGCGAACCGGACGCCGGGGGAGCCGAAGCTCAAGATGCCGTCGTGGTAGCGCTTGATGTTGAAGCTCGCGCCCCACTTGGCGCGGGCGGCTTCGCGGGCGGCGAGGTGTTCTTCGAGGCCGACGAAATAGGTTGAGAGCTGCGTCGAGGAGAGTTGCGCGCGCACCCATTTGCCGGCGGCTTCGCGCTCTTCCTGGAACGCCACCTCCGTCATGAAACGCATGGCCGTGGCTTCGTCGCA
>CAZMCA010000008.1:0-2869 GCA_964564595.1 uncultured Caulobacteraceae bacterium
GAAGATGTTGCACGAGGCCCAGCGCACGTCCGCGCCGAGCGCCTTCAGCGTTTCGATCAGCACGCCGGTCTGGATGGTCATGTGCAGCGAACCGGCGATGCGCGCGCCTTTGAGCGGCTGCGCCTGCTTGTATTCGGCGCGCGTGGCCATCAGGCCGGGCATTTCGGTTTCGGCGATGTCGAGTTCCTTGCGGCCGAAATCCGCAAGCCCAATGTCAGCGATTACGTAGTCTTTAGATGCGCTCATCGCGCGCCCTCCTTCGAAAGAGAACCGCGAGCGCCGTTGTGGGGACAACCGCATCAAGCCTGGCGGCGCTCAGGTGTTAACACCGGGCCGTCGCAGCGCTCCTTGACGCGGCGCCGCTCATAGCAGCGCGCGCGCCAATTTTCAACGCAAGCGCTGCGCCTAAAAGGCGCGCTTCAGCTCGTCCACGAGGTCGGTCTTTTCCCAGGAGAAGCCGCCGTCGCCGTCGGGCGTGCGCCCGAAGTGCCCATACGCCGCGGTGCGCGCGTAGATCGGGCGATTGAGCTTCAGGTGCTCGCGGATCGCGCGCGGCGAGCAGCCGCCCATCAGCTCCGGCAGGATCGCCTCAAGCTTGGCCGGATCGACGTTCTTGCCGCCGTGCAGATCGACGTAGAACGACAGCGGCTTAGCGACGCCGATCGCGTAACCGATTTGGATCGTGCACTTATCGGCAAGCCCTGCGGCCACGACGTTCTTCGCGAGATAGCGGCACGCATACGCGGCAGAGCGATCGACCTTCGTCGGATCCTTGCCCGAGAACGCGCCGCCGCCGTGGGGCGCGGCGCCGCCATACGTATCGACGATGATCTTGCGGCCGGTGAGGCCCGTGTCGCCATCGGGCCCGCCGATCACGAAATTGCCCGTCGGGTTCACGTGCCACTCGGTCTTGGCGTCGATGAAGCTCTTGGGGAGCACGCCTTCGATGTAGGGACGGACGATCTTCTCGACGTCCTTCGGCGTGAGGCCTTCTTTGTGCTGCGTCGAGAGCACGATGCTCGTTGCTCGCACGGGCTTGCCGTTTTCGTATTGGAGGGTGACTTGGCTCTTCGCGTCGGGTTCGAGACCCTTCTCTTTGCCGTTCTTCCGAACTTCGGCGAGCTTCATCAGGATGTTCTGCGAGTATTGCAGCGTCGCCGGCATCAGCTCAGGCGTTTCGTTCGTCGCGTAGCCGAACATGATGCCCTGGTCGCCCGCGCCCTCATCCTTGTTCGACGAGCTATCGACGCCCATCGCGATGTCGGCCGATTGAGCGTGCAGGTGGCACTCGTAATGCGCCGTCGCCCAGTGGAAGCCCGATTGCTCGTAGCCGATGTCCTTCACCGCGGCGCGGATCTTGTCTTCTAGGCCCGCGACCACTTCGCCAGGACCGCGCACTTCGCCAGCAATGATGATGCGCTGCGTCGTCACCAGCGTTTCGCACGCGACGCGGGCATAGGGGTCAGCGCCGAGGAACGCGTCCACGACCGTGTCCGAGATGCGATCGGCGACCTTGTCCGGGTGGCCTTCCGACACGCTCTCGCTGGTGAAGATGTAGCTCGCCCGCTGGCTGCTCATCGATGGCTCCTCAATACGAAACGGCAGGCCCCACGCCCGTGCGGCGCACGTCTTCCGCGCACGCGAAGGCGATGTAAACCCGAAAGCGCGGTTTTGATGCGCTTCCTGCCGCGACGCGATGCCTCTTAGGCGCCCCCGGCCCCAAAAAGCGAGAGCCGAGGGCAGCCCAAGCGCTTGTTTGCAATGTATAATCTCCAGAAGGCGCCTTCGGGAGGCAGCCCAGGCGGGCGCCGCCGCCGCGCGCTTATCCCCAAAATAGAACGTCTTGCATACAAATGAGGCGCAACCCAAAGTGCCCCGCCAAAGTCGCCCAGCCCAAGAACATCAATGACCGCCCTCTTCGAGAGCGAGACGCCCGATCACGGCTCGTCCGCCCACCCCACCTACCTGCTGACGATCGCCTGCCCTGACGGGATCGGGATCGTCGCCGATACCTCGCGGTTCTACGTCGAGCACGGCTGCAACATCCTGGAGAGCGCCCAATACGGCGATCCCGAGAACGGCCAGTTCTTCCTGCGCACCGCGTTTGAATCGACACGCGGCGTCACGCTCGAAACGTTGCGCGAAGCGTTCAAGCCCGTCGCCGCGAAGTATCGCATGGATGCGCGCTTCTACGATCAGAGCATCAAGCCGCGCACGCTGATCCTCGTTTCGAAATTCGGCCATTGCCTCAACGATCTCTTATATCGCGCGCGCA
The DNA here is from genome assembly GCA_964564595.1 of uncultured Caulobacteraceae bacterium. Classification (GTDB taxonomy): domain Bacteria; phylum Pseudomonadota; class Alphaproteobacteria; order Caulobacterales; family Aquidulcibacteraceae; genus JBEVOS01. The sequence goes on from CAZMCA010000008.1 coordinate 2,276, forward strand.
TCGGCGCACTGCCGATCGACATCGCGGGCGTTGTTTCCAATCACACGGACTTCAAGGACTTCGTCGAAAAGTCCTACGGCCTGCCCTTCGTCCACATCCCGGTGACGAAGGAGACCAAGGCCGCGCAAATGAAGAAGCTCGGCGAAACGTTCGAAGCGATGAACGCAGAACTCATCGTGCTGGCGCGCTACATGCAGGTGCTGACGCCCGAGCTATGCGACCGCTACGCCGGGCGCATCATCAACATTCACCACTCATTCCTGCCGAGCTTCATGGGCGCACGCCCCTACCAGCGCGCGCACGAGCGCGGCGTAAAGCTGATCGGCGCCACCGCGCACTACGTGACATCTGACTTGGACGAAGGCCCGATCATCGAGCAATCGGTCGAACGCGTGCGCCACAACCAAACCACATCGGATTTCATGGCCGTTGGGCGCGACATCGAAGCCGTCGTCCTCGCGCGCGCCGTGAAATGGCACGCGGAGCGCCGCATCCTGCTCAACGGCCTGCGGACCGTGATTTTCTAGCCGCCTCCCCTCCCCGCGAGGGGAGGGGGCAGGGGGTGGGGTGAATCATCACGCATGAAGGCGACGC
>CAZMCA010000008.1:2879-24074 GCA_964564595.1 uncultured Caulobacteraceae bacterium
GGTGGGGGGGGTTTCAATCCCCCCGCCTCCGGGCCCCCCCACCCAACCCACACAACCAGCCCCCGCGGCGGGGCTCCCCCCCCCCCCCCCCCCCCCCCCCCCGCGGGGAGGGGGTTGGGTCGCGCGCGTGATCTTCAGCTGGCGCTTCATCGTTGAGTGCCCGAAGCGCGCGGCTTTCGCGCCACTTCTCCAGAAGGCTTGCCTGTTCGGCCCATTCGCACGCGATGCACATGCGTGAACACTACACGAAACGCGGGCAAATCGCGCTAGCATGCACGCATGTCCAAACGCCCCATCATCGGCATCGTTCTCGACGAAGCGCTCGATCCGCCGCAGGACGGCAGCGCCTTCGCGCGCCGGCCCTATTACGCGCTGCGCATGGCCTACTTTGACGCCATCGCCCGCGTGGGCGGCGCGCCGATTGCGATCCCTTACGCGCTTGAGGCGCTCGATGATTACCTCGCGCTCTGCGACGGCTGGCTCATCCCCGGCGGCGATTATCGCTTCGACCCGAACTGGTACGCAGCGCCGCCGCCCCCCGCTCTCGCCGCCGCGCCGACGCTACGGCGCGATTTCGAAGTCGCGCTGATCGAAAAGCTGTTCGCACAAGACCGCCCCTTGCTCGGCATATGCAACGGCATGCAGGTGATGGCTGGCGCGGGCGCCGGCAAGATCGCGTTCGTCGGCCATGTGCCGCGCGCGGATGGATCGACGGTGCGCCACGGCGATCCGGCAACGGGCGTTGCGCGCCACGCCGTGTCCGTCGCGCAGGACACGCGCCTGGCCACGCTTCTCGGCGCGGCGCTGGAGGTCAGCTCCGCGCACAAGGAAGACGTCGTCGCCCTCGGCCCAGGCGCCATCGCCGCCGCGCACGCGCCAGACGGCGTTATCGAAGCGGTCGAATATCCGGGACTCCGCTTCGCCATCGGCGTTCAGTGGCACCCCGAACTCGACGCGCAAGCGCAAAGCCCCCTCTTCACCGCGCTGATCGAAGCGGCGCGATAGCGCCATACAATCATACCGCGGGGCGGCGCAGCTACCGGCGCCAGGATGCCGGTTGTTTTGGCGCGTGTGCTCCAAAACTTCCCCAAAAACGCGCGTTCAGTGCCGGGTCGCTAAAATTTCAACATAGTTAAAACGGCGCGCAACGATCTTTGGGCGGGCGGCTTCGGGGTGGCGAAGTGAACGATCAAACTGGCGCGCCGCGCCCCACGCTCGAGGGGCTGCAAGCGCTGCGCGCGCTCGCGGCGCTCATGGTCGTTGTCCATCACGCCCTGGAAGAGTCGCTCTACGCGCACGCAGCGCCCGCCGCGCCCGATTGGGTAACGACCACCGGGGCCGCCGGCGTCGACCTGTTCTTTGTCATCAGCGGCTTCATCATGCTGACGATCGCGTTCCCGGCCGCGGGCGCGCCGGACGCGCCGCTGCGTTTTTTGAGCAAGCGCATCGCACGGATCTATCCGCTCTACTGGCTCGCGGCGGCGGCCGTGCTCGCGGCATGGTCGATCGGGTTCTACGACAGTCTCGCGCTGACGGGCGCGAGCATCTTTCGCTCGCTGCTTTTGCTGCCGAGCGATCCGCTCCTCGTCGGCGTCGCATGGACGCTGGTGCACGAGATGAATTTCTACGTGCTGTTTGCGCTGACGCTGTTTTTCCGCAATCCGGCGATCAGTCTTTGCGGCGTCGCCGCACTTTTGCTCTTCCAAGCGCTCGCATCGTCTCTCTTGGTAGACGAGGCTGCGCGCACGTTTCATTCGAGCCCGATCGTGCTTGAATTTTGTTTTGGTCTTGCGCTTGGCCTCGCGTACCGCGCCTGGCGCTTTTCGGGCGCAGCGTTGCAGTCGCTTGCCTGCCTCAGCTTTGCCGCTCTGCTCGCCGCGCCGATCTTCATCGCGCATGGAAGCACTGGCGGCCTTGATCCGTCCGACCGCATCTGGGCCTGGGGCGCGCCCGCTTTGATCATTGTCGCGGCAAGCTTGCGCTGGCGGCTCGGCGCCTCAGTACTTGGGCGCTTCTGCGTGCGCTTGGGCGACGCCTCCTACGCGATCTACCTCTTCCATCCGTTCGTCATGCTCGCTTACGCCAAGGCGCTACGAAGCTTCAGCCCGCTCGCGGATGCGCCACAATTGCCGCTCGTTGCGCTCGCCGCCGCCGCAAGCGCCGCACTGGGCCTGGCGGTGCACGTACTGATCGAACGGCGCCTGACGGGCGCGGCCCGCAGCTTGCTCACGCCCGCGAGAAGCCCAGCAATTCAGAGCGGCTGAGCGCCGAAAGGTGCTTCTAGCGGCGGCGCGCGTAGTAGCCGCGGCTGACGGACGCGCCCAGATGCGGGTGCGTTGGGATCACGTGGGCGTGCGAGGGAATGGTCCAGGAATCCACGATCTCGTAGCCAGCCACGCTCAAGCCGTTCGACACCTCGTTCATCGGCCGCATGTGATACGGCACCTCGACCTTGCCGAAATTTTCAATCGTGAACAACGAAGGCCCATCGCGCGTCGCGACCTTGTTGAGCAGCACATGGCGTGGCGGCGCGGGCAAACGCCCAATCAAAGCGTCAATGGTCTCATCGGCGTATTGCAGGAGGCCTGAGCCGAACAACACATCCGCTTGCGGGCAGTCTTCCGCGCGATCGACGAAGCTGAGCGTTGTATCCTCCGGCGTGCGCGCGGCGCGCCCCGCGCGCGCCATCACCGGCGTTTCCAACACCGTCCAATCGAGCGCGCCAACATCGAGATACGGCCGGAAGGCGCGATATTTGACGCCAATATGGCCTCCCGCATCGACCACGCTCGCGATCTCCGGCAGCAGGCGCTGCAGCCAATAGAGCACCGGATAATCTTCCGGGTTTACGCGCTCCATGAACTGGTGATGGACCGTGACGGCGGCCTCGTGATCGTAGCCGGCGAGTTTCTGCGGCGGGATCGCCGCAAGCGCCGCGGCGCGGCTTTGAAACGCGCCGCGAAATCGAGCCCTGTGCGCGACCAGATAGGCGTAAGGCACTTGCGCCAGAACGGCGGCGCGCTCAATTCGCCGGCGCCAGCTCATCGTCAGGTCGTGGCGGCGATCGGTTGGCGAATGAGCAGCGCCGCTGGCGCCACCGCAGCGCCAATCGCGATCGAGAGCTGCGGAAAAATTGGCGCAAGATTGCCGCCGAAGCGCGCATCGTGCGTCCACGCCGGGGCGATCGGCAGCGCCTCGACTTTGGCGCCCTTCGCCTTCGCGCCCCGCACCATTTCCTGTACGAATTTGAGATTGGCCCCGCCGCCCGCGAGCACGACGTGCACCACCGGGTTGCGCTCGCCCTTCACGTCCGCGCTCAAAGCATCGAGCGCATCGGCGAGCGCGCGTTGCAGCGTCTTCTTCGCCTGGCTGAAATCGCGCTGACCGGAAATCTCAGACAGCTTCACGATCATCGGCTTGCCGTCGATCAGCATCACGCCGCGGCCTTCGGAGAACACCTGCTCCTTGCACTCGCGCACCTTGAGCGCGCCGCGCCACGCGCGCGCCTTCTCGCTCACCGTCTTGAGGCCGCGCGCCTTCTGGATCGCCACATCGAGCAGCGTCTGATCGAGAAAATCCCCCCCGATCGCGATCGTGCGCCGTGCGGCCGGAATTTCGCTGAGCCTGCCTTGATCGATCCGGAGCGCCGCGAAGTCCGTCGTGCCCGCGCCGATATCGAACACAAGCACGCGCCGCACGCCCGCGCTCATCAGCGCATGACACGACGCGGCCGCCACCGCCTCGAACGCCGCGCCTTCAACGACTGGGCGCATCGGCTGGGCAGTGCGCGCCGCCGCCACAGCGGCAAGCGCCACATCGCATGCAAGCCCTTCCGGCGCCGTCAGCGCGTCGCCGACGCGATCGATCACCGCCACCGCCTCTTCGAACAAGCGCGCAACTAACGCGTCCGGATCGCCTTCGGCCGTCGGCCAATCGGGGCGCGTGTACCGGAGGCCCCGCGTGCGAATGTCGCCGCCCGCCGCTTCGGCGAGCCGCACCAGCCACGCAAGATAGAGCACGATGAGATCGCGCCGGCGAAACGCGCCGCTTGGATCGACTTGCTTTGCCGGGCGCGCTTCGATCGCGTGTGCAAGGTCGGGTGCGCCAACGATGGATTTGAATGCGAACAAGCCCTCACGGCCCTGATCGAGCCGCGCTTCGCAAGCGCGCACCGCGCGCGCGCCGAAATGCAGGCGATCATCGCCGATGAATAGCGCCGAGGAGACCATCACCGGGCTCACCTCGCCCGCGATTTCGCCGATGTTCAAAATGTTGAGCGATGCAGGATCGACGGCGGTCTCGGCATCGGCGCGGGCTTCCACCGCCTTGGAAAAGGCGGTGCCCAGATCGATACAGAGATGGCCGCTCACGCGCCCGGCCTGACGGCGCGCACAAGCGCACGCACGATCACCAGATGCTGGCCGCCAACACGCCGGCGCACGCCCTGACGCACCACGCGCACGAGCGCGCCAGCCGCCGCAGCGCGCGCGCTCGTCTCGTGCTGGCTCGGGTCGAATTCCTGAACGCCCTTTTCGTCCCCGAAAAGTTCGAGCCCGCGCAAGCGCGCAGCGCGATTGAGCGCCTGCGTCACGCTCAGCGTTTCGGCCGCGGCGTTGTTGAGCTTTTGCGAGAGGCGCGCTTTTACGGCATCGATGCGGTTGCTGGCGCGCGCGGCCGCTTCGATCTCCCGTGTTGCGGCGCGCGCATCGCGCCACGCGATCGCGAGCGCGACATCAGCTTCGGCCCACGCAGCAGCAGCGAGGCGCTCGCCCGTGACGCTCGCCGCTGGCACGGCAACGGCCGCTGGCCGCGCGCCGCCGCGCGGCTTTGCGGGGTGTGCTTTGATCGCCCTCACGTTCCCAACCGCCCTCTTGGACGCCCCAGCCTGATCGGAACGCATAGCACACTCCAGGCGCACTGCGCCGTGCGCAACGCGTTTCGCCTCTTATTTTGCGACGTTTTTCGAGCAGATGCTGATGTTGCGGGCATCGGTTACGCGAACCTTCCCTATCGCAGCGGATCGCCCGCGGGTTCTGGCGCATTCGTCAGCAGAAGCCCGCTGGCCGGCCCCGCATTGAACTTCCACAACAAGCGCAAAGCCGCACGGGCGTGCCGCAAATTGGAAACGCCCACCCGCAACACGACCACGCACAAGCTCGCGCGGTTCATGATGACGGGCGTGACGGCGAGCCCCAGGAGCGACGGCGCGCTGACGACCACGAAGTCATAATTCTCGCGCAGCTCGGTCAAAAGGTGCTGAAATGCAGAGGTTTCGAACAGAGCCGGCCGCGCATCGCCGCCAACGGCGCAGAGCAGATGCGCATGTGAGTTTTCGTCGCCGACGATCGCGTCGCGCCAAGTCGATTGCCCGTCCAGCACCTCCCCGACGCCGTGCGGCGCTGAAGCGCCCGCAAGTTCGGTCAAACGCCGGAGCCGCAAATCGCAATCGACCGCGATGACGTTTTTGCCATCGGCCGCGAGCGTGCGCGCCAGTGCGAGCGCTTCGGCGGCGCCCCCTTCGCGCGCCATGGGGGCCGTGACAGCGATCACCGGCGCGGCGGAAGCGACGTCCAATTCCCCGATGCGCGCGATGCGTCGGAAGCTCGCGGCGATGCGCGATTCAGGCCGCTCCAGCACGTAATCGGGCAAGGTGCGCCGGTCCGGCGGCAAACGCCGCAGCGCGCTGCGCGTAAGCCGCGGCGTTACGGCGTAGAGCGGCACGCCGAGATTACGCGCCGCATCCTGCACCGCGAACACGCGGTTGTTGCGCCAGCTGACGAAAAACCATGCCGCGAGCGACGCCGCGCCCAAGGCGAGCAGCGCATAGACGCTCCACGTTTCGGCGATCGCCGCGGACACCGCGCCAAGAATGAACAGCACGCCGGCGCCAGCAAGAACGCGCTCAAGACCGGTCGTCGTGTTCGTTGAAGGCGGCGCCGATGCACGCACGCCAAGCGCGCCGCGCGGCGGCGCAGAGACAGTCGCGGCGCCCGCGCTCATCGAATTGGCCCTGACCGTATTCCGCATGCCGCCCCCGGCGCACATCCGTGCAACCACCGCATACCGCGTGCGCTCACCTGGCCCAACGGCTTTCATGGCCGATCGTGCAGAAAACACGCGCCGCAGGAGAGTGTCTGCCCATGCCGCGATGGCGGCGCCCCTTTATCAACAGCTTTTGCCGCAGTGCCCGCACGGCGCCCGCGACTGTGGCCGACGCGCAGCAGTTTGCGCCGCCGGTTCCAGCAGCGCGGAAGCTGGCGCTTAGCGATGCGCCGCGGGCGGGCGCCAATGCGGGTAGGACGCGCCGGGGTTCCGGCCAATCATGGTCTTGGCCGTGGCCCGCGCGCTCTCGAGCCCGTTCTGAATGGCCGCCTTCGCGCCATCGAGGCTAGGCGCGCGCCCGGGCGGCGTCGGCGTCAGCCCGATCCGCCGCAGGCTCCGGTTCATGCGATGGATCGAGCGCAACCGATGGTGCACCGAGCGCAAATCGAAATTGATGTTGATCGACACGGAAACGTCCGGCCCGTTCTGCACCCAATGCGGGATCGTGCTCGGAAAGTGCACCGCAACACCAGGCGTCAGCCGATACTCGCTCGCCTCGCTTTGCGTCTCCGGCCGGTACACCGCAGCGCTGTGATTGCCCGCGCAGTGATCCTCGAGTTCAGCGTCGCTCACGAGATTGCCGCTGCGATCGAACACGAAGATCGTCTTCTCGCCTGAAACTTGCAGCAGGCAGCTCGCCTCGAGATCGAGGTGATAGACGGTCTTGCGGTTCGGCGAGTTCAGAAAGACCAGCGCTTCGCCAATGACGATATCGTCGCGCACCGCTTGCGGCGCATAGGAATACACCGAGTTCAGAATGTCGCGCAGGATCGGCCCATACGCCGGATCCTGCTCGGCGTGCTTCAAAATTACGAGGCTGTCGTTTTCGGCGATGCCGTCGATCGTCTCTTCAAGCGTGAGGCGTTTGCTCGTCTGCTCGCCCCATCCGTCGCCAACCGCAACACGCCCGTTCTGCCAGAACACGAAGCCCGGATATCTTGGAATCCGCTCGGCGAGTTTGAGCAGCTCACTCGGTGTGAAGCGCGGATCGTTCCCGAGCGCATGGGGAAACGCAAAGCTCTTTGACTGAAACTCGTCGAACACGCGCGCGCCGCCCGTTGCGGGATTACCCACGATTGGGCCGTTGGCGTCTTCGCCGATCGCGTGTGCGCGCTGTGCATCGCCCATCAGAGCCCCCGTTCCCGAAGGTGAGCGTATTCCTGTGGATAGAGCGCCACAAGCGGCCGGAACCACCCATGAGGCGAGTGATTTGCGCAGGCGCCTGGCAGCCTGCGGTAGTCCGCGCCGATTGCGCGGCAATTGAGCAACGCAGCGGTTCCTTCGGCCCTACCGCCTTGGTTTCAGAGGCTTTCCAAGTTATTAACAATCGGCGGAGCGATCACTGTTTTTCCCTTTGAAGACGGGAGCAAACAGAGGCGCGGGTGGGAGCGACCGGGGTTGGCAGAGGGCAAAAGCCCATCGCAACAGACCTCACGTGCATCCGGTACGGGAACACCACAACCCGGGCCGGCTAGGCTCCCTTACGACCCAAGCGCTTCCATGGTTACCGCATTTCGCGAATGCGTCGCGCGCGCGCCCGCCGCGATCGCGGTGCGCACCGCCAATGAGGCGCTGAGCTACGGCGAACTCGAGCAGCGCTCCAATCGGATGGCGCACGCGCTTGCTGCGCGGGGCGTAACGCCCGGCGCGCGCGTCGCGGCGCTTGCGGATCGCGGCGCCGAGACGATCGTCGCGTTCCTGGCGATCCTGAAGGTCGGCGCGGCATACGCGCCGCTCGATCCCACTTATCCGGATGAGCAGCGCGCTTACATGCTCGCCGATCTCGCGCCCGCGCTTGTGCTCGCAAGCGCGCAATATTGCGATCTCGCGCCGGGCGCGGTGGCGCTGGACGCATTCGCGCGGCAAGCAGCGGCGTTTTCCGGTGAGGCGTTCGCATGCGCCGCAAGCGGAGAGAGCGCAGCCTACGTCATGTACACATCGGGCTCGACTGGCCGGCCCAAAGGCGTGATCGCAACACATCGCGGCGTCACGCGCCTCGTGCGCGATCAGGACTACGCCTCGTTTGCGCAAGACGAAGTGTTCTTGCACCTAGCGCCGCTGCCGTTCGATGCGAGCACGTTCGAAATTTGGGGCGCACTGCTGAATGGCGCGCAAGTCGCCATCGTCGAAGCGCCGCGTCCCTCACTCGATGACATCTGCGACGCGATCGCCACTCTCGGCGCAACGACCGCGTGGTTCACCGCTGGCCTCTTTCACGTCCTCGTCGATCACAAGCTCGAAGGTCTGCGCCCGTTGCGGCAGATTCTTGCCGGCGGCGATGTGCTCTCCCCCGACCACACGCAACGCGCGCTGCAAAAGCTGCCGCACTGCCGTCTGATCAACGGCTACGGCCCGACCGAGAGCACGACATTCACGTGCTGTCACACGCTGCGCCAAGGCGACACCGGGCCCGTTCCGATCGGCCGCGCCATTGCGCACACGCGTGTCTCGATCCGTGACGAAGCACTGCGGCCGGTCGCGGAGGGCGAAACCGGCCAGCTCTGCATCGGCGGCGATGGCTTGGCGCTCGGCTATCTCAACGCGCCGGACCTCACGCGCGAAAAGTTCGTCGCCGATCCGCTCAATCCGAATGAGCGTCTCTATCTCTCCGGCGATCTCGTGCGCGAAACCGATGGCGTGTTCGCCTTCCTCGGCCGCGCCGACGCACAAGTTAAGATCGACGGAAAGCGCGTCGACCTCGGCGAAATCGAATCCTGGCTGCGCCAACATCCTTCGATCGCCGACGCCGCCGTGACAGCGCGCGCGCACGGCGCGCTCAAGCGCATCGCTGCGTTCGTTGTTCCCGCCGGCGGTTGGACCGCGGGAGACGATCGCGCCGTGTTGGGTTGGCTCCGCACCCACGTGCCGGCGCACATGCTTCCGTCAAGCGTAACGGCCCTCGCAGCCCTGCCCCTCAACGCCAATGGCAAGGTTGATCGGAAAGCGCTGCAAGAGCCTGAGGCGCAACGCGCGTCTCACAACACAGTCGATACCGGTACGCTCGCGCACGTGCGCGCGACTTGGACGGCGGTGCTTGGGCTCTCGTCTGAATCCGTTTCACCCAGCGCGAATTTCTTCGACCTGGGCGGCACGTCGCTTCGGCTCCTTGAAGCGCACGCGCGGCTGCAAACCGCGCTCGGCCGCAAGATCGACCTCGTAAAACTGTTCGAACACGCCAACGCGGGCGCGCTCGCGCGCTGGTTGGACGGCGCAGCCGAAGCGCCGCACGCGCGCCCCGCATCGCGCGCGCCAGCCGCTTCAGACGAGATCGCCATCATCGGCATGGCCGGCCGCTTCCCCGGCGCGCGCGACATTGGCGCGTTCTGGCAAAATATCTGCGCCGGCGCCGATTCCATCTCGCGCTTCACCGACGGCGAGTTGGAAGACGCGTTCGACGCCACAACGCGCGCGTCAGACAACTTCGTCAAAGCCCGCTCCGTGCTCGACGGCGCCGATATGTTCGACGCTGAGTTTTTCGGCATGTATCCGCGCGAAGCGGCGCTCACCGATCCGCAGCACCGCGTGTTTCTCGAAATCGCGTGGGCCGCTCTGGAGGATGCGGGCTACGATCCGCTCGCGGCGCCTGGCCGTGTCGGCGTGTTCGCCGGCGCGAGCATGAACACCTATTTCCTAAACCAGATCGCCTCCGATCCGGCGGCGCTTACGAGTTTCACGAGCGATTACCAGGTAGGCTCCTATCCGGTGCTGATGGGCGCGCTGCAGGACACGCTCGCAACGCGCGTCGCCTACAAGCTCAATCTGCGTGGCCCGGCGGTAAACGTACAGAGCGCGTGCTCCACGTCCCTGCTCGCGATCGCGCAAGCGTGCCAAAGTCTGATCACCGGCCAATCGGACATGGCGCTCGCGGGCGGCGTGTCGATCACCTTTCCGCAAAAGCGCGGCTACCTCGCGCTCGATGGCGGCCTTGCTTCAACAGATGGCTATTGCCGGCCGTTCGATGCGCGCGCATCGGGCACGGTGTTCGGCAGCGGCGCGGCGGCCGTGCTCCTGAAGCGCCTCGATGATGCGCTTGCCGATGGCGATCACATCTACGCAGTGATCCGCGGCACGGGAGTCAACAACGATGGTGCGCGCAAAGTCGGCTTCGCGGCGCCAAGCGTCGAGGGCCAGGCCGATGCAATCGCAGACGCGCTTTCGGCCGCCGGCGTCGATCCCGCAACGATTGGCTATGTCGAGTGCCACGGCACGGCGACGCCGCTCGGTGATCCGATCGAGTTCGAGGGGCTCAGGCAAACCTACGGCGGCGCGCGCACGGCGCCCTGTGCGCTTGGCTCCGCAAAAGCCAATGTCGGCCATCTCGATGCGGCGGCGGGCGTCACCGGCGTGATCAAAGCCGCGCTGATGCTGAAGCATCGCACGATCCCGCCGCTCGCGCATTTCGAAGCGCCCAATCCCCGCCTGCCGGATGCGCAGGACTTCTACTTCCCGACAACGCTCACGCCGTGGGAGAGCGCGGCGCCGCGGCGCGCAGGCGTCAGTTCGTTCGGCGTTGGCGGCACCAACGTGCACGCAATCCTGGAAGAAGCGCCGCATGCCGCGCGCAACGGCGAAGCGTCCGCGCAACCGGAAGTCCTCGTCCTCTCCGCGCGCAGCGAAGACGCAGTCGCCGCGATGGCAGGCGAACTCGCAGCATTTCTTGAAGCGCCCGAAGCACCGCGGCTCGCCGATGTCGCGCACACGCTGCAAGCAGGCCGGCGCGCCTTTGCGCATCGCGTCGCGGTGAGCGCCTCGTTCACGGCGCAGGCAGCGCAAGCGTTGCGCGCGGCAAAGCCCGCGCGCGCAAGCGACACGCCGCCGCCTGTCGTTTTTCTGTTTCCAGGCCAAGGCGCGCAATATGCAGGCATGGCGTGCGCGCCCTACGCGCAGCACGCCGTCTTCCGCGCCGCGATCGATGCAGGAGCCGCGCTCATGGCGCCGCTCATCGGCGAAGACCTGCGCGAACTGTTGCTCGCCGAGCGTCCCACGGAGGCCGACGAAGCGCGTCTGAAGGAAACGCGCCGCGCGCAGCCCGCGCTTTACCTGATGGAGGTCGCGCTCGCGAAGCTCTGGATCAGTTGGGGCGTTCAGCCGGCGTCAATGGTCGGCCACAGCATCGGCGAATTCGCAGCGGCCTGCATCGCGGGCGTGTTCTCGTTCGAGGAAGGCTGCCGGCTCGTCGCCGCGCGCGCGCTGGCGATGGAGGGCGCGCCGCGCGGCGCAATGCTCGCGGTGCGCGCGCCCGAAGCGTCCTTGGCGCCCTTGCTCGGTGAGGACATCGATGTCGCAGCCGTCAACGCACCGAACATGACCGTCGCATCTGGGAGCGAGATTGCGATCGCCGCGCTCGAAGCGCGGCTCGATGGCGCCAAGATCGCGCACCGGCGCCTTCACACGTCCCACGCTTTCCACTCGCGATTGATGGATAGCGCCGTCGCCAATCTGCGCACTGCTTTCGCAGGCGCTGCGCTAAGCGCTGGCGTGCTGCCCTACGCATCGTGCGTCACCGGCGCGTGGGCTGAGGGCGCGCAACAGAGGTCGCCTGACTATTGGGCCGATCATTGCCGCGCGCCTGTGCTCTTCGGCGCGGCGCTGAAGACCGCGGCGCCCGAAGGCGCGATCCTTCTGGAAGTTGGCCCGGGCGCGACGCTGACCACGCTCGCGGCGCAAGTTCTGCCGCGCGCCTCGATCGCTGCGGCCGCCACGTCCACGCCTGCGCCAGGCGAAGGCGGCGAAATGCTTTCCGATGCGCTCGCGAAACTCTGGCGCGCGGGCGCGGCGATCAACTGGCGCAGCGCGTTCCCGCGCGCCGCGCAGCGCATCCCGCTCCCGACCTACGCGTTCGCGCGCAAGCGTCACTGGATCGATGCGCCCAACAAAACGCCCACAGCGCAGGCCCCGCCTGCCGCACCTCCCATCACGCCGATAATCGACGCGAGCCCACCGATGACGACCCCTTCGCCCGCCGCGCGCCTCCCCGCGCTCGAAGCCGCGCTCAAGGAAATGCTGGAGCAGCTTTCCGGCGACACGCTGCCGCCCGAAGCGGCGGACGCAACGTTCCTCGAAATGGGCTTTGACTCGCTCTTCCTCGGCCAAGTCGCGCGCGCGCTCGAAAACAAATACGCGATCAAGATCACGTTCCGGCAGCTGCTGTCGGACTACAAATCCATCCCGCAACTCGCCGCACATCTCGACGCGGCGCTCCCGCCCGAAGCTGCGCCTGCGCCAGCGGCGTCGCCGCAACCGGCAGCCGCCGCGCCGGTCGCGATCGCAGCGCCAGTCTCGTTCACGCCTTCAGGCGATGGCATGACTGCGCTCTTCCAGATGCAATTGCAGGCGATGCAGGATCTCGCCGCGCAACAAATTCGCGCTTTGCAAGGCGCGCCCATCACAGCCGCACCCATCGTTGCGCCAATTGCGCCAGCCGCTGCCCCGCCGCCGCAAGCAGCGGCGCCACGCACGCCTGCCCTACCGGCCGCGCCCGCCGAAGAAGGTGGCTCCGAGCGTTTCCGCGCCTACAAACCTTCATCCGGCGGCAGCGACCTGACGCCCGCGCAACAAGCTTATATCGACGCACTCATCGCGGAAACGACCGCCCGCACGCCCCGCGCCAAAGCCGCGACACAGCAAGGCCGCGCAGCGCTCGCCGATCCGCGCACCGTCGCGGGCTTCCGGCCCGAGTGGAAAGAGATCGTCTATCCGATCTTCGCCGAGCGCGCGGAAGGCGCCTACATCTGGGATATCGACGGCAATCGCTACATCGATCTCGTCAACGGATACGGGCAAACCGCATTCGGCCACGCCCCGAAATTCGTTGTCGACGCAGTCGCCGCCCAGCTCGCGAAAGGCTTCGCGATTGGCCCGCAAAGCCCGCTCGCAGGCGAAGTCGCGCAGCTCTTCTGCGACATGACCGGCATGGAGCGCGCGACGTTCTGCAACACTGGATCGGAAGCCGTGATGGCCGCGATGCGCCTCGCGCGCGCCGTCACCGGGCGCGACACGGTCGTGGTGTTCGCCAACGATTATCACGGCCAGTTCGACGAGGTGCTCGTAAAGCCAGGCCGCCGCGGCGCGCCGCCAAAGGCGTTGCCGATCGCGCCCGGCATCCCCATCGACACGCTCGCCAACATGGTCGTGCTGCCCTACGGCGAAGACGAGAGCCTGACGTGGATCGCGCAGAACGCCGATAAGATCGCCGCCGCGATCGTCGAGCCGGTGCAGAGCCGGCATCCTGAACTCCGCCCAGTCGCATTCCTGCGCGCGCTGCGCGACCTCACCGCCGAGGCGGGCGCAGCACTCGTGTTCGACGAGGTCGTCACGGGCTTCCGCGTTCATCCGCGCGGCATGCAGGCCGTGTTCAACATTCAAGCCGATATGGCGACCTACGGAAAAGTCGTCGGCGGGGGCATGCCGATCGGCGTGCTCGCCGGCAGCGCGCGGTTCATGGATGCGCTTGACGGCGGCGCCTGGTCGTTCGGCGACGACAGCGAGCCGCAAACGGCGCCGACGTTCTTTGCCGGCACGTTCGTGCGCCATCCGCTGACGCTCGCGGCGGTGAAAGCCGTCCTCCTCCACCTCAAAGCGCAAGGCGGCGCACTTCAAGATGATCTCGCCGCGCGCATGGGCGGCCTCGTCGCACGCGTCAACGCAGACCTTGCGCGCCGCGGCCTCAAGACACGCCTCGAATCCTACTCAAGCTGGTTCTACGCCGCGTTCAGCAACGAAGACCGCCTCGGCGCGCTGCTTTACGCGCAAATGCGCGCGCTCGGCGTGCACATCCAGGAAGCCTATCCGTGCTTCCTGACGACAGCGCACACCGACGCCGACATCGACGCAATCGTCGATGCCTTCGCCCACGCGCTCAACCGGCTGCAAGCGGCGGGCATTCTCGTCGGCGATGGCGCGGCTCCCACAGCGCAAACGATAGCGCCTCCGCTCTCGGCGCCTGGGCCGCGCGAAGCGCCAATGACCGAGCCCCAGATGGAAATCTGGATGGCGGCGCAAGCAGGCGACGAAGCCTCCTGCGCGTTCAATGAATCCCTGACGCTCACGCTTGAAGGCCCGCTCGACATCGCCGCCCTTTCCGCCGCGCTCGACGATGTCGTGGCGCGCCACGATGCGCTGCGCGCGCATTTCCCCGAGCGCGGCCGAGTGATGCGGATCGCTGATCTTGAGCCGTTCGAGCTGGAGGCGGAGCCGGCGCCGCTCGCGGACATCGTCGCGCAAGAAGCGCGCACGCCCTTCGATCTAGAGGCCGGGCCGCTCATGCGGGCGCGCCTCGCCCAATCAGGCGCGCAAAGCCACGCCCTGGTGCTAACTGCGCACCACATCGTGTGCGACGGCTGGTCGTTCAACATCATCCTGAACGATCTCGCCGAACTCTACCGCGCGCGCACCGCAGGCGCTGAGGCGGCGCTCGCGCCGGCGCCAAGCTTTGCAGCCCATGCGCAAGCCGAGTCCGGCGCCGACAACAGCGCCGCCGCCCGCTATTGGCTCGACCAATTCGCGGACCTGCCGAAGCTTCCAGATCTGCCAACGGATCGCCGCCGCACCGAGCAGCGTGACTTCTCCGGCGCGACCTACACCACCGCGTTCGACGCCGCCTTCCTGCGCAGCGTGAAGACCGCCGGCGGCCGCAATGGCGCAACCTTGTTTACGACGCTGCTTGGCGCCCTCCAGGCGCTCGCGGGCCGCCTCTCCAACGAAACCGACATCGTCGTGGCGACGCCGACGGCTGGCCAAAGCCAAATGGAGGAGAATCTCCTCGTCGGCCATTGCGTGAACTTCCTGCCGATGCGCGCGCCGTTCGATTGGTCAACGCCCTTCGCAAGCCATCTTGGCGCGCTGCAAGCGCGTGTTCTGGCAGCGGCGGACCATCAGAACTTCACCTACGGAACGCTGGTTCAGCAACTTCGCGTCCCGCGCACGCCGGGGCGCCTGCCGCTCACAGAGCTTCAGTTCAACCTAGAGCGGCTGAGCGACGATCTCGATTTCGGCGCCGTCAAGGCGCAAGGCGCGCCGAACCCTAAGGCCTACGTCAACTTCGACATCTTCCTGAACTGCATCGAAAGCGCAGCGGGCCTGCGTCTCGATGTGGATTACAACACCGCGCTCTACGATGAAGCGACAATCGCGCGTTGGCTCACGCACTACCGCGCGCTGCTCGAAGGCTTCGTGGCCAACCCGCAGCAGGAAATCGGCCGCCTGCCACTGCATCTTGCGGCGGATCTTGAGCAGCTGATCGATGGCTTCAACGCGACCGCGCGGGACTATCCCAAACCGCGCGGCGTGCATGAACTGGTGAGCGACGCGGCCAAGCGCACACCACAAGCCGTCGCCTGCGCCGATGCGCAGGGCGAAATCACCTACGCAGCGCTCGAAGCGCGCGCCAACCAACTGGCGCGGCGCATTCTCGAAACGGCGCCGGGCGCACGCGGCCGCATTGCGGTCGCGCTCAATCGGTCGCGCGATCTGGTCGCGGCGTTGCTCGCCGTCATGAAGGCCGGGCACGCCTATGTGCCGCTCGACCCCGCGCACCCCGCGCAACGGCTCGAGCAGATCATGGCGGAGGCGGATGTCTCGGCGCTCATCTGCGACGACGACGCGCTCGCAGCGCTCGCCTCTGGCCGCACGCCCGCGATCCGCGTCGATCAGATCGCCGCGCTCGCAGACGATGCGACCCCGCCGCTCTCCAACACCGTCGCGCACGGCCAGCCCGCCTACGTGATCTTCACTTCCGGCTCGACTGGCGCCCCAAAGGGCGTCGAAGTCCCGCATCATGCGGTCGTCAACCTGCTTGCCTCCATGCAGCGCGAGCCCGGCTTCAACGAACGCGACACGCTCGTCGCTGTCACGACGGTCTCGTTCGACATTGCCGTGCTCGAGATTTTCTTGCCGCTGATCTCCGGCGGCAAGGTGGTGATCGCCTCCAAAGAAGACGTGCAGGGCGTGTTTGGCCTTGTGGACCTCATCCGCACGTCGGGCGCCACGGTCCTGCAAGCGACGCCCACTCTTTGGCGCATCCTGATGGAAGCGGGCTTGCCGAAGGGCGGCCGGCTCAAGCTTCTTTGTGGCGGCGAGCCTCTGCCGCGCGATGTCGCCGATGCGCTCCTCGAACATGGCGATGAGCTTTGGAATCTCTACGGGCCGACGGAGACGACGATCTGGTCGTCCGCTTGGCGCGTGGCCAAGTCCGAAGGGCCGATCCTCGTCGGCGCGCCTATCGCTAACACAGCGCTGCACGTGCTGGACGCACGCGACGAACTGGCGCCGATCGGCGTTGCCGGGCGGCTCTTCATTGGCGGCGATGGCCTCGCCAACGGCTATTTCCGAAAACCAGATCTCACCGCGCGCGCCTATCGCACCATCGCCCTCGGGGGCGGTGCGCCGCAGCGTCTCTACGACACGGGCGACATGGCGCACCGTTTGCCATCCGGCGAAATCCAATTGCTTGGCCGCGCCGATTTGCAAATCAAGCTGCGCGGCTTCCGCATCGAGCTTGAAGAGATTGAGGCGGTGTTGCGCACAGCGCCCGGCGTTACGGATGCGGCGGTTGCGGTGACGACAGCGACCGGCGCCGATCCGCGCCTCGTCGGCTATTACGTCGGCTCCGAAGCCATCGCCGCATCGGAGCTTACGGCGCATGTCGCGGCGCGGCTTCCGAATTACATGACGCCAGCGCTTTGGGTGCGCCTCGATGCGCTGCCGCAAACGCGCAATGGCAAACTCGACCGCAAAGCGCTTCCCGCGCCCGCACTTGGCGGCCAAGGCGCAGCGCCGCGCGCGCCAAAACCGCCAAGCACGGAGCTTGAACGGCGCCTTGTGGATGTTTGGTCCGAGGTGCTGAAGGCAGGCAACATCGGCGTAGACGACAACATCTTTTCGCTTGGCGCCGATTCGCTTCACCTCTTCCGCATCGCCGCGCGCCTTAGCGAGCGCGGCATCGCGCTTGCGGTGAAGGACATTCTGCGCCGGCCCACGATCGAAGCGCTGGCCGCCTTTGCCGAAGCGGAACCCGCAGCGGCGCAAGCACAGGGCCCGTCGCTCAAGGACTTCCGCCACGGGGCGCGCCGCCGGCGTGACGCGATATGAGCCGCCAGGACGAACGCACCACGGGCGCGGACGTGCTCGATCAGCTGCCCTGCACGGCCTCGCAGGAGCGCTGCTGGTTCATAACCCAGCTGCAACCGACAACGTCGGCGCTCAATGTCGTCGTCAGTTGGGACATTCGCGGCGTGTTCACGTCCGCAATCGTGGAAGCCGCGTTCCGTGCGATCATCGCGCGCCATGAAATCTTCAGGACGCGCTTTGTCGAGATCGACGGCGTGCCGATGCAGGAGATCTTGCGCGCGGCGCCGCTGCGGCTCTCGGTCATCGACCTCAGCATGCTCGCGCAAACCGAGCGGCAGGCCCAGCTGACGAGCATCGCGCATCGCGAAGCGCACGCGCCGCTCGATCTTGCGGCAGCTCCCTTGTTGCGCCCCGTTTTGGTGTGGCTGTCCGATGGCCATGCGCGCCTGCTGATCACCGCACACCAGGCCGTGTTCGACGGATGGTCCATCCACGTGCTCGGCCGTGAGCTCGGCCAGATCATGGCGGCGCTGCTCGCGGGCGAGACGCCAGACTTGCCGGACCTTCCGCTGCAATATGGTGACTACGCGCTGTGGCAGCGCGAGTTGGAAGAAAGCGGCGGCTATGCCGCGGACGCCGATTTCTGGGCCGAGCGCCTGCGTGGCGCGCCCTATTTCGAGATCGAACCGGACTTTCCCCGTCAGTCCCCGCGCACGACGAACGCAGCGATGGTCTCCGAAGACCTGCCGCGCGAACTAAGCGAGGCGTTCGATGCCGCCGCCAAACAGCACGGCGTATCGCTGTTTAGCCTCGGCGCCGCGACAGTTGCGGCGATGCTCAACCGGCGCACCGAAAAGACTGACCTCGTGCTCGGAACACAAGTCATCGGGCGCCACGATGTCGATCTGGAGAGCCTGATTGGCGTCTTCATCAACAATCTGGCGCTGCGCTTCGATGCCAGCGGCGATCCAACATTCGCGGACTTTGCACAAAAGGCGCACGACGTCGTGGCCGAGGCTCTGGCGCATGACCGCACGCCGTTTCACCGCATCGTGCGCCGCCTGAACGCGCCGCGCGATCCCAGCCGTATGCCGCTGATTTCAACGAACGTGATTGTGCAGCGCGCGTTCATGGAAGATTGCCGATACGGCGACATCGAGCTCAAGGGCACGCCTTCGGCGTCTCCTGGCGCCGTCTACGATATCAGCTTCCAGATGATTGGCCGCGAAAGCGGCTGGCGAATGTCGGTCGAGTACAACACCGATCTCTTCAGCGCAGATACCGCACGCGATCTTCTCGCGTCATGGAAAGCGACGCTGCACTATCTTCTGGCTTATCCGGAGGCGACGCTTTCCCAGATTCCCAAGCTCGCGGCCGAGCACAACGCCGATCCGCGTCTCGCGGCCGTGCACCGCGCGCTCACGCTCTGCCGGCACGTGCAAGACACAGCGGTGGTGGAAGGTCCGCACGGACTGCGCGTTTTCGTCACGCCTGCCCCAGATTTCACCAACGCGCTCGATGAGCTGCCCGATCTTGTGCTGGCCCATCTCGATACGATGCAGCGAGATCACGGCGCCGCCGAAGTGCGCGTGCTCGCCTCGTTGCCGCGCCGCACGGACGGTGCGATCGACCTAAGCCGCTTGCCCTCGCCGCGCGCGCCCGCCCTGCGCACAGCGCCCGTCAGCGACGAAGGCGCCGAGGCCGAGCGCGCGCTCATCGAGATATGGAAGGATCTGCTCGGCGCAGACAACGTCACCGCTGAGTCCAACTTCTTCGATCTCGGCGGCGATTCCATGTTGGCGCTGCGAATGGTGGTGCGTGTGCAGCGCCAGTTCGGGCAACGCGTGGACGTCGCGGCGCTCTTCGATGCGCCGACGGTGCGTGCCTTCGCGCGCCAATTGCCAAGCGCCGTGCGAAAGCGCGAGGACTTCCGTGTCGTCGCCATCCAGCCGCACGGCGAGGGCGTGCCTGTCTTTTCGTTCAACAACACGATCATGTACGCGGGCGTTTCCCGCCGCATCGGCGCGCAAACACCTTTCTACGGCGTGCAACCATACGATCCGACATCTCCCTCGCCGCTGCCTGCGCAGACATTCGAGGAGATCGTGTCAGAGTACGTCGCGCTGGTGCGCAGCGCCAAACCGCATGGCCCGTATGTGCTGGTCGGTCTCTGCGTGGCCGGCGCCATCGCGTTTGAAGCTGCTCAGCAGCTCAAGGCAGCAGGCGAAGAAGTACCCCTGCTAATCATGATGGATACGTGGGCGCCGCAGCACCGCAAGCACTTGTCGCCCCCGCATCGCGCCATCAACGCCGTGTTTGCGCGCATCGCCAGCTTTCAGCGGCGCTGGGCGCGTCACCGGCGCGGCGAATACACGCTGCCGGAATTCTTCGGCGCCTACGGGATCGTGCGTCGCCTCCGGCTGCTCGAAATCGCTGCGGCGTTCGGCATCATCAAGGAAGTGCCGCCGCTGGAGGACTGGGAGAACCGCTGGTTCCTTAATCACCTCTTGGACGCCGCGGACGCTTACACGCCGAAGACATACGAGGGCGATGTCGTGGTCTACACCAGTTCGGAGGTCCCGACCGGCCGGCTGCACGATCCGCAGCTCGGCTGGCGCGGAATCGTCAACGGCCGCTTGGAGATCAAGCGCATTTGCGAGGGCCACATGTCGTTCGGCGAGGGCGAAAGCGCGGACGCGATCGCCGCGCGCGTGCGGCAAGCCCTTCACATCACCGGCTGACGGTGCTCACGCTGCGCCTCCTTGCGGCAAAATACGGCGCGCTCCCACTGGCGGTCATCGCCCTCGTCGCACTCGTCTACTGCGGTTTGTTGCTGCGAAACGGCGCCAATCGCGCGTTGTTCGCACCGCTCGCAGCGAGCGCCATCGTGCTTGCCATCTGCATTTGGCCGGCGGCCCGCGCCGCGCATGCGCTCTCGCGCACGCTTGCTGACATCGCCACGCCGCTCGCGCCGCCCGCGCCTGGCGTCGCGCTCGCCGATGCGGCCGGCGCCAATATCGGACGGCTTTGGCTTCCCAACGGCGCGACCTGTGAGGCGCCCATCGCCGCCCCGCTCGTGCTGCTGGCGCCCGCCCTGGGGCAGACGCAGAATGACAACGCGCGGCTCGCCGCCCGCCTCGCGCAAGATGGCTTCGCCGTGCTCGCGATCGATGATCTAGGCGCACACGCCCGTTCAGGGCCGGAGTGGCTGACGCATCCTATCGATTTGCGAACTGAGGCCGCGCTTGAACAAACGCGCCAACGCAGCGCGGAGCGCACGATGGCCGGGGCCGGCCGCGCGCTCGAAGCCATCGCCTCAGCGCAAACCTGCACCGTGTTCGATACCGCGCGCTACGCTATCGTCGGCTATTCGTTTGGCGGATCGGTCGCGGCGGAACTGGCTCGCCGCGATCCGCGCGTCATCGCCATCGCAAACATGGACGGAACCGTTTGGGGCCAGCCCGCGCATGACGCGCCCCGCGTTCCGTATCTCGCGCTCATGTCCGACGCGCCGCTGCCTGCGCCCGGAGTGCGCACGGATGACCAATGGGAGCGCATGCTCAACGCCGAAGATATCACCTTCGCGCAGCGCGCTGGCGCTGGCGTGGGCAGCGCAGCGATCAAGGTGCGCGGCGCAACGCATCGCCTGTTCACCGATTCCTACGCAACGCGCCCATCGCCGCAATGGCTGCTGATACCGCCCGGGCGCGCAAGCGAGCTCACGCACGCCTACGTCTCCGCATTTTTGTTAGCGCATCATCGTACGCCGGCGCTGCCCTACGCGCCCAGCTCCGAACCAGAAACGACGATACTTATGTCAGGCCCCAGCACTGCCGCCGCGCCGACATAGCCCTCACCGCATGCGTATGGGCCGAATGCCACGTCACGGCCCTCAACCGTGATCACAGCAGTCTCGGTTTCGCCAAGAACTGGCAGGTTCATCGTCGCGGGGGGGGGGGGGGGCCCCCACCCCCGCCCCGAGGGGACCCCCGCCAAGGCCCCGCCCGAAAGGGAGTAAAACCGCGC
>CAZMCA010000008.1:24084-43930 GCA_964564595.1 uncultured Caulobacteraceae bacterium
GCCCTCAACCGTTATCACAGCCGTATGGGTGTCGCAAATAACTGGCTGGTTCATCGTCGCGGGCTCGATCTCGAGCCCAACGCCGAGCGCCTTGAGCACCGCTTCCTTCGCCGTCCAGAATCGGAAGAACTGCCGCGACTGCACCGCGATCGGCAACACGCTGAGTGCACCGCGCTCCTGGTCGGTAAGCACACGCCGCGCCAGCGCATCATCAAAACTGCTTACACGTTCGATATCGACGCCCACCTCCGCCATGCGCCCCCACGCCAGCGCAGCGCGCGTTTGCGTGTGCGACAGGTTGAAGGGCAGCGCGGCGGATCCGGATAGATAGGGCTTTCCGTTCGGGCCGGTCTCGAACGTCAACGCGCGCCCCTCACGCCCTACCAGCGCGCCAAGCCGGCGGCGCATCCCGCCATGCGCGGCGACGTAATGGACGCGGTGCTTTTCCTGGATAAACGCTGCGGCGCGCACGCGCTCGTCAGGCGAAAGCAAGGCCCAATCAGCCTCAGTCGCCGCAGCGATTTCCCAAACGTCGACCGTTACCCGTTCAGGGTCAGCTTGACGACGAGGATCGGACATAGCGCTGAACTGCGAAGGCCGGGCGGACTTACCGCAGACAAATAGGCGCGCGCGATCGCGCCCTTGATGCCGCGCGACGCCGTCACTTTCGGATAATTCGCGACGGGCATCGCCTCCACTTTACAACGCCCTGCGTACTTGGTGCGCGCAATCGCGTCCTCGAAATCGCGCTTCGACCACAGGAAGTTCTTCTTATGCCACGGCACGCTCAGTCCGAGCCCGGCCGTGTTGAAGAGCCAGCGGCCGGCCGATGTGTAGCGATGCGGATGCCCAGGATCGATCGGGCACAGCCGATTGCTCGACGTCATCAGGAAGAAGCCGCCGGGCCGCACGAGATCGAGACACGCCTCGATGAACTCCAGCCGGTCTGTCTCGGTCGTTTCCTGCGTCACCGTGCCGAAGCCGACGCACCCGACGTGCTCGATAACTTCGAGGCTGTAGGCGCAATCGAACACTCGCGCACCGAACGGGCGGCTCTGCGCAGTTCCAACCGCAAGAAACGGCCGCACGCTTTCCGCGCGATCAGCAAAACGCTGGGCGCGGCTTGGATCGAAACCGTAGGCCGCAAAGCCCGCCGCGCGTAGCAACTCGACGTCCAAGCCAGATCCGCAGCCCACGCTGCACACTTCCGCGCCAGCGGGAAGAAGCGGCGCAAGATAGCGCGGCACGAAGTGGCGAAAGCGCGCTTCATCACGCGGCGCATCCCGCGCGGCCCACTCCTCATAAGTCTCGGCCGCCGCCGCCGCTCCGCTCATCGCCGCCTCCATGCGCATGTGCGCGACGCTTTCGCATCCTGGCATAAATCCATTGCGCAGTCCCCCGCAATTTCGTTGAGTTGCAAGGGAGTTGCGGCGATGAGGTATGAAGCGCTCGATGGGTGGCGCGGGGTTGCGGCCCTGTCCGTCGCCCTCGTGCACCTGAACTTCGCCAGCCACATTTTCTACGTTCCGGCCGTGCGCAACGCGGGTCTCTTCGTCGATCTGTTCTTCGTCCTCAGCGGCTTTGTGATGGCCCACACCTACGGCGCTCGCCTGGATGGGTTAGCCAGCGCGGGCACGTTTATGATCAGGCGTTTTGGGCGCCTCTATCCGCTCCATTTGGCGACGCTCCTGTTCTTGGTTGCCCTGGAATCCGCGAAGGTCGCGGCGATCGCGGTACTCGGCGTCTCGGGCGGCGAGGCGCCGTTCACGGGCCAAGCGGACCTCGGCGCGCTCATCGCCAATTTCTTCCTGGTCCAAGCCGTCGGCCCCTCGGCGCCCTTCACCTGGAACGGCCCGAGTTGGAGCATCAGCGTCGAAATCTGGACCTATCTTGTGTTTGCCGGATGCACGATCGCGACAGGCGCAAGGCGCCTCGCGGGCTACGTGGTGTTCGCGGCGGCGGGACTGGTGCTTTTCTATGCGACGCGCCAAGGCCTCGTTCTGCCGCTCGGCGAGGCCATGTTCCGGTGCATCTTCGCCTTCTTCGTCGGCGCCGCGCTCTACGAACTTGCGCCACGTGGCGCGAAGCTTACGCCGTCAGCGGCAAACGCACTTGAAGCGGCCGCCGTGCTTGGACTTCTCGCACTTCTTTCAACGCGCTCTGGCCTCCATGACTACCTCTCGCCGCTGCTGCTTGCGCTCTTTCTCTGGGTGTTCGCGTCGGAGCGTGGCGCAATTTCGCAGGCCATGAAATCGCCGCCGATGCGCCGCCTCGGTGACTATTCCTATTCGATCTACATGATTCACTACCCGCTGCTGGCGGTGATCGCCGGCTCGTTGCGCGCCGCACAGCAACTCAGCGGCGCGCACCTGCTCGAGCCAACTGTCGTCGATGGCTCGACGCGGGATCTTCTGGTCGCTGGAGGCCCCTGGCTTCAGGACGCGCTCACCCTTGTGTACCTCGCGGCCGTCGTCGCGATATCGAGCGTCACGTTCCGCTACATCGAAGTGCCTGCGCGCAACTGGTTCAACGCTCAGGCCGCGCGCTACGAGAGCGGCAGCCGCAAGCGCGCCGCGCCATCGGCGTCCCCGTAGTGACGCCTCCGCAAATCCGCCGGCCATGAGCGAGCCCGAAGAAGCACGCAAGCGCCCGAGCGTCGCCCGCGGCGCGGCGATCCTCGCGGCCTCGCGCGTCGTTGCGATTGCAGCCGCTCTGATTTCGACGGCGATCCTCGCGCGGCTTGTCAGTCCGGCAGCGTTCGGCGTCTTCGCCGCGATGTTTGTGATCATCGCGCTGCCCTACGCGATACTAGAGGGCGCCTTTGGAACGGCGCTGTTGCAACGCGCATCGATCAACGACGCGACCATCCGCCTGATGTATCGCGGCGCGCTTGGCGTGTCCGTTCTGATGGCGGTGGTCATAGTCGTAGCGGCGCAACCGCTTGCCGCCCTTCTGCAAGCGCCAGCGCTGACCGGCATAATCCTGCTGGGCGCGCTTGCCCTGCCGCTTCGCGCCATCGCTTCGGTGTCGATCGCCCTCTTGGTGCGCGACCGGCGCTACACAACGGTCGCGGTTGTCACGACGGTGGGGGGCATTCTCGGAAACTTCGCCGTATCGGTGCCCCTAGCGCTCTTCGGCTATCAGGAAACGGCGCTTGCCGCCGGCACGCTCGCCGGCGCTGTCGCCGAAGCATTTCTTGCGGCCTATCTGTTGCGGCCCAAGGTGTTTGGCTCGGTCGCCAACGCGGAAAACGATCTCTCGCTTGGCGGCTTGTTCGGCCTGTCGCAGCTCCTGAACTGGGCCGCGCTCTATGCGCCATCCATCATTGTTACGCGGCTTCTTGGAACGGAAGCTCTCGGTTACTACTCGCGGAGCTGGCGCCTCATGGAAATCGCCACGAGCGTCACAGCCGGGCCGATGCAGCGCGCGCTTATTCCGGACTACGCCGAGAAGCGCGAGCGCGTCGACGAGGCGCGCGCCGGTTTCGCCAACGGCATCGTCGCGTCCGCGATCCTTTTTGGCCTGCCAGCCGCGATCGCCATCGCGCAAATGGACCTGATTGTGCGGCTGCTCTTCGGCGCGCAATGGCTTCCGCTCATCCTCGCGACCCAGATTCTGTTCGCTGGCTTCTTCCCGCGCGCCGCCTACAAAATCACCGAAAGCTTGATGATCGGGTTCGGCCGCGCCGGACAAACCGCGTCGCGCCAGGCGCTGTTCCTTGCACTCATGATCGGCGGCGCGCTTGTAGGCGCGCCTTATGGGCTGACCGGCGTCGCGATCGGCGTCGCCGGCGCGCAATGGATATTGTACGCGACATCGCTGCACACCGCCGCCCGGCTTCTGGACACGCCGCTTTGGGCCGTGATTGGGTGGCATGCACGGCCGGGCGCAGCCGTCATAAGCGTTGGCGTTCTGATGTGGATCGTGCGCGACGCCACGCTGCCAGCGCTTGGGCTGTACGCATCGCATATCGTGAGCATCATCGCCGGCGGAAGTGCGGTTGCACTTTTGCTTTGCCTGCCCGCTCGCGTAATCGGCGCCGAGGCGCAGGCATTGCGCGCTCGCGTCCAGGCCATCTTCGAACGCCTCACGCGGCGCTTACGCAGCGCGTTGGCCTAAGCGGCGCGTGTCGGTAGAAACCGGCTGCGCGCGCATCGCAACTCAAACCCAGCCTGCGCCGTCAAACGCCCCGCCGCAACGCGTTGCGCAGCTTGCGTGCGACGACGCTGCAGCCAAGGCCCGTCGCACGGCGCGAATATAGCGCCCGTTCCGTCGAAGTCGCTAAAGCGCGTGCGCCATACATCTTCTGGCACGCGCCGATAGGTGATGCGCGCGTCGCCAAGCGGCAGCGTATCCATGTCCGGCCGGTCCAGCGGATCGAGAAAGCCGGCGATCGGCATGTGGATCCGGTCGGCTTGCGAGAAAAACGCCGCTAGCCATCCGAACGTGCTCACGGAAATCGCGAGATGCTTGGCGCGCCGCATCGTCTGGAAATCTTCGATCGGCGAACCGTCATCCCAGAACTCAGCTTCCGGAAAGGCGCTCCGCAGCGCAGAAGCGTAAGGCTCGGTCTTCAACTCGCCGATGAAGATCGGCGCAAGGCCCGTCTCTTGGATCACATGGCGATAGTACGAAAACGGCAACGGCCCATAATTTGGATGCACGTCGCTCACGATATCGCCAGCGCGCACATGAATGAGCAGCGCATCCGCCGGCGGCGTGCGCCCCTCTCCTTCGACCAACGGAAAGTCCTGCGCGTAGCCGCTCGCCGGCAGGAAATTTCCGACGCGGAAGCAGAGATTGTTCATGCGCAGCCGTGGTGGGGTGTGACGGTCGATTGCGCTCGCGATCCAGCGTGCGCTGAGCAGGTGCCCGCCAATGCGCGGCGCGGCCGCATCAGGGGCGGGATCGCGCGCCGAAACACCCCACACTGGCATGTCCGCGCCGACAATGCGCACCGGCCGCCGCGCGTAATGCTGAACCGCGCGCGCGAACATATACTGCAGCATATGGTTGCCGAGCCGGCCAACCTGTTCGATGGCGAAAATCGTCTCAGTCATTCTTGGCCGCCAACGCCAGCCGCGCGCGATCGTGCAGCGCGGCGTTCAATTCCCTGTACCGCGCCAACACGGCGCCGCGTCCGAACATCTCTTGGACACGCCCGCGTGCGCGGCGCGTAACGCAATCGTGCTGCGGCGCACGCGCTATGGCGCGGCGCATCTGCGCAGCAACGGCCGCCGCATCGAGGTCGCCATAAGCGTACATCGACGCGTCGTCGGCGTAGTCGCGCAATCCGCCAATGCGCCGGCCTATCACCGGAATGCCCGCCCACATCGCCTCGGCCGCCACGATACAGAGACCCTCATGCAAGCTCGTCAGCACCAAGCCTGAGAACGGTCCGCGCGCCCACCATTCCGGCTGAAACCCAGGCAGAGACACAAAATCGCCAAGGCCGCGCTCCGCAACCAATTGCTTTAGCGCACCGCGCTCTGGACCATCGCCGAAGATAGTGAGGCGCGCCTGCGGCTCGGCTTCCCGTAGCAGCGCGAGCGCTTCGATTGCGAGCGCATGGTTCTTCACGCGGGTCAGCCGGCCCACAGCGACGAAGCTAGGCGCAACGGCGGCAACGCGTTGAGCGGGCGCTTCCTCAAACGAGACAAGCGGCGTTACAAAACGCGCTCCTGGGGCGCGCCGATAGTGCTTGCGCGCGGTGACCTCCATCGTCTGCGCGCAATCGGCGAGCACCACATCGACAACGCCCGACGTCGCGCGGAAGAGCTGGGTATAGATCGGGCGTGCAAGCGTGTCGTTGTGCTCAAAAGATACGATCGTCTTGACGCCCGCAAGCGCGCCGATAACGCGGCCAATGATGTTCGCCTGCGGCAATGAGAGAACCAGTACCGCCGGCCTCGCGCTCGCAAGCAGTCGCCAGAGCCGAAATGCGGAGGCAGCAGCGCTTGCGCTCGTCACCTCATCGCTGCGCGACAACTGCACCACGCGCCAGGCGCCGAAGGCGCTCTTGAGCGGCCCGCCGCCGATAGAGGCTATAGTGACGTCGAAACCGTCGAACGCGCCGCCTTTCAGCATATGGAGGAGGCCCGCTTCCGCGCCGCCCGGCGCGAAGCCATTGATGAAGTACACCAGACGCGGAGGTGCGGCGCCCGCGCTCACGAACGGTGCGCGTCCCGCGCGATGAGGCTATTCAACAGCTCGCTCGTCGCGCTCGCGACGCGGCCGATCTCAAAGAAGCTATCCACCCGTGCACGTCCGCGCGCCGCCATCGCCGCACGCTCGGCTTCCGAGAGCCGCGCCGCCGAAACGATCGCACCCGTGAGCAAGGCCGGCGTCGGACGTTCGAACACGAAGCCAGTCTCGCCATGTGCTACGGCGTCCGCGACGCCGCTCGCGCCGCAGACGATCGGCAGCGCGCCGTGCGCCATCGCTTCAAGCATGGCGTTCGATTGCCCCTCGGAGTCCGAAGCGGAAATAAAGAACGCCGCCTGCGCGTAGAGGTCGCTTACCCGCTCGACGTGCCCCAGAAAACGCACCGACTCCGAAACACCCAGTCCGCGCGCCACTTGCATCAGCGCCGCGCGCTCCGGTCCATCTCCCGCGATCAGCAGTTCAATCTCTGGCGCTTGCTGGCGCGCCTCCGCAAACCCCTCAAGCAGCGCATCGATGCGCTTTTCCTCGGAGAGCCGCCCTGCATACAAAAAGAGGTTTCGCGCACGGCGGCTATCGGAGCGGTCTTTCGCCGCTTCCACGCCGTTGGGCAGCTTGATGATTCGGGACGCCGGAATGTCGGCCGCCTGAAGATCGTCCGCGATCTCGCCGCTATTTGCCACGAATGCCCGCGTAGTCGTGCGCACAAGCGCGAGCAGCCAAGACCCATAAAAGAACTTCTTCGAAGAGAGACTTCGAAAATCGAATGTCTCTCCGCCGCGCCCAATCTTGATCGCCAGGGGTTTCCCAAGCGCCGCGGCGGCCAGCACGGCGGGCGCCGAATGTAGCCGCGCGTGGAAGACATAGATCGCATCGTAGGCGTGCGCCTCGCGAACGAGATGCCAAAACGCCCGCAACGTCCAAGACAACGCCGAAGCGAGGTAGCGCCCGCCCAGGAACGGCAGGTGTGGCGTGTAAATGCGGCGCACCTCGACGCCGCCCTCGCGCATCTCATTGTGCGGCAGGGCCGCCATGCTCGTCGGCGTCAGCACAGTCACGCGCCAGCCAAGGCGCACCAACTGCGGCGCAAGGATGCTGCACTGCCGCTCCGCCCCGCTCGACATCTCCGGCATGAACACCGGCATGACGATCACCACGCCGCGCTGCCTGGCGCGCGCCGCTACGCGCGACTTCCTTTGCGGCGAGCCTGCATAGGCGGCGGTCATGTCGCCACCGGCGCGCCAGCGGCACCATACACCTTTCGCGACACCGCCCGCGGCAGGCACGCAAGCGCAGCGTACGCGTAAGCACGTCCGTTCCACGGATTGAGCGAAAGCGCGCGCAGCGCATAGCGCCGCGCAGCGCTCGCGTCCCCCGACTTCAAGTACGCTTGCGCAATCTTGGAGAGCCGATAGCCATTGCGCGCCCGCACGAGGCCGCGCAGCCGCGTGTCTTGCTCGCCCCACGCATGCGAGGCTGGCAGCATTGCGCGCTCCCACTTCCCGATCTGTGCGCTGAGCGAGGCAGGCCGTTGGCGCTTTTCGGCGAGAACGCCGTCCACATACGCAAATCGTTCTCCCGCGGCCGAGAGCCGAAGGTAAAAATCGGTGTCCTCAAACAAGCGCACATCGGCCCGGAAAAATCCGATCTTCCGTGCGGCTTGCGTGCGCACCAGAATCGTCGACGGCAAGATCGGCGCGTCGTACACGAAGTAGCGTTGCAGCTGATCCGGCTCGCGGCCTGTGAACCGGCGCACCTGAGTGCGCCTGCCTGCGCCGGGTGATTGCGTGAACTCGATGACATCGCCGTAGAATAGCGCCGCATCGCTGCTCGCCGCAGCTTCCAGTTGGCGCGCCAACTTGTCGGGTCGCCACAGATCATCGCCGTCGAGCAAGGCGAAGAATTCCGTATCGACGCGCTGCAAAGCCTCGTTCCGCGCCGCGGACAAGCCGCTGTTTGCGATCGCACAAACCGTGATGCGCGGGTCGCTGGCCGCATATCGCGCCAGCACCGCACCGGACTCATCGGTCGAGCCATCGTCCACAATGAAGATTTGCCTAATACGATCGTGTGCGGATTGCGCCTGCACGCTTTCGATCGCCGCACCGATGAAGGCTGCTTCGTTGTAGCACGTGATCACCACGCTCACTTGTCCGGCCCCGGTAGTCATGCCGCGAACCGCCCGCCGCCCAGTTCGAACATGCCGATCCATTTCCCCGAGGACCGAAACACCCTGAACGGCGCCTTCAGTTCGGCAACCAAGTCACGGAAGTGCGTGTTGTCTTGTATATCGTCAAAGATCACGAGCGCGCCGGGCGCAAGCAGCGGCGCCAGTTTCGTCCACGCATACGCGCGCCCCTCATAGGTCTTGTCGGAATCATAGTGGAAAAGGTCTATCTTTGGCCCGTCTCTCAGTTCCGCCGCGATCTCGTTCAAGTTGCGGCGATCACCGCGCGTGTAGAGCCGCCAATCCGTGCGTAAAGCGCTCTCGACGATCACGCCGATGTTCTTCTCCGAGCCCTCGACTGCAAGGTAAGGAAGATCGCTCGAATAGAGCCGCCCGCCGCCGTTCGCGTGCATCGCCTTCAAGAACGCGCGCGAGCTATGCCCCGCGGCGACGCCCGTCTCGACGACGCAAGCTGGTCGGCGCAGGCGCGTCACGAAATAGAGCAACTTGGTGAAGCCGCCGCCGCCCAGTGCAAGCGCGTGCGCGAGCGCGCGGCCGCGCTGATCCTGCTCCGCCGCAAACGCTTCCGCTTCACGCCAAGCTTCACCGTCCAACGCCGCCGCCCAGGCGTCTGCGTCTGTTTCCTGCGCTGCACACCATTCCGCCGAAACGCGCGCATCAGCCGTGAGCGCCGGCGCGGCCATCTTCGTGCCGAGCTTGCGAAGCAACTCGCCGCGATAATCCGAGTTGAGCGAGCGCCGCATCGCCGACATCAGGCGCGGCCCAAGGGGTTTGGCGGCGCTCATATGCCGCCCCGCCACAAGCTACGCGGCGCCGGCGCAGCGGGCGTCTCCGCCTGCCGCAACCGCATGTCGGACGGCGCCACGCGCCGCGCGCCCTGCAGCAGCAGCGGCGCCAGGATCGGCGCAAATATCGCGAGCATGGTCAAACTCTTCGAGGACTCGAACGCGCAGAACACGAGCGCGCCAACGACAATGAGCACCTGTGCCTGCCGCTCACTGAGCGTCAGGTTCGCTGTCCTGCGCGCACGCACCCAATAAACGACGCCGGTGACCCAGGCGCTCACGTAGAGCACAAACCCGATCAGCCCACTCTCAACAGCCGTTCGGATGAATTCGCTGTGAATGCTGACCAACAGGTAGCGCGGCGCAGTTGGGTTTGCCGCGGCGATCGCGGGCGCAAATTCGTTCACGCCAATGCCGATCAGCGGCGAGCGCTGCAGAAACTCTATGCCGGCCTGCAGGGCGAACTGGCGCTGCGCGTTGCTGATGCTTTCAGGGTAGAGTTCATAACTCAAAATCCCGAAATTCTGATCCGGAGACCAGAGCGCCCCAAAGCTGCGAAACTGCCCGGCTACGTAGCCAGATTGATCGAACGCCATCGCCGCCATGATCGCGGCAAAACCTGCGACAAAACACAACGCGAGCCTTAGCGGCGACAGCCCGATCAACAGCATGCAAAACAGCACGGCGCAGAGATAGGCCTTCCGCTCGCCCGCAAGCAGCATCAGCACCAGCATTGCGCCAATTACCGCGATGCGCGCGCCCATCGGCATCCGCGTTCTTGCCGTCAACAGTCCAGCCACCGCTGCCGGCAACGCCAGAAACGCCGCCTTGGCCTCTCCAAGATGCTTGTAACCCGCAAGAATTCCGTTCGCGATGTGCCACAGCGCGACGTAAACGGCCATCGCGATGATCCCAACGCACAGATAGGCCGCGATCCGATTCTGCGGCCGACGTACGCAATGCACGACGAGCGCGCACACGAACATCAGAATGGACGCAGACTGCAAACCCTCGCGAAGGCCATTCTGCACCGACACAGTCGAGGCCGAAATCGTGTGCCACGCCAGAAACAGCGCGCCTGCGCCAATCGCAGGCATAAACATCGCCGCGCTCCGGCCATACATCAGCAGGGTCAACCCCACGCATATGACGGTCAGGGGCTCGAACGGGCGCAGATAGCCGAGAGCGGTCTCGGTCTTGAGGCCGTAGAACAGCGAAAGCACCGCGAGAGCAAAGGTCGCGTCCGCCACAGCGGCCAGCCACGCCGTGCGTGCGTTGAGGTGCGGCGCGGCGACCGCTGTCATGCGCGCCGCCGCAGCAGCGCGACACGCTCATACGCTTCAGTCATCGCCGCGATCATCCGTGTCTCGGACCACGCGGTCAGGTCGATCTTCTGGGCCGCGGCCGCCATGCGCTCTCGCAGCGGCGCATCCGCAAGCATCGCAAGAAGGCACGCGCTAAGGTCGCTCAAATCAGCGCGAGCAACCATGCCCGTCTCGCCGTGGCGCACCAACCGGTCAACACCAACCAGGTCCGTCACGACGACCGGCTTGGCTTGCGACACATACTGCACCAAAACGCGCGGCAGCCCTTCGCGCTCGGCGCAATGCACGCATAGATCCGCGGCGCCGATCCAGTCCGGCAGATCGTTTCGAAATCCGATCATGCGCACGCGCTGCTCGAGACCGAGCGCTGCGACGCGCGCTTCGATCGCGCCGCGCTCCGGCCCATCACCCGCAATCAAAAGAACCGCCCGCGGCTCACGGCGCGCCACCTCCGCAAACACATCGACGAGTTGCCGCACGCGCTTGCGTTGCTCGAGCGCGCCGGCAACGAGCAACACCAAAGGATCGCGGCGCGGCACGCCGGCGTCCGCGAGTTGGCGCCCGCGCCCGTCGCGCAGCGCGCGCGGCGCAAACCGCTCCAGATCCATCCCGCTTTCGATCACGACGTGGCGTTCCGGGCGCCCAAAGCCCGCCTCAAGGCACGCCGCGCGCATGCCGTCGCTCACATCGATGAAGAGATCGGTGGCGTGCGCCGCCAGCCAATCGGCCGCGCGATAAACCGCGCTTTTGAGCCGCCCCGCATTGAGGTGCGCCAGGATATGCACGCCGTGCACCACCATCGGCACGCCCGCGAGCCGCGCCGCGAGCCGCCCCAGCACGCCGGCTTTACTCTCATGCGTGTGCACAAGGTCTGGCTTGAGCCGCCGGAACATCTCGTAGAGCGCCGCAAAGCAGCGCGCGTCCGTTACTGGGCTAAGCTCACGCTGCAGACTTTTCACCTCCGTATGCGTCACGTCCGGATGCAGCCGTGCGATCATTTCCGGATGAAACTCGCCGCCGTGAATGAGATGAATGCGGTGCCCGAGCCGCGCTTGTCCGTTGCAGGTGATCAGCGTGTTTTCGTCCGCGCCGCCGCGTATGAAGCGCGTGATGACATGCACGATGAGCATGGGTTTGCGCATCGGGCCGCCGGTTCGGAAGGTATCTTCGCCTTGCATGACCGTCGGCTCTCCCGCCTCAAAAGGCTTCGGGATCGGTCCAGACCGTCACGAGCGTGCGCATGATGATCTCGATGTCGCGCGCCCAGCTCCAGTGCTCGACATAGGTCACATCAAGATGCGTGCGGCGCTGGACTTCGGCCGAGCAGCGCACAGGCCCGCGGCTGCCGGACACCTGCGCCCAGCCCGTGATGCCAGGGCGCGCCGCGCCGCGCAGATGATAGCGCGGATCGACGCACGAGAACTCCGCATCGTGCGTGGTCGCGTGCGGGCGCGGGCCGACCAGCGACATTTCACCAACGAGCACATTCACAAGCTGGGGCAATTCATCGAGGCTGAGGCGGCGCAGAATTTTTCCGACGCGCGTCACGCGCAGATCGTCCCGCTCGACCTGGCTCATCGCGCCGTTGCGGTGCGTCACGTGCATCGTGCGGAACTTCCAGATCAGGAACGAGCGGCCGCGCAATCCCGTGCGCTCCTGCAGAAAAACAGGCGGCCCAGGACTATCGATCACGATGAGAAGGCAGATGAGCCCGAGAACCGGCGCGAGCCCGAGCAATGCGGCTAGCGCGATCATGAAATCGAATGTGCGCTTTGACCAACCGCCAACCGGCGCGAGCCAGCCTGCAAGCCGTGCGCGCGTCACCCATGAACCGATCGGCGCGTTCCCCTCTGGGAACTCAGCTTCCGAACGGCTCGGTGCGGACACCTTCTGCGCGGGCGATAGGTAATCTGCTCGCACGCCCCTTCTCCAGCAGCACCCCATCGATCATTAATCATGATTGCGGATAAGCAACAATGAGAAAGGCGTGATTTTACGGGCGAAATCGCGATCTGCCGCGAAGCGTTGCGCAACCGCCTCGGTTTTATCCACGCGTGTGCGTAATCGCACTTACTGGCTGTAATACCCGCCCGCTTCGCGATCGAAATAGAGCGCGTCGCGATACGTTGCGCCGCGCGCTTCCACGCAATTGAGCGCGATGCCGTAGTGACTGACTCCAGCGCCCGCGATCTGAGCAAGCGCTGCACGCACCGCACGCACCGGCGTTTTCTCCCATCGGGCGACAACCACGGCGGCATCCGCGTGAGACACGAGAACACGGGTCTCCGCCACCGCAAGCAGCGGCGCGCAATCGAGCACGATGAAATCGTAGCGCGTGCGCAGTTCCTGAAGCAGCTGCTGCATGGCTTCCGAGCCGAACACGTCGCGCGGCGAAAATTCGGTGTTGGTCAGCGGAAGGAGGTCCATGCCCGAGCGGTCATCCGTCAGCACCGCGCTTTCCCAGCGCACCTGTTTGGAGAGCACTTCCAGAAGCCCAACGGCCGGTTCCAACCCAAGCACCTCGTTGACCGACCGGCGGCGCAAATCGCAGTCGATCAGGATCGCCCGCTGCCCCATCAGCGCCGTCACGCGCGCCAGGCATAGCGAAAGCGTGGTCTTGCCCTCGTTCGGCATCGCCGAGGTCATCGCCAGCACCTTCACGCGCTGGTCGTTGCGGGCGTAGAGCGCCGATGTCCGCAACACGCGGAACGCCTCCGCAAAGGCCGACATGGGTTTTTCGACCAAATAGCCAGCCGGATGTTGCGCCCCTGGCGTCATATCCTTCGTTTTCGCCTCGGGAAGGAACGGGATCGAAGCCAGCAGCGGCGCATCGAGTTTGCGGCTCACATCGTCAGCGTTGTTGAGCGTGTCGTCGAACGCTTCGATGAGAAGGCCCACGAGGAAGCCGGCCGCAAGACCGATCGCGACGGCGAGCAGCAGCGGGATTTTCGGCGCGTCGCGCGTGCCGGCCGACGCGTGTGACACGAGCCGCGACTGCGAGAACCGCAGCGAGCCCTGATCCGCAATCTGCTGCGCGCGCTGCAGATACGTCTCGTACACCGACCGCGCAGCCGCCGCCTCGCGCTCCAGTTCGCGCAGGCGCACATAGGCCGAATTGTTCGCGACAAGTTCGCTGCGCACCGATGACAGCCCGCCCATCATCGCCCCAAGGCGCGCGCGCGCGACCTGCACCTCGTTGCCGACATTGGCCGAGATGCGCGCGATTTCGGTCGCGATCAGCCGTTCATTCTCTTCGCGCTCGATCTGCACCGCCTGCACCGCCGGGTGCAGTTCCCCGTAGCGCTCTTGAACGTCCGCTTCGCGCCGCGCGATATCGGCTTGACGCGAACGCAGCTCCCGGATCGTCGCAGAGTTCATGACGTCCGCCATCGTATCGAGCGAACTGCCGCTGCTCAGCAGCGCTTCCATCTGCGCCTGGCGCGCTTGCGCCGCCACAAGATCGGCGCGCGCGGACATCACCGCCGCCTGTTGTTCAGCGGTCTGGCGCTCGGTGAGGTCGGAGCCGTCCGCGTCCAGCAAGCCGTTCGCCGCGCGGAACGCCTCCGCCTCCGCTTCCTTTTGCCGGACCTCTTCGCGCAATTGTTCGACGCGCCCGCCCAACCACGAGCTCGCCTGCGATTCCACCTGCATGCGCGCTTCGACTTGGGCCTGCAGATATTGCTCAGCCAAACCATTCGCCAGCGCCGCGGCCCGCTCTGGCGTATCGGCCTGCGCCGCGATTTCGATCACGTAGCTCGCGCCGCGCCGGCGAATGTCATACGACGACGCAACCGCCCCTGCGACGCGCGCGCGGATCGCGTCCCGCGTTTGCTCCCCGGGCGTGAACAGGCTCTGCACGAAGCCGCGCACGGCCGAGAGCGGAGAGCTGCGCGTCAACGCTTGGCGCCACGCCGGATCGTCCGCGATTTTCAGCTGTTCAGCGACGCGCGCTGAGAGCGCCGGCGTCTTCAACACCTGAATTTCGGATTCGATCGCCGCGTTGGAACTCGCCCCGCCGCCATCGGCGATCATCTCGCCTTCGTTCAGCACACGCTCTTGGCCGGTGCTGACCATGACAAGCGAGCGCGCCGTGAACGTGCGCGGGCTCAACAGTGAGATTGCAGCGATCAACGCGATCACCACCGCGGCCGTCGCCAACATCGGCGCCCAACGCCGGACGATCAGCCCCACCAACGCTTGCATGCTGAAGATATCGTCCGCGCGCCAAGCCGTGGGCGCCGCGGCATAAGGCGGCGGCGCGCCGTACGGCTCGGGCGGCGGTTCGGTGCGGTGGGCGGCGGAGGTCATCGGCGCAGCCTAAGCCCAACCCATACGCGGTGCGCGTCGAATTCGCGGCCGCGCTGCGCGCCGTCCGATTGCTGCGAATAGGACGAAAATTGCAGGAACGCGCTCGCCGTCCGGTTCACGATGTAATCGGCGCTCGCGTCATACCGGCGGCGCGTGTCCTCCCGGTCGATGCCGCGATAGGAATCCTGCGCGCCCCACACGCCAAGGCCAAACACCAGCGAACGGCGAAACTCGTAATCGGCCTGCACGCTCAACGTGTCGCTGACATAGCCGGTCGCGCCTTGGTAGCCCGCATCGCCAATGTCGCGCTGCGCATTGAACGTCACCGTCACGAGATCATCCGGAAACCACTCGATGCGCGCGCGCGCGGCGGCCCCATCGACGTCGCTCGCGCCCGGCTGCTCGTATTCCTGCTTCAGCGCGCCGACCCCGATTTCGCCGCGCGCCAAATTCGCAAGGTCGAACGCAACCCCGGCGATGACTTCGCGGCCATCCGAATCGCGATTGACCGGCACGCTGACGTCGTTCTTGCGCCAGTTCCCGCGCACAGCCACGAACAGCGCCGTCGAACCGCCGATCGCAAGGTCCGCGCGCGCCACCGCTTCGGTGATCTCCACGTCCCGGTCGTCCTGCTCAAGCGGGCCGCCGCCGAGCAACACGCCGTCATCGTAGTTGTAAGATACGGTCCGCCCCTCGAGCCCGATGCGGAAACGATTGAAGCGCTGCGACGCATACACGTTCGCGCTTTCCTGGGTGTACGAGATCGGCTCTGCGACGAGCGCGTTCGAGGGCGTGTACGCGATCGACTCGTAGAGCGAGCCATAGGACGCGCCAAAGCCGACCTGCGTATCGCGGCTCACATCGATCCGGCCATCCGCGCCGACCGTGCCATCGAAGGCGTTCTGCTCATCGAACTCGGCGAACCAGCGCTGCTCGGCGTTCGCCGAAAAGCCCAGCGCGTGATTGTTCCAGTTCGACCGGAGCGAGAGGCCCGCGCCAAGATGGGTCACGAAATCGTCGCGCTCGTTTACCGGTTCGGCGAACACGTTCGAGGTGTATTCCTCGCTGAGTGTAACCGTCGGGTAGAGCATGAAGCCGCCCATGCGCACGCCCGTCGGCTCAAGTTCTGGCTTGCTGCGTTCGCGCACGGACGTGTTGCGGCTTCCCGACACGCTTTCGCCAGCCGCCGCGCCAGATTGCGCTGCGGCCTGCGGCGCAATCAGCCCGACGAGATACGAAAAGACGAGTACAGCCGAAACGCGATCCAGGAACTTCGA
Organism: uncultured Caulobacteraceae bacterium; assembly: GCA_964564595.1. GTDB lineage: Bacteria > Pseudomonadota > Alphaproteobacteria > Caulobacterales > Aquidulcibacteraceae > JBEVOS01. Next base: position 40,130 of record CAZMCA010000008.1, read on the forward strand.
CATCAGCGCGCGCCTTCGCTCTATTGCGTGTACGAAGATCCGCGCGAACCGCCGGGCGGGCCGTAGCCGACCAGGTAGAACTCGCGCTGCTGCGGCGCTGTCTCTTGTGCGGCTTCCGTGTTCGTCGCGAGCACGGTTTGAGCCGCTTCCTTCGCTACATCCAACGCCGCAACCGCGCTTGCGCAGAGCGTCGTTTGCGCACCGATGATCTCGAGCGCATCGACGACGACGCTGAGATCGAATCCTTCCGAGGCCGTCGCAATGGCGGCGAGCATCGCGTCTTCCGTGGGGCACTCGGCGCCTGCCAGCATCAATATGCTCTGCGCGAGTGTTTCACTTGGTTGGAGCGGCCCATCACCGGTCGCTGCGGTGGCCGGTGATGCAACGAGGAAGATCGCGGCGAACGCCGCGACGATTGGGCTACGCTTCGACATTTCGCCCCTCTCAAACGCCTTAAGACCTTTTAATCCACAGGCGAAACTGCCTCCAATGAATCAATTCGATATGGAGACAATTTTGACCGCCGTTGCCTCAACGCCGCACATGGAACCGGCGCTACAACATGAAGCGGTGCAAGAAGCGGCTTAGAACAAACGCTCAGGAATGCGTACGGTATCGCCTGGCAACACGCGTGTGTTCGCGGAGAGCCGATATGCCCGTTCTTCGCTCTCGCCTGCCCGTTTGATGAACACGCGACGCTGATCGGCGCGGTATGTGAAGCCGCCAGCAGTCGCGACGGCGTTCATCACCGTCATATTCGCCGAATAAGGGAAGCTGCCAGGCGACTCCACTTCACCCAGAATGAAGAACGGGCGGTACGCGAGTATTTCCACGGAGACACGCGGGTTCCGCACATAGCCCGCGCGCAAACGCTCCGTGATTGCGCCCGCGAATGCGACGAGCGTTTTATCGCGCGCCTCAATCTCACCGACGAGGGGAAACGCGACGGTGCCCTGATCCGAAATGGCGTACTCGCCGGTGAGATCGGTCTCGCCGAACACGGTGATGCGCACGCGATCGCCCGCGCCGAGCAGATATTCTTGATCGAGCGGCTGCGGCGGCGGTTGCTCGAGCAGGTCCGACGCTGGCGAAACCGCGGCGCATGCGGCCGTTGCGGCCGACGCGGCCAAAACAAGCGCCGTCCTTCGTGTGATGCGTCGTTCCATGATTGCTTTGATCCTGCCGATCTCGTTCTAATCGGTCCAGTGACGCGGCGCCACAGCGGGGGCCCGGGTGAGCGACCGTCAAGTTGAGACAAGCGCCCGCGTGCGCTTTGCCGAGGCTGCTGCGCCAGCGGCCGCGATCGTCGTGATTTTGGCTGGCCTCGTGGCGCGCGGCGCCGATGGACCAACCAGCGCCGCCCTCTTCGCCGCCGTCCTCGCCGCCATCCTCGCGGCGGCGCTCTTTCTTCGGCCAAGCCGCGCGATCGCGCGCCTTCTGCGGGACCACTGGCAAGTACTTCTACTGGGGCTTGCCTTCATCGCCTTCGGCTTGGCGCGCGCGCTCATCTTCACGCCGCCGCCAGCGGGCGCGCCGCCGGAGATCTGGCATCCGACCTGGGCCGCCATGAACCAAACAGGCGCATCCGCATCGATTGCGCCGTATCGCGCGCTCGACGCTGCAGCCGCTTTCGCCGGCGCCGGCGCTGCGTATCTGACCGGCGCGCTCTGCGCCGAACGGCGCGCCCTGCGCGATCTCTGCGGGCGCGGCCTCGTCGCTTTAGGCTTGGCGTGGAGCGCGTTCGCGCTGGTCTACAGCGTGGCGGGCGCGCAATCGTTTGCCGGGCGCCTCACTGCCGGCATGGCGAGCCCGAACGTCGCCGCCACGGCGGCCGCTGTCCTCGTATTGCTGATCGCGGCGCAAGCGCTGCGCGGCGCGCGCGGAAAGCTGCAGCGCGCGGCGACGACGAAACAGAACGGCGTGACCCTGCTGCTGAGCGCGCCGGCATCGTTCGTCGCAATCGCTCTGCTGCTCACCGTGCTGTTGCTCACAGGCTCGCGCTCCGGCGTGGCCTCACTCGCGGCGGCGCTTGCTTGTTTCGCCGCGCTCGCTCTACCGAGCCGGCCAGAGAATGCGCGCGGCGGCACGCGCGCGACTCTTCTGGCGCTCGCGGCTCTCGCTGCTGTGCTCATCGTGTTCGGCGGCGCCATCGCGTTCGACCGCTTCAGCCAATTGCCGACGGAGTTGGACGAGCGCGCGCCTCTCATTGCAGCGCACTGGCGCGCCTTCTTGGAGCGTCCGTGGATCGGCCACGGCCTTGGCGCCTTCCACGAGATCAACGCGCACATCGCCACGCCGGAAAACTGGAGTGCGCTGCGCACCGTGGGCGCCGCGCACAACATCTTCATTCAGGCGCTGGAAGAGAACGGCGTCATCGGCTTTGCGCTTCTCGCCGCCGCCGTCGCGATCCCCGCGGCGCGCGCCATCGCCGTGGCGCTGCGCGCGGGATCAGGCGCGGAATGGGCCGCTGGCGCCGCCGCCGCGCTCATGTTCTGCCTCCTCCAAGGCTTGGTGGACTTTGGCCTGCAAACGCCCGCCGTCGCCGCGCTCGTCGCCTTCGCGCTCGGCGCTTTCGCCCGGCCGCACCGGAACGGGCCGCTACTGCAACAAAACTGAGCAATGTGGTGGCCGGAGGTGCGGAATCGCCCTACGCGCACTCCGTGAGGCGCGACCACACACCTGAAGCCGCTGAAAGCACGACGGTGCCCCGGCGCGCGCCGCTGCTCGGCCGCTGGCCGATCGTGCTGACGCTGCTCGGCGTCATCGTGATTAGCGGGCTTCTCTGGCTCGGTCTTTTCCGTTCGGGCGAAGCGATTTTCCGCTTGCTCAGCTAGCGCATCGCCCGTTCGATCCGCGCCATGCTGGCGCGCGCCGTTCTTCTCATCCCAACGCTCGCCGCGATCGCGCTCTGCGCGTTCGTGTTCGACGCCTCGCGCGCTAGCGAAGCAGCGGCCGCATGCACGCAAGCCGCACTCGAACTTCCCAACGAACGCGCCGACTTGCTGGCTGAGGCGCACGAAGAGCTGAAGCACGCTTGGAGCCATCCCATCGCGTGGCGGCCGCAAGCCGCGGAGGCGGCGGCGCACATCGCGCTGCTGTCAGATAACCGCGCGGACGCAATCGCGCTGACGAGCGCCAACCTCGCACGCGCGCCGCTACAGCCGTTGGCGTGGATCCGCTTGGCCGCGCTCGGCGATGATGAACACGGCACGCCCGCCTGCGACGCGCCAACTTGCCTCGCCAACAGCTGGACAGCCGCGCCGATGCTGGCGCCCGACGCAGCCTGTGTCCGCCTCCAGCTTGGCGTGGCCCACGGCATGCTGGCGCGAGACGACGACCCGCGCTTTGCGGCCTACGCCGCCGCGTCGCGATCCATCAACGAACGCCGCGCCTGCTACGCCGGCCTTCCGCCAGCGCGCGCTTTTCAGCAGATATTGCGGTCGCGCTAATCCGCACGTGCGGTGAGCAATGCGCGAAACAAAGCGGTCGCGCCGCCTGGCCGGCCCTGCGCATCCCACAGCACGCCGCGATTGGTCGGGCGGCCGTCGGCGAACTCGCCTTCGAAGCGCCGCCCGTCCGCGTAATAGAGAACGCCAGGCCCTTCGCGGCGCGAGCCGCGCCACGCGCCAAGATAGATTTCACCGCGCGCCGCATCGGCCCGGCCAACGCCATTGGCCGCGCCATTAGCCCATTCGCCCGCATAACTCGCGCCGCCCACGCGCGAGACCGCATGCCGTGTCCCGCCCGCGCGCGCCTGCTCAGCCGCCGCATTCGCGCGCGCAGCCGCGCGCCGCGCGCGCT
>CAZMCA010000009.1:0-41810 GCA_964564595.1 uncultured Caulobacteraceae bacterium
GATGCCCGTATTGATGGTGTCTACGCTCACCCAGGCCGGGGCCGCCGCTTCCTTGGAAGCGCTCGAGCTGGGCGCCGTCGATTGCATCGGAAAACCTGATTTCGAAGGCATTGCGGAGAAGGTGAAGGCTGCCGCACGCGCGCGTGTACGCGGCATGCGCGCGCCTGCTCAGCCGCAGCCGGCCTCTGACTACCGGCCCTATCCAGGCAAGCTCATTGCGATCGGCTCATCAACAGGCGGCGTTGAGGCACTCCTCACGGTTCTGTCCAGTTTTCCAGGCAATTGCCCGCCAACGCTGATCACGCAGCACATGCCCCCGACGTTTACCGGCAGTTTTGCTGTTCGCTTGGACCGCGCATGTGCGCCCCGTGTGCAGGAAGCGACGGACGGCGCACCAGTTCTTCCCGGCCATGTGTATATTGCGCCAGGCGGCGTCGCGCACCTTGAAGTGACGGGTGGCGCGCAACTTCGCTGCCGTCTGCGCGAAGGAGAGCCGGTCAACGGGCATCGCCCGTCGGTGGATGTCATGTTCAGGTCTGTGCGCGAGGTCTGCGGCAAGCGCGCGGTGGGCGTAATTCTAACTGGCATGGGCCGGGACGGAGCGCACGGCCTCAAGGAATTGCGCGATGCGGGCGCGGCGACGCTGGGACAGGATGAGGCGACGTCGGTCGTCTATGGCATGCCAAAAGCCGCATACGAACTCGGCGCGGTTCAACGGCAAGCGCCGATCGGTGCGATGGCGCGCGCGGCTCTTGATCTTTGTTCTTACGAAATCAAAGGAGCGGCCTAATGCCTGCCGCCGCAGCTATCAAAGTGCTTGTGGTCGATGACCAGTTGACGATGCGCGCGCTGGTGCGGTCGGCGCTCCAAGAGATCGGCTTCAAGGACATCGCGGATGCTGGTGATGGAGAAGAGGGGTTCAAGTCCCTTCTTGGCCGTCCGGCGCACCTCGTTATTTCGGATTTCAATATGCCCAAACTTGATGGGCTCGGGTTCTTGCGCGCGGTTCGGACGCATGAAGCGACGAAGAAATCAGCGTTCATCATGCTCACAGGGCGCGCCGACAAGGAGCTCGTGCAGCGCGCCATGCAGTACGGCGTAAATAACTACATAACGAAGCCATTCGCGCCAAATCAGCTCCGTCAAAAGATCGAAGAAGTGTTTGGCGCGCTGACGTGACCAATAGCGCTTCACCGATCGTGCGCGAGCGCATGGTGCATGTCGTTCAAGGCGAATACCTCGTCGTCAGCGAGCCCGGGATTGTGCTCACGACTATCTTGGGTTCGTGTGTCGCCACATGCCTTTGGGATCCGATCGCACGCGTTGGCGGCATGAACCACTTCTTGCTGCCCGGCGAGGAGGGCGGCGGTGACGAGGTCAAATACGGCGTCAACGCAATGGAGCTTCTGATCAACGGGCTCCTACAGCGCGGGGCCCTTCGTACGCGCATCCAGGGAAAACTTTTTGGCGGCGCGCAGGTCGTGCACAATTTGTCGGACGTCGGCGCTAAGAATGTCGCCTTTGCAGAGCGGTTTCTTTCTATGGAAGGCATCGTGTGCGTCGCCAGCAGTCTCGGCGGCAAACAGGCGCGCCGCATCCGCTTTTGGCCTTTGACAGGCCGCGCAGGCCAGCTGCTGCTTGATCCCGCGCAAGTTGCAGGGCGCTTGGATGAACGTCCCAGCGTGCAAACGCGCCCAAACCCGGCGGCCGGATCGGTGGAACTCTTTTGAGCGCTCAGGCCGCCACCCACAAACCGCAGAGGGACGAGCAGCGGCTGACCGACACGTTGCTGTCCGTTGCGGACGAACTAGAACGCACACGCGCGCTTGGTCTGCGTGTCGAGCAGGCGGTCATTGCGCTGGCAGTCAACTCCTCTGTCGATGTCTCCGTCGTTGCCGAGCTTCAGAACTTCGACGCGGTGTTGCAGCAGATCGCCGCTTTGCGGGACTTCCTAGCGCAATTGTCTGCCGGCTGCGCAAGTTCGGCCGTTGTGGATCTAACGCCCGCGTTGGCGCGCGTTACGCTTGAGGATGTGAAGACGCGCCTGGCAGGCGCCTATGCGAACGAGATGGACGAAGCCTGGGAGATTCTTTGAATCATGAGCGCGGCCGATCCAGACAGCAGGGTGAATCTCTCGAAGGCGACCATTGTCGTAATCGACGGCAGTCAGCACTCCCTGGACGTTACCGGACAGATACTTAAGGGTTTTGGCGTCTCGGCCGTGCACCGCTTCGACAAGATCGCCGAGGCTCAGAAGTTTGTAGAGCGCAAGACCGTCGATTTGGTGCTCATCGATCCAGGCGTGGAGGAGGCGTCTGGGTATGCCTTCATCAGCAATATGCGCCGGGGCGGTGGCCCAAACGCCTATACCCCGGTGGTCATGGTCAGCGGGCACGTCAAGCGATCCGATGTCGCCAAGGGCCGCGACACAGGCGCCAATTTCATGGTGGCAAAACCGCTTGCGGCGACTGTTCTTCTCCAACGCATCCTGTGGGTTGGCCGCGACAAGCGGCCTTTCGTGCAGATTGAGAGCGGCTACGTCGGGCCAGATCGACGATTCAAATTCGAAGGACCGCCGGCGGGAAGCGACGGCCGTCGTGAAAACGATCTGAAGGCCCCGCTGGGCGACGCTAGCGAGCCGAACATGTCCCAAGATGAGGTGGATGCGCTCATCAAGCCGCAGAGAGTATTGATATGAGCGTTGTACGCACCTTCTTTCCCGAGGTTCGACTGAAGCGTTTGATGTCGGAGCCGGGCGGCATTCGAGCATCGGAAGCGCTGCGCCGCGCGGAGGCGGGCCTCGAAAGCATTCGCGATGTGTGCTTGGCGGCGCTCGATCTTAAGATTGAAGCGCTTGCTGCTTTGCCGGACCAACTCGACAGCCTTGAAGCTGCCTATCGTCTGGCCAATGAGATCTTTGCAGAGGCCGGAACGTTCGACCTCAATGAGCTGAGCGCGGCCGCCTACAATCTCTGTCAGGCGCTCGCGCCACGGATGCCAGCCGGACCATTTCCTCCCGAAGTGGTAAGGGTGCACGTTCAATCGATGCGCGCGCTGCGCACACCGGGAGCTGCGACAAACCAAGCGCTTCGATCCGCCATTTTGATGGAATTGAAGAAACTTGCGCAGAAGGCGGCTGGTTAAGTGTGCAGTCGCGGCAGTACCTGGGACCAAGGCCTGGACGAAGCGACGTTCATCGGAGACGCGGCCGCCCTTGCTGACACCGGGATGTTTGCCTGCATACGAGATCTAGCAGCTGTCCTACGGGGGCTTTATCCGCACGAAGCGGACATGTGGTTGGCTGCCGATGTTTTGGGCTGCCTTGAGGGACGCCTGAAGAATGCACATCGACGTAAGTGGCGTGGCGCGACGTTTGCGCTGCACTAAAGTCCCGTCATCATCTGCGTCATTCGAAACGTTGCGCGATAAGCGCTGTCTCATCGCTGTGGCTCGCGCGGCCTACTCGCAAATGCGCTCGCAGCGATGGCGAGCTATGTCGGCTAGATCAAGCGTGTCGCCAGAATAGGCCCAATGCGGGTCGGTCATTGTACTTCGCAAACCGGCGTCAAGAAACGTGGTGAACCGCGCAGGCGAGGAGAGCGACGTAGACAAGTCAAGCGTTTGTAAGCCTTTCTGCTGTGCGCTCGCAGCATGGCGCGGCCGCGAGGGGTTGCTCCTCCACGGCAAGCGGGACTCGGGCGCTCCCCAGCGAACGAGTCCCGCACTGCGCGCGTTCGCGGTGCCTGTTCGCTGCCGGTGGATGTCCGTTTTTCGCCGACTGAAGTGCGAACGGCCGCTTATGGGATCGTGCCGAATCGACATTGTCGCTCCTCTTGTTCGGTCTCAGGAGGGCGTTGCCGGGTGGCGTTTCGATCGTCCGAGCCGACACCAGGATGCTCCCGATGCGGTCCGACATCACAACCACCAAGAGGCGATCGTCAGAGGGGCCCGGCCCACTAGCAGGTGAAGTGGCGGCGAGGGGCGCCGTTTCAAGTGGGCGGGCGAAATTCTTCCCGCCATTCATGTCGCGCCAAAAGCGAAGCACCGGATACATTAGTCGCGCCGGTTGAGCCTTGCGTGTCCGGGGCGCCCATAGTTGCGCAATGTGTTGCAGCGCAATTACAGGCCGACTCATTCATGGTGCATGCGTTTGCGATTCCAACGAACGATCCTAGTCGTTCATGCGCAATGTACTGAGGAGAGAGAAGTCGATGAAAAAAGCGTCCATGCTCGCAGCCGCCGCCATGCTGTTTGGGGCGGGGTCGGCATCCGCACAAGATTGGTCCGGCTTCTATGTGGGCGGTAATCTCTCGAGCAATTCTGGAGAGTCGCTGCAAAACGCGACAGTAAGCGGCACGTGGACCTCCGAGTCGCAAGCCCTCCGTGACTTCGTCAATAGCCACTATGATGGCGACCTCGAGCCAGAGGGCATGGGTTACGGCGTTCAAGCCGGTTACAATTGGCAAATGTCGGGCGGCTTTGTGCTCGGCGCCGAGCTTGGATACTCGCTGTACGATGTCGACGACGGCGGCGCCGCGCGCGCAGGTACGCCGGCAGCTTTCCCTGCATTGACATACACTGTCACGAACGCGACCGAGATTGAAAGCGCGTGGAACGCGCGCGCAAACGTTGGTTACGATTTTGGACCTGTGCTCGGATACGCCGTGCTCGGATATACTTGGGCCGACACCAACAGCGCGGTGAGCATTGTCAGCAATGGCAATTACCGGAAGGCGGCCTCGGTGTCCGATCAAGTCGGTGGGTTCACTTGGGGACTCGGCGGAGCGATGCGCCTTGGTGGACCGTGGTCGGCGCGCCTTGAGTACACGCACACCGAGTTCGACGACACGACGTTCACGACAACGTATGTCGCGGGCAGTTCATTTGCGCCCCCAGGAGCCAATTACATCGAGACCTATACGCAGGACCTGTCGACAGACGCGATCCAACTCGGGGTGAACTTCCACTTCTAGATTGTGTCACCCGGCGCACGTCATTGCGCGTGCGTCGGGTGTGCCTGCGAGCCATCGACGATCACGCCCCGGCGCCAGAAAAGGTTGGGCGTTGGGAGCGGCTCTCGAAGGTCCGCCGTTCGGCGCAAGTGAGCCAAAATCAAACGGCACGCTGGCATCATCTGCTTCGTTAGAAGTAGTGTGCGATAGGGGCAGGGATCTTGAGCTTTTCCGTCCGGTGTGTCGGACGGATTTCTAGCGGTCACGGACCGGTCAATAGGCCGCTCTGGAGCGCCTTGAGCTTTCGTCGAATGCTCGAGTCCCGCTCGGTCCGGGCGTCCGTTTTGTCAGGGGCTAGGTTCTGTCCGCCACTGTCGTACCCGCACTCACCAGTGCAGAGAGGGAGGGATGGGTGAACTTATATATATTTGGTCGAAGTCAATGCCCGCGCCCGCTCTGGCGCCGTCAACAAAGGTCGGCTCCGACTTTCGACGGCTCGAATGTCCGACGCAACGCGCTTGAGCCGATGACGGATTATGAGATCTTCCAGAAATCTGTGAAACGTTGACGCCTAGACATCCCACCTTGAGTTGGGAGACAGCTGTCGCAATCGCACAGTTGTTGGGGGATGCGGTGACTAGCAATATCGTACTGACCGCTACTGCAGTTCTGATCGGGGCAGTTGGTCTGGGCTGGCTGCTCGCACCGGATATGATGGGGGATTTTTGGCGGATCAGCCCTGGAGATAGCCTCAACTACATGGGCCACCGGTATGGGGCTCTTCTGCTGGGGTTGGCGTCTGGCGCGTTGTTGGCGCGTGACGCACCCAACACTCAGGCGCGCCGCGCCCTGATGACCGGCGCCTTTGTCGCGCTTGCGATTTCCACTGCACTCAGTGTGTACGGTGCTCTCGCTCTGGCACTGAACGCCTGGCCCGCTGTGATAATCGAGTCCATTCTCCTAGCTGGTTTCGTTTGGGTGCTCTTCATCAAGCCTGAGCCGGTCGTTTGAGCGGCGCGAGGGTCAGGTTTCACATCTGGAAGCTTCTTCACTTTGTGACACGGCCTGCACATCAGCAATTCGCAGATTGGCTCCACTACACACGCTTGCCGTAAGACCACGACCGCCGAGCACACTAGGTAAGTGGCGCGTGCGCAATGCGCGGCAGGACGTGGCGCGCGACAAGGTCGCTTTCGGTGAGATGTGGATACCCGGACAGAATGAAGGCATCGATCCCCAACGCCCGGTAGGCCTCAAGCTTCCGAACGACTTGATCTGGATCGCCAACGATGGCGGCGCCGGCGCCGGAGCGCGCCCTGCCAATGCCGGTCCATAAACTGTCTTCGATGTAGCCGTCGCTGTCTGAAGCGTCGCGGAGCTCGCCCTGACGCTGGACTCCAACCGATTGGCTGTCGAGAGACCGCGCGCGTATCGTAGCGCCGTTGGCTTCGTCAGTTCTGGAGAGAAGCCGTTTAGCTGCTGCGCGCGCCAGCGCCTCTGTTTCGCGCACGACGACATGCACGCGATACCCGAACCGCAGTGCGCGACCGTGGGTTTGTGCACGCACGCGAAGGTCTGCGATCGTCTCGCGCACGGTCTCAAATCGATCGGGCCACATGAGATAGACGTCGGCAGCTTCTGCTGCTGCGTTGCGTGCGTCGTTTGAGAGGCCGCCAAAATAGAACAATGGCGAGGCGGGTTGCTCGCGGCAAAGCCGCGGCGCCTCAATATCAAATTGATAGTGCTCGCCACGAAAGTTCAGGTGCTGCCCGGAGAGCAACTGACGAAGGATGAGCATTGCTTCAACAGTGCGCCGATAGCGCGGACCGCTCGGGAGGGTCTCGCCGGGCATCTCACTTGAGATAATGTTGAGTTTCAGACGCCCGCGGAGAATTTGATTTATTGTGGCTGCCTGCCGCGCTAGCTGCGGCGGCCAGAGCTCGCCGACGCGCACGGCCATAAGGAGTTCAATGCGCGTGAGCAGTGGCGCGACCGCGGCTGCAAACGCGGTGGTGTCGATCCCGAGCTCGTACCCCGACGGAAGGAGAATATTGTCGAAGCCGCCGGTTTCCGCCGCAAGCGCGATATCGCGGCAATGTGCAAAGCTCGACTGGAGGCGGGGCTCACGTACGCCAAGAAACTCAAAATCGTCGTCGCACAAGGCGCCAAACCACGAGATTTCGCAGGGCGTCATGGCAGGCGCTCCTGACGCGACGCCGTGAGAATGTCGTACCAATCTAATCGCGAAAGGTTGAGCGAAATGGCCGCCTGTGCCTCACGCAGACGGGACGGTGATTGCGATCCCACAATGGGGAGAGGTCGGCTGGGATGCGCCATAACCCAAGCATAGGATACAGCGGCCGCGGTGACCTGCTCGCGATCTGCGATCTTTGTTATCGCAGCGGTGACCGCCCGTTCGCGATCGGTCGAAGGAGCGGCAAGGCGTCCGCCGGCGAACGGCGACCATGCGAGGACGGCCGCACCGTTGCGGAGCGCGACGTCCAACACGCCGTCCGTGAGACTTTCCAGTGCGAGGGGAGAGAGTTCGGGCTGTGTGCTGACGAGCGGGGCGCTGACAAAAGCGCTCAGCGTTTCGTATTGTTGCGCTGTGTGGTTGGAGACGCCAAAATATCTCGCGTGACCGCGCTCGCGAAGGCTGTCGAAGGCTTGAGCGATTTCGGCCGGGTGCGCAAGGAGATCGGGGCGATGGATTTGGAAGAGGTCAATCTGCTCAATGTTCAGCCTTTGTAGCGCACGCTCAACGGCTGCGATGAGATATTCTGCACGCGAATTGTAAGGCGTACCCGGCTCAATGCCCGCCTTCGTCGCCAAAACGATGCTTGATCTTAGTGACGGCGACGACGCGAAGACTTTTCCAAGCAATTCTTCGGCCGCGCCAAAGTGCTCTCTATTGTCGAGTCCATAGACGTCTGCCGTGTCGAACAGCGTCATGCCGTTCTCGAGCGCTGCTTCGACTTTGGCTTGGGCCGCCGTCACGTCCGATCCGCGGAAGCGCCACATGCCCCACGCCACCGGCCCAACAACAAGATCGCTCTTGCCCAACATGCGAGATGGGTGCGAGCCTGCTGCAGATGATCCCTCCGAGGACCTAAGTGATGTCATCTGGTTTGATCCGTTTCGGCATTGTCGGCGCCGGAATGATGGGGCGAGAGCATATTCGCAATCTCGCTTTGGCAGAAGGTGCGTGCGTAACAGCGCTGGCCGATCCGGTGCGGGACTCGTTGGACCGGTCGATCCGGGAGATTGGCGCGACGCCCCATACCGTCAGCACGTTCAACACGGTTGAGGACATGCTCGCGGCGAACGTCGTCGACGCCGTGATCGTGGCGTCTCCAAACTATACACATCGCTCTGTGCTTGGGCCGTTGTTTGACTCGAATGTGCATGTCTTGTGCGAAAAGCCGCTGTGTACGCGTGTCGACGACGCCCGCTGGGCGGCGGGCCGCGCCGCGCGTTTCCGACCCGTGTTTTGGACGGCCATGGAATACAGATACATGCCGCCCGTATCGCACCTTGTGGATCGTGTACGACGCGGAGACATCGGAAAACTCGTACAGCTGTCGATCCGCGAGCATCGGTTTCCGTTTCTCAAGAAGGTTGGCGATTGGAACCGCTTCAGCCGAAACACCGGCGGGACAATGGTCGAGAAGTGCTGTCACTTTTTCGATTTGATGCGGCTCATTGTGGGGTCAGACGCGGTCCGGGTCTATTGCTCGGCTGGCATGGACGTTAACCACCTCGACGAAAAATACGGCGGCCAGACGCCGGACATTGTTGATAACGCGTTCGCCATCGTCGACTTTGCGAACGGTGTTCGCGCCATGCTCGACCTGTGCATGTTTGCAGAGGGCTCAGAGGATCAAGAAGCGATCGCGGCGGTGGGCGACAAAGCGAAGCTGGAGGCCTTTGTGCCATCAAGCAGCGTGGTCCTCTCACGGCGCGTGCCTTTGGGCGCGCCAAAGCAGATTGAACGCACTGTTGTGAAGGTCGATGCCGCCGCGCTGTCGGCTGGCACGCACCACGGCGCAGTCTTCTATCAGCTTCAGGCATTTCTAGAAGCGGTCCGAGGGTCGGGCGCCGTCGGCGTTAGCGCTCTTGACGGACTGCGCGCTGTAGAAATCGGCGTCGCAGCGGAGCTGAGCGCATCAGAGCGTCGCGTGGTAGAAATGGCCGAGATCATTTGACGAGGCTCTCAAATCCAATGCGGCGATGAGGCCTTCATCAAGCGCGTCATGTGGAGCATTTTCGCGACTAGGGCGCCTGAGCGCGCGTCCGCCAGTTCCGCTTCCCACCACATAACTTCCGCCTTCGGCGAGTCCGACAGAGCCAGGATGCGTCCGCTAGCAACGTAGTCACGGTCGGCGAGCACAGGGCCGTCGATGAATTGCACTTCGATCGCGCCGTAGAGGCCAACGCGCGGGCCGTCGATAACGACCAGGGACTTCTCGATGACGCGAAACGCGTCGATCGTCAGGTTCATCGGCACAACACGCCCGCCGAACGCGTGCGGGGTCACATATTCCTGCAGTGGCTCTGTAATCACGGGCAGGTGTGCGTCGACTTGTGAGGCCGTTATCCTTGATGGCACATCGTACGTAAAATCGCCGACACGCGCGTTCTTGAGCATACGAAGGTCACTCGCGGGGCGCGCTTCGAGTACGCGCCGGCGCAGCGTGCTCATTTGATCTATTGGGCCAACGCTTGAGGTGCCCTCGTTAATACGCTGGCCGTTGACGCCCTCCATCCAGATTGGCGCACGCGAAAACTCACCCCAGCTCTCCGCTTGTCCGGCGTGACAGCGGACCGCTTCGCCGTGCGTGGTCGCCTCCTTGAAGAACAAGGAGATGTTCCCACTCTTCCACCAGCGCTCGCCAAACGTTTCAAGCAGGAGCGGCGGGTATTGTTCCATGTGAATTGAGCCAGCGACGGTGCCGCCTCTGAGGCCAAGCTGTTGGGCTGTGTCGTCGTCGTGAATTGAGCCCTTTGCGTGCGCGGCAATGTTGGTCGGGCTGCGCCAGGGGCCGACAAGACCACTCAGGTTGCGTTCGGTGTGAAACCGCATGGACGCCTCCTCTTGTCACGCTCGCAATGCTATTATAACTTTAGTCAGTAAGTAAAGGAGTGTTTGTGGCGTCTCAGCGCAGGACCCGACTTTCGCCGGTAGTACGCCGCGACCTCATTTTGGACGAGGCGGCTGCGATCGTCTTAGTGCGCGGCCCTTCTGCAGTGAGCATGGAGGAGCTCGCTGAGGCGGCGAATGTTTCGAAGGCATTGGTCTACACGTACTTCAAGAATCGCCTGGAAGTGCTTGGCGCATTGCTGGTCCGCGAGGTGAAGCGATTTCAGCATGAGGGCCGGGCCGCCGTGCAGAAGGCGGACGGCTTCGAAGAGATGATACGCGTCACGACGGGAGCCTACCTCGACCATGTCTCCAAGCGCGGCGTGTTGATTCAGCGGCTGATGAACGATCCGCAAATTGCACTGAGCATCCGCGACCTCGACGACAGGGAACGCGGAATCACCATCAGTTACTTGGCGAAGGAGGTTGCGCGACGTTACGGCATCGAGAGTCGGCGCGCGCGATTGGTCGCTGAGCTCTTGATGGGAGTCACGGGCAGCGCCGCTGACATGCAGCACCGCGGTGTCGCCAAGCGGCGCGAGCTTGAAGAGCTTACGCTCTCGATCATTTTTTCTTCACTTGAGCATATCGCCGGTCGACAACCCGGAAAGTCCGCAGAAAAACCGCGGGCAAGTACCAAGACCAGCCCGCGACGGCGCGGAGCGGCATCGTCTTCATAGGGGGAGAACCCAGTTATGGCTTATGCGCATCGTACCGACGTCTACGACGCCGACACCCATATGATGGAGTTGCCAGACTGGGTCTCGTCCTTTGCGGACCCTGACATACGTGCGTCGCTCGCGCCGTTCGTCGATGGGCGCTCTGAGACCCTTGCGCTGATCGCTGACGCTGTCGCGCAGTTCGACAATCGGCGCGCAAGTGAAGCAGCTGTGACGGATGCTGACGCCGACTTTATGCGCCGCAAAGGTTGGTACGGACTAGGAGCGTTCGACAGCGCCGAGCGAAGTCGTGCAAACGACCTTCTTGGGTTCAAAGCGAGTCTTGTTTTTCCGACGAGCGCGTTCAACCAAGTCACTGCAGCGCGATCGAAAGAGGTGCTTGTCGGCGGCGTGCGCGCACTTAATCGCGGCATGGCCGCGTTCTGCGGAAAAGACGCCCGCAATATCGGCACAGCCTATGTTCCGCTCGGTCTAGGACCGGAATTGGCGATCGCACTCCTCCAGGAGGCCATCGACAGCGGATTTCGCGCGCTCTTGATCGACACGATCGCCCCAACCGGCGCCCGCTCGTTCACACACCCAACATATGACGGTTTCTGGGCCCGCGTCGTCGACGCGGACGTGCCAATTACCCTGCACGTCGGAGCCAACGGCGGTGAGTACAATCCCGTACCAGAGTCGTTCTATCGCAACGACCGAACGCTGCCGCCGCACCAGGACGGCGACGCGCCGCGCGACGCGCTCAGCTATATGTCGATCCAATACAACGCAGAGCTATTTCTGGCGGCGATGATATTTGATGGCGTGTTCGAGCGCTTTCCGCGGCTTCGAGTCGGTGTCATAGAAATGGGCGCATCATGGGTGGTGTCCTGGTTGAAACACCTTGATCAGTCGTTTCGCGCGTTTCGGCGAATCCAAGATCTCTCGGCTGTGAAGATGCAACCATCTGACTATGTTCGTCGCCAAGTGAAGGTTACGCCATTTGCAGGTGAAGACATTGGTTGGATGATCGCGTGCGGCGTTGAGGATTTGATCTTGTTTGCGTCAGATTATCCACACCACGAGGGGACGGACGATCCGATCGGACGCTTCGAGCGCACGATGCAATCGACGCCTGAGAGTGCGCGCGAGAAATTCTACGCAAGCAACTTTAGGCAGCTGATGGGGTCGCGGTTGTCGGCCTGAACACATCGCGACTGTTACTGGGCGCTAATTGGACCTAAGTGGGGCTGCCGAGTGCGCGTAGACAGTTGCGCGCGGCACGAGCTCGCCGAGAGGCCTTGCCAGTTGCGGGCGTCCGTTTTCAGGGG
This sequence comes from uncultured Caulobacteraceae bacterium, assembly GCA_964564595.1. Taxonomy (GTDB): domain Bacteria; phylum Pseudomonadota; class Alphaproteobacteria; order Caulobacterales; family Aquidulcibacteraceae; genus JBEVOS01. Next base: position 12,083 of record CAZMCA010000009.1, read on the forward strand.
GCTCGCGCGGATGCTGGCTGACTTCAGAAATGGCATCGATCGGCAATTCTGCCGATGGTCGCTATGACTAGCCATTGCGGCTCCGCTCGGCTCGTGCGTTCTTAATCGCTTTCTCGCCGTTCGACCTGGCGTCTTGGGGATTTCACGTGGCTTTCGCCCGGCTCCGATTTGCTCTGTTCGTCGTGACTGTGTTGGCCCTCCCGGCCGGGTTGATGGCGACTGCAGATCCGCAAGTCGTCGAGCTCGGCAAGCTGACGATGATCCTAAGCCCTGCGGTTGCTGGCTTGGCCCTCTCTACGCAACGTTGGAGTCGCGGACCGACCTCGTCGTGGGGGTGGTTGGCGGGCGCCGGCGCCATAACTCTCTTGGTCGCGCTTGGCGCGCTCGGCGTCGCAATTGCTGTAGGCGCAGCAAGTCTTCAGATTGAAGGCGCTTCCTTAAATTCAATCATTGCGTCGGCAGGAGGATCTGCCCTCACGAGCGTGCTCGAAGAATTGGGATGGGCCGGTGGCGGCCTCGCCGTCGCAACGGCGGCTTACGGGCGGCGTTGGGGCGTGCTGATCCTTGGCTCGGTTTGGGCGGCTTGGCATCTCATTCCAGTGGTGCTGCGCGTCGGCCTGTTTCCATATCTGGAGTCGGCGCCTCCGCTCATGATCGCATCGTTTGTCGGGTCGTGTCTGATCTACCGTGAACTGCTGACCGTGCTGCGCGAAAGAGCGGGTTCCTGGCTAGGTGCGGCGGTCGGACATGCTGCGCCGAATGTGTTGCTCGCTGCTCTGCTCGCCGCAGGGGTAGGGCTCTCTGAGCAATCGGAAGACTGGCCATTCTTCCCGGCGCCAGGCGGGCTGGTGTTTCCGCTGTTCGCTCTCGGCGCACTGGCATTTGTGTATCAGACACGTACAGAGCTGCGACCCGCGTAGCGCGCCCAACGATTGGTCCGCGACGCCTAATGTTTGCGTGGCATGCATGACGTGTGACCGCCCTGGCGCGCAACGTTGTTGGATTTTTTGCTCGGCGCGATCGCTGGTTTCTCGGCGAACTGGCGGCGGGCGGACGGGCTTGGCCGCTCATACTTTCTCGCGGTAGGGTTCGCTCACCCGCAGGAGTCAATCATGACCTACGCACCCGCCCACCGCCCGATCTATGACGCTGACAGCCACGTCATGGAGTTGCCGAATTTCCTGCGCGACTTTGCGGACCCGCAACTGCGCAACGAGATCGCGCTCGTGAACTACAATGCCTCTCTGGTCACCGATGAGGAAGTGGCGGTGATCGTGCAGCAGGGCGGCAAGCACTCGCCCGAGCACGTGGCCGCGCAGATTGCTTTGGGCGACCAACTCATCGCGAAGTCCAAGGAGATCCAGGCCCTGGGCGCGTTCGACGGCAAGGACCGCAGCGTTGCGATGGACATGCTCGGCTTCAAGAAACAGCTGGTGTTCGCCACGCACTCGGTGGTGCAGCCGTTCCACCCGAGTTCGAGCACCCGCATGGACCTCCGCTACGGCGCCGCGCGCGCCGTGAACCGGCACATGGCGGCGATCTGCGGCGAAGACGATCGGTTGATGGGCGTGGGCGTCGTGCCGCTCGACGACCCAGCGCAGGCGATCGTTGAACTCGAGCACGCGCTGAAGCTGGGCCACGAGGCGATCTGGGTTCCCCATCGCGCGCCCATCGGTTTCGCGCCGGGCCATGTTGACCTCGAGCCATTCTGGGCTCGGCTCGCCGAGGCGGGGGTTCCGTTTGTGCTCCATGTCGGCGGCTCGCCGTTGCAGACGCTGAAATCGTGGACGAACAACGGGCGGGCCGCGACGCGCGACTGGATGGGCGGCGGCGAGAACGTGCGCACCAAGGATGCGGCAGTCATGCACCAGCCGCCGGAGACCTTCATCAGCATGCTGCTGCTCGACGGCGTGTTCGAGCGTAATCCGAAATTGCACGGGGCCGCCGTCGAATTGGGCGCCGGTTGGGTCCCGGAGATGATGCGCCGGCTCGACGATGTTGTGCGCATCTATGGCCGCGTTGACGAGTCCGTGCGCTTCAAGCGGCTACCCTCCGAACAGCTCACGCAGCAGATGGGTTTTACGCCGTTTCCACACGAGAATGTCGCAGAGCTGATCGCGCGCTCGAATGACGAACTCTACCTATTTTCCAGCGACTATCCGCACGTGGAAGGCGGGCGCGACCCAATCGGCAAGTTCGAAAAGTACCTCGCCGACACTTCGGATACGGTCAAGACGCGCTTCTTCAGTGAGAACTTCCTCCGTCTTTGGCCGTACGCACGCGTACCTGAATAATGGCGGGGCGCGAAAAAGACGCCACGTAAGTTCCGTTTTAGTCATAACAGGGCGAACTTCCGTAGTTGGGATCGAACGACCGAAAGGAGCGTGCTCCAGCCGCTCCCGCGAGGTGTTCTATCGGCAACAACCTGACACTATGCGGTCGGGCGACAAAGGCGGATCGGAGACAGTTAGGCACACAAGTGGATTTTCGATCGGATAGCACGTGCGGCTGAGCGGTGTCTCAGTGCACGATGTCCATTGCGGCATGCAGGCGATCGAGAGCATCATAAATCATCGGCCGCATATCTTCGTCGCGATGCGCATAGAGCCGGCGCGCGAGCCAGGTCAACCGATCGCTGACGTCCGGCGCATCGTATAGGTCAGCGAGGATCGCAACGTTGCGAGCCAGATCCGCGAAGTCGCCAACGCCTTTGCGGCCTCGTGCATCAAGCACGCCAAGCTTCAGCTTGCGCAAAGCCCGTGGGAGCGTCGGCGGTAGGCTGCTGAGATTTAGTTTGCGCCGATCCCTGACCCGAAAGACGGCGTGAAGGCGGCGGTCGGGTCCGAAATAGCTTTGATGGTCGATCCAGCTTGCGACCGAGGCGTCAGACGCGGAGGACATGGTCGCCGGGCGTTTCTCTCATCGCCGTCTCAAGGTGGCGGAACGTGTGCTGCATCGGACGGTCATCGAGCCGGGATGCGAGGTCGATGGCGGCTTGCAGGCGCATGCGGTTGCGGGCCGAGGGCTCCGCTGACGAAAGCTGCCGCAATAGGCGCTCAAGGGGCGGCGGCGTTGGATGAGCGCGATCTCGGCGACGGCGTTGCAAGAGTCCCGTGCGCGCTGCGGTGCGCCGGCACGCCCCGACATAGGTCTCTTCGTCGATCCGCTTCATGGAATTGCCTTCGGGCCGCGTGTTAGCGCTTGCGCGTTAATCCGGCGGCAAGAAAAGAGGTTAGCCTGCGTTTACCGAAACGGGCGCTAAGCTCAGTGTGCGCACCGCTTTGTGGCAACCATTCTGACAGGCGTACGAAGTCTCATAGGGTGGTGGGAGGCATGTGCGCCGTTTGGCGAGGCATTCTGGGCCTGAGATCCCCACAGCCATTTGGATTGCTTAACGTGCGAATTGGCGCCTCCTGCGCAAGGGACGCGCGCTGACCACGCTGAAGAATGCTCTCGATGGGAACGCCAATGGACAAGACAGAGTCGACAGTGACGATCCACATGGCGGCGAGCCTAGATGGCTTCATCGCCCGGCGCGATGGCGAAACTGACTGGATGGAAACGTCAGACGTGTATGAGAATGGCGAGAGCCTGGATGCGGCGTTTGTCGAACAATTCCTCAAGGCGATCGATTGCTACGTCATGGGGTCGAAAACCTATGAGACGGCCCTTGCGTTCGATGCGAAAGGACTGGGGTGGGCCTACGGCGACAAGCCAGTATTTGTGCTCACGACGCGCTCATTGCAGAGGCAGCGCGACACGGTCGAGTTTGCGTCGGGCGACTTAGCTGTATTGATCGACAGGCTCAGGCCCCGCTTCAAAAACATCTGGGTTGCCGGCGGCGGCGCCGTCGCTGGCGAAGCGTTGCGGCGCGGTCTGGCCGATGAAGTGCGCTACTCGATCTTGCCCATCGTGATAGGTCGAGGCATTCGTTTCTTCGAAAATGTGGACCGCGATGTTGTGCTCCACCTTCTTGAGGTGAAGGCCTACAAGAGCGGCATTGTCGGTATGCGGTATGCCATTTAGCGCCATTCCGGAGACTGAACGGCGTTCCTCGTAGATCGACCGCCGAGGAACGTTGTCGGCTGATTTCCACTCGCGTTGCGCCCCTCGCCGGTTGAGATCGTGCAAAGAATACCAAGCGGCACGCGCCATGATCGCGACGTTCGGTGCCGGAGTTCGCCTTATCTTACAGGCCGCGGGTAGCGTGTTTCGATGGCGTAGGCGGACATGGCGTGACACGTTTCGGCGAGATCTCGCCGTTGCTGCATGCGCTGAGCCACTGACCGCAATCGAGCGTAGTCACTCGGAAATCGCCGCTGCTCAGTCCGCCTCGTATTGGCGTCACTGGGCCTTTAGCTTCACGAGCCGCGCTGCGCGCCATACTAGGATCACGGCGAGCAGCAACGCACAGGCTGCGGCAAACCCCGCCGCTTCTGGCCGGTGATCTCGCTCTGCCACGAACACAGCGAGAAGACCCCAGATCAAAGGTAGCGGGTAAGCGAGTGCATCGCTCCGCAAAGAGACGACAATCGCGACGGCGGCGGCAACGCCGATGAAGCCGTTAGCCCACCATGTCGCCACAGAGTCCTGCACGAAGCCTTCGGCCGTGAGCACAGTAATGGTGTTAAGCGCGGTCGCAATCGTGAGCCAGCCCGCAAGAAGGGCGAGTGGCGTCGCGATCAAGATGGCATCCCGCCGGGGCGTCGGCTGAGTTGGCGATGCAAGGGGGATGATAAGCACAAGTGCAGCAAACGCGATGAGCGCGACCGTCGCCCAACGCCAGTCAGCGCCGGCCGCGACGAGCCAGGCGCCAATTGCCAGCATCGAGAGCGCGGACGGCCAACCAAAGCGGCGCAAAACGATCTCGTTCGCCCAGCCCGGGATCAGTTGGTAAACTGCGTAGATAAGCAAGCCCGCATAGATCAGGCCCCAAATCGCGAAAGCATAGGATGCAGCTCGCACCGTGCTCGCGCCGGCGTTCGCGAACTCTGCTGGCGTGAGGCCTAGCGCGCCGGTGGCCTGCAGGAACGAGGCGCCAACGACGGTGCACGCCGCAGCCAGCACGCTCAGACGCTGCAACATCGTCACGGTCATCTTGAATTCCCACTTATGCGGTAGAAGCGCATGGAGCCGCCCGTTTCGGTCGGCATCGCTGCAGCACGACCATGACCTCGTTACGGCGCGCCCATGGGACGGTCCAGGGTGGGTTGTAGAAGGCGCAACCGACATCGCCAGCCGTGGTCTCGCCGCGCGCTTCGAGGCGCGCGCGCAATGCGGCCGCGTGCGGATGATCGCCGCGCCCCGTTCCCCGGAAACGCGGGTCTCGGCCACCACGGTGCGCGCATAGTCGCGTATCGCGAGCGGGCCATCCTCATAAACGAGGCTCCATTGCGGTTCTTCAACCGCGTGCGCCCGCTGATTGCTCATGAACAGTCCCAGAAAACCAAAAACAACGGCGACGAGAAACTGGGGCGACCTCATGCGCGGTTGTACGCTCAAGTTGCCCGTCGTATGATGACGCCTGGTCCCGACCAGTCGATGTGTTTAACGACAATACCTCTTTTATCGGGAGGAGGTCCTTGGCCCAAAAAGAGACAAGCGCGCCAACTCCGCCCGCTCCGACGCTGTAATATCGAAATCGGAACGCGCCATGCTAGCTTACGCGCGAATCTGTATCGCGAGTGCGATACAGAGAGTAGGCCATCGCGCCGCCGATCAGAGCGAGCGTCATCATAAGCGCCCAATGCGGTTCGAGGTAAGGCGCCCAACCGAGCTCCTTCGAGAGGCCAAAATTCCAGATTATCTTCGCGCCAATAAGCACCAGCACCAGTGAAAGGCCATATTTGAGATACTTGAACCGCTCCACGGCGGCGGCGAGCATGAAATACATGGAACGAAGGCCGAGAATGGCGAAGATGTTCGAGGTGTAAACAATGAAGGGGTCGCGGGTGACCGCGAAGATGGCGGGCACCGAGTCGACAGCGAAAATGATGTCGGCCGTCTCCACCATGATGAGCGCGAGAAAGAGCGGCGTTGCGTAGAGCACGAGCTTGCCGGTCGCGGGGTCAGGGCGGCGGACAAAGAAATTGTGATTCTCGATCCGATCGGTGACGCGCATGCGCTTGCGCACAAAGGCCAGCAGCTTGTTGTCTTCGAGCTTCATCTCCTGGCCATGACCGGTGAGCATCTTCCAGCCCGTCCAGATCAGGAAGGCGGCGAAGATATAGAGCACCCAGGTCCAGGAGTTGACGACAGCAGCGCCGAGCGAGATGAAAATGGCGCGGAAGACGATCGCGCCGATAATGCCCCAGAACAGCACGCGGTGCTGGTATTCGCGTGGGACCGCGAAATAAGTGAAGATGAGCGAGATGACGAAGATGTTGTCAAAGGCGAGCGCGGTCTCCAGCAGATAGCCCGTGAAATACTGGATGAGGGCCTGTTGGTTGAGGTTATCTGAAGACGCGTAATATTGCGGGTCGGGCTGATAGACGAAGCCCACGTAGAGTCCGAACAATAGAGCAAGCGAGGCGAATGCACCCCACATCATGGCGCTTTTCGCCGGCGAGACGACTGCGTCCTTCTTGTTGAGAAGGCCGAGATCAAGCCACAGCAAAAAGCCGATGAATGCTAGAAAGCTCAGCCATAGCCAAATCGGCTGGCTCGCATATTCAGTGGTGAGGAAATCCATAGCCCAAGCGCGCCTTTAGCAAACAGAAGGGATCGCCCGCGCGCCTCGGCGCAGGAGCGGTATGTACGGAAGCTGTCGGTCTATTGTTCGCGCTGACCAAACAGCGACAGAAGCAATTGGAAGAGATTGACGAAGTTGAGGTAGAGGCTGAGCGCGCCCCAGACCTGGGCTCTGGCGGCCACATCACCGGCGACGCCGGCTATGTATTCGTCCTTCAGACGTTGCGTGTCGAACGCTGTGAGCCCGGCGAAGACCAGAACGCCGATGACCGACGCCACGAAGTGCAGCAAGCTCGACTGCAGGAAGATGTTAACGATGAAGGCGATGATCACGCCGATCAAGCCGACCATGAGAAAGGTGCTCATGCCGGACAAGGATCGCTTGGTGGTGTAGCCGAAGAGGCTCAAGCCGCCGAACGCGGCGGCTGTCACGAAAAAGATCTGTGCGATCGATTGGCCGGTGAAGGCTTGAAAAAGCAGAGCCAGGCTGACGCCCTGGAGCGCAGCCACGCTCCAATAGATGGCGTGCGTCGCGCCTGTGCTGAGGCGCGCAGCGTTGAAGGAAGCCAACAGCAAGAGACCGAGCGGCGCGAAAAGCGCGACCCAGCCCAAGGGCGTAAACTGTCCGGGGGCCGAGAAGAACAGCGCGCTGGCGCCGCTCGCAATGAGAAAATACGCGACGGCGCCGCTGAGGCCGAGCCCGGCGAACATGTAATTGTATATGCCCAGCATGTGCTGGCGCAGGCCGGCGTCATAGGCGGCGTCGATCGTCGCGACGCGCGACTGAGCGTTGGCGCGCTGGTGTTGAAAGTCTTCGAAAGCCATCTTGTCCGTCCTCTGTCGTGTCCCAAGGTCACGGATCGCGGACGGAGGGCCCAAATCCCGCTACGAGCGGGGGACGGGTGCGAGATGAGAACGCACTCCGCTCCGCAATCCTCCAGTCCGACATCGCGGCGAACGCCGCCAGAGGGGCCCGGTCTGGTGCGCATGAAATGGGTGCGGTCGCACGCAATCGAAGAGGCGACATGATTGAATCTCGCAATAGCTGTGATTGCGCTGTCAATCGGCTACGCGGGCGCACCTACGCTGTTGAGCGACGCAAGTATGAAGTTGGCGAGGCGTTCTGCTGGCACGGATAATGTCTTGCCGGCGCGAATGAGCGCGATCTCCGCATCCGCCAGAGGCGGAAAGCCGTTCGCAGGGCCAAGTGTGACGAGATCTGCCGGCGTCATCTCGGCGGGCAGAGCAGTGACGCCCAGGCCCGCGCGCAGCGCCGCGTGCTGTCCGGCAAGCGAGGGGCTGGTGTAGGCGATGCGCCATGGCCGTCCCGCCGCATCAAGAGCGGCGGTGGCGCGCTTACGATAGACACATGGCGCGGGCGCCACGATCAGTGGGACCGGCGCCCCCTCATGAAGAACGTCTTCACCGGCGGCGGCCCACACTAGGTGCTCGCGCCAAACGGGGACGCCTTGATCCGTTCCCAAGGGCTCGCGCTTGATGAGCGCCAGATCGAGTTCGCCCTGGCCGAGTTTGTCCATCAGACGCAGTGTGAGATCACAGGTGACTGAAAGGCTGACATGCGGGTAGGCGCGCGCATAGTCGCCCAGAATGCCAGGCAGATGCGTCGTCGCGAAATCTTCTGGCGCGCCAAAGCGCACTTCGCCTTCGAGCGCATGTTCAAACATCTCGCCTATGATCTCGTCATTGAGGCGTAGGAGGCGCCGTGCTGACGCAAGCAGCGCCTCGCCGTGTACGGTCAAGACGACGCTTCTGGGGTCACGTGTGATCAGCTCCGCGTCGAGCTGCTCCTCCAGCCGTTTGATCTGGAGACTGATCGCCGATTGGGTGCGGCCAAGGCGCGCGCCAGCGCGCGTGAAGCTCTTGGCCTCGGCGACGGCGACGAAGGCCCGCAACAGGTCGAGATCGAGATTGACGAGGCGTGGCTTGGCGTTCGGCATCGCGCGCTCTTAGTTGCCGGCTTCGGTGGCCGCGTCGGAAATCGCGGCGCGAGTCGCGCAGGCCACAACAGCTTGACGCGTTGCGCTCGCGTTTTGATCGCTTGCGGAAGCCGGTATCGGTTCGCCAGCGATGGTGGCGCCTAGGGCCTGACGGAACGCGTCGATATGTTCGGGTTCGATCCGATTGCCAATGCGCTCGGCGATGCAGCCGCAGAAGGCGTCAGATTGGCCCGTCAGCAGACAGGCGGTGCGGGTGTCCACAACGGACGCCGATGCTTCGAGGGCCTCGCGACCCAGGGAGGCCGCTTCCTGCTTGGCCGCGCCGAGATCGGCCTCCAGATCGCCGCATGCGCCGAGCACAAGGCTGGCGGCCAAGAGAAGAAATGTTTTTCTGATCATGCGTTCGCCCGTCCTGAAATGTGATGTTCAGGACCATGCCGACGCAGGCTTTGGTGCAGCGTACAACCGAGCCAGGCATCGGGATGATCCCGATGCGGTCCGACATCACAGCGCTGAGCGCGTTGTCAGAGGGGCCCGGCCCGCACCCGCGACATGTAGTTTGGACGCCTCACCGTTCAAGGGGGGCGCGGTTTCGTCGGGCGGGCAAGTCCTGATCGAGCTTTATCGCTACCATTCCAATTTCACATCATCACCCCGCTCGTGCAGCCCGCCCGCGCCCCCAATTTCCCTCTGGGGCACGGAGGGAGGCGTGAGCGATGCTGGCTTTGAGATTTTATGTCGCCGCGGGGTTCGGCGAATGGATGCACTTGCAAACCCTGCGCGAGCGCTTGCGCAAGCCCCAAAGTCTCGAAGGACTCAGGGCCGTCCTGCGCATGGCGCCAAGATACTTCGAGGACCGCATCACCTAGTCGGTACATGAAGGTCGTTGCTTATTCGACCCTGATCGTGGGCGTCGGGCGAATCAACAGTGCGTTTGGACTGGGCTTGAGTGTCATGAGTCGCTCGCATTCGAAGCTGCGGGCGCCGACATCAAAAATTGGGGCGCATTGGCGGCGTTGACGGGCGCCGCGGCAATACGGCGCTGGCGCAAGCTGGAACAGGTCACGAGCCTCTCAACGCGCGCGTTGTCGCTTGAGGCAGTCACGAAAGGCACGCCTGCATTGTTCGATGGCGAACTTCGCATGTTGCCAAGGCGCAACGCAGTCTCGTTTGATCCTGCTTGCGGTCTCGTCTGGGCGCCGCATCGCCGCCGGGCGCCTTGGTGACCATCATCACCATCTCGGCGTCAATAACGCCAGGAGAACGAGGTTGAGGCCGGCGACAAGTTGCGCACTGATCAGCACAACGTCCGCCCAGACACCAGCGTTCATGTGCGGGTCTTCCATCGCGTGTCGGAGTCGTCGCCGAGTTAGAGGCTGAATGCTGAAGGCGAGACGCCGAGCCTCTCGCAGAGCTCAAGGATTGTCTGTCGCTCCTCTGCGTCAAAGCCGCCGTCCGCCTCTGCGATCGCGCAGCACGTCTCGATCAGAAGTGCAGCGTCGTGGGGACGATTTGCGAGGCGCCTGACAATCGACCATGCATGGTCCGCACCCTCGTCATGGTCGCGCGTGAACCGTGCGGCGATTTCGTCGAAGGCCTGCGCGATGTCGGCGCCGCCGAACGCGCGAACGGGCTCGAACTGGCGGATGAGGCCGCTCATGCGGCGTGTCTCGTCGAGCGTCACCCAACCGTCGGAATAGGCGACCAGCGCGCATCCGGCGACAACGGCCTCCATCATCTCGGCGTCCGCCTCTTGGAGTTCGCGGATGCGCGTCTGGGTCAGACGCGCGCGTCCCTTCTTTCCCCGTTCCATACTCTCGTTCTCCTGAATTGAATTGCTTTAGTTGGCCATGAGGATCGGAAGCAGCGGCTCGTTCAAAACCGAGACTGTGACGCCGCCGAGAAGATATTCTTGTGCTGGCAGGGTGGCGTATGCGCCCATCATCAAAAGGTCCGCGCCGCGCGCTATGGCCTTTTCCATGATGAAACGTCCGCGCGCACGATCACCGCTTTCGACGGTCTCCCATTCGACCGGGAGGTCATGGCTCTCGGGTCTTGCCGATCGACACCGTAAGCTTGGCACGGAGCGCTTTGGGGAGCTATCGCGCCCTCGATCGCCGAATCGGGCGCGGGGCTTTGGCCGGAAGGGAGGATGAGCTGTAGGCGACCTGACATGATGTCTCCTCTGTCGCGCGCTGCACCGAAGCGCGTTTGACGCGCGGTTCGACATCGCAATCGCCATCGATTGCCAGAGGGGCCCGATCCGCCTTTAAGAGCTGGGCGTGGTGACAGAGCTGAGCAATTGGTGCGGCCATTGAATTGTGTCATCGCAGCGATGAGTGCCGCAGCGCCGCGCAATTGCGCCGACGCCAAGCGCGTATACGAGCCAGACTTGCTCTATCTGACCCAGGGAAATGCGCCACTGGAGGCCAAACTTAGGCGCGTGCGGCACCGCTTGGACGCGACATCTTGAATTGGCACTGTTAAGAAGCCGGATGATCTTAAGTCAACGCGTCTGCGCTCTTGATCGGCGCGGTCTTCTAAAGGCTGCGCTCTCTGGGGCGCTGGCTTCGCCGCTCTTGGCCTGCAGTGAAAATGCGGCCACTGGGCGACGTCAGTTCGTGGTGGTGACGGACGACATGCTTGCGCAATTGTCGGCGCAGAGCTGGGCGGACATATTGGCCAATGTGCCTCGGAGCGATGATCGGGGCGCGCAACGCATGCTGCAACGCATCGGAGCGGCGGTGGCGGACGCGGCAGCGTTGACCGATGTCGCGTGGGAGTTCGTCGTATTCGACAGCCCGGAAATCAACGCGTTCGTCCTGCCTGGAGGAAAAGTTGGCTGTTATCGTGGCTTGATGGATGTCGCTGCCGGCGAGGGTGAGCTTGCCGCCGTGATCGGACATGAAGTCGGTCATGTGATGGGGCGGCACGCGGCCGAGCGCGTCAGCCAGCAGCTGGCCGTGCAGTTGGTGTCTCAAGCCGCAGCGATGATGCTGTCCGAAGATCTTGGTGAAAACGCGGATGTTGCGGGCGCGGCCCTTGGCGCAGGGCTCGTCTATGGTCTCGTGCTGCCATACTCACGCGCACATGAATTGGAGGCCGACAGGCTGGGAGTTGGTCTGATGCGGAGCGCGGGTTACGAACCACGCGATGCGGTGACGTTCTGGGAGCGCATGATCGCTCTCCAAGATAGGCCAGCCGCACTCGCCTGGATGTCGACCCATCCCGCGAACGATGATCGCCTCGCTGCATTGCGCGCGCTAGTGTGAACACAGCGGAGCGTCAGGACCGACTGTCACGCAGACACATTGTTGACGGATGTGAAGAAGGGTTCGATCGAGCCGACACTTTGGGCCGCAGCAGAATTTTGTTGGAGAGCAAGATAAAGGCTGCCGCGTGTCTACTTTAGTGGCCTGTAACTTCTCACGATATTTTGCGGCACTCTCCGGCTGGCTGCAGCGAAAAGCACCGCAAACGTGCAAATTCAACGACGAAGCAAGCGGCGCGTCGTGCTCCCCACCCTCGTGCACGCGCGCGCCGTCGCGGGCTGTGCTGCCAGACATTGAAAGTCGGCGAGTGGGCAGAGCGAAAAGTGGGCTGGCTTTCGGTACAGAGCAGCAGTACAGAAGACACTGAACAGCTGCCAAAGCGGTATTGTTTTCTAAGCGTTTTTTGGTTGGAGCCTTCGACTCCTCTTCTGGGCGCCAACTCACGCGTAACTGCGCGGCCGTCAGATGGCGCGCGCTGACGCGGCATCTTTAGGTCACGCGCTGTTTTACCGCGAATGCGGGATCGAGATAATTCTGGCTTTCGAGGATTTCGGCGAGCGTGTCGAAGGCGCGCCAGACTTCAGCGTAGCTGAGGAAGAGCGGCGAGAAGCCAAAGCGCATCGTGTCGGGGCTGCGGAAGTCGCCGATGATTCCGCGCGCGATGAGCGCTTGGACGATTTCATAGCCATGCGCGTGCGTGAGGGAGATGTGCCCGCCGCGGGCGTGCGCGCCGGCGGGGCTTGGCGAGGCGAGCCCGCGGGCTGCGGCGCGGTTCAGCCATATTTGGCCGAGCGTGCGGGCTTTTGCTTCAACGTCGCGCATGTCCAAAGCGTCGAATGCATCGAGAGCGCCTTCGAGCGCGACGCATGACAGGATGCTTGGCGTTCCCGCTGCAAATTGTGCGACGCCTGGAGCGGGCGCGTAGTCGGACGAGAAATCGAACGGCGCGGCATGCCCGAACCATCCGGCGATGGGCGTGCGCAGGCGCTGTGCGAGCGCGGCCTGCGCGTAGATGAAGGCTGGCGCGCCGGGGCCGCCGTTCAGATATTTGTACGTGCAGCCGACTGCGAGGCGCGCGCCGGCGGCGGCGAGATCGAGCGCCAAGACGCCGACGGCGTGGCTCAGATCCCAAACGATGAGCGCGCCGCTTGCGGCCGCCGCGTGTTCGAGCGCGCGCATGTCGGCGACGGCGCAAGTCCGGTAGTTGACGGCGCTTTTGATGAGCACGCCGCCGTTGCGCAATGCGGCTTCAGTTTCATCGGCGCGGACGCGGATCAGCGGCGTGTGCGTGAACGCGCCGAGGCTGGCGGCGACATATTGGTCGGTCGGGAAGTCATCGTCTTCGACGATGAGGCGACGGTTTGGCGAAAGATCGAGCGCTGCGGCGGCGAGCTTGAAGATGTTGACCGAGACGCTGTCGGTCACGATCACGTCTTGCGGCGGCGCGCCGATGAGGCGTGCGAGGCGGGCGCCGAGGCGCTGTGGCAGATCAATCCAGCTTGCGTCGTTCCACGAACGAATGAGGCCGTTCGCCCAGCCGTTGTCGGCGGCGTCTTGCAGTTTTGCGCGCGCGCTGTGCGTTGGGGGGCCGAGCGAATGACCGTCGAGATAGACGATGCCGTCTGGCAATGCGAAGCCGCGCCGGGCATGACCGATCGGATCGGCGCTGTCGCAGCGCTCGGCTTCGCTGAGCGATGTGGGCGTTGCGATTGGCCGTGAGAGGGGCGACATCGGTGTTTCAGGCTCGGCGTGTGTGGCGGGTGGGCGCGGCGATGATAGCGGCGTTGTCGCTGGCGGTCGCGTGCCGCGCGGAGCCGGCGGCGGTGGAAACGGGGAGCGGCGCCATACTGACCTGGTCTGATCTCACGTCGCGCCCGTCGCCGCGGCCGAGCACGAGCATTCGGCTTGGCGCCAATGCGTGGGAGGTCGTCGATCTGTGGCTGCCGGACGGGCCGGGGCCGCATCCGGTTGTCCTCATGGTGCATGGCGGCTGTTGGCAGAAGGCGATCGCGGATCGGACGCTGATGAATTACGCGGCGGAGGATTTGCGCCAGCGCGGCCTTGCGGTTTGGAACATCGAATATCGCGGGGTGGATGAAGCGGGCGGGGGCTATCCGGGCACGTTCTTGGATGTCGCGCGTGCGGCGGATGCGTTGCGCGAACATGGGCCGGCGCATCGGCTCGACACGGCGCGTGTGGTTGCGTTTGGCCATTCCGCGGGCGGGCATCTCGCGCTGTGGCTTGCGGCGCGGCCACGCCTTTCACGCGAGAGCGCGGTGTGGACGGCTTCGCCGCTGCCGATCGCGGCGGTGCTCAATTCAGGCGGTTTGGCCGATCTTGCGGCGTCGGCGCCGGTGACGGCGCGCGATTGCCTGGCCGATGTGTTCGACGTGCTCGTCGATTCCTCGCGCGCGAACCCGTTGGCGGATACATCGCCTGCCGAGCTGTTTCCGCTTGGCGTGACGCAAGTGCATCTCAATGGCGCGCGCGACCGGATCGCGCCGCCCGTGCTTGGCGAACAGATCACAGCACGCGCGGTCGCGGCCGGCGACCGTGCGACGTTTGAAGTGATTGCGGGCGAAGGGCATGTCGAGCTGATCGCGCCGGGCAGCCGCGCGTTCGCGCGCGAGGCCGATATCTTGACGGCGCTGCTGCGTGAGTAAGGGCATGCGCGTCGCTTATCTTGCGTGCGCGGCGTGCATGACGGGCGCGCCGGTGCGACGGATCGATGCGTATGAGCATGACCGTGAGCTCGCGGCGTTTTCGCCGGCGTTCGCGGCGCATGGGATCGCGCTTGAGGAAGTCGAATGGCGGACGCTCGATTTGAGCGCGCATGATTTCGATCTGCTGTGGATCCGCACGACGTGGGATTACACGGATCATCCCGAAGATTTCGCGACGTTCTTGGAGCGCGCGGGGCCGATCGTGGAGAACGCGCCGGCGCTGGTGCGCTGGAATATGTCCAAGCACTATTTGCGCGAGCTGGCGGACGCGGGCCTTCCGGTGATCGCGAGCGCGTTTGTGGCGCCGGGCGGGGAGACGATCGATGCGCTGCGCGAGGCGCTCGGCGCGCGCGAGATCATCTTGAAGCCGGTCTATGGCGGCGGCGGGTTTGGGCAGCGGCGCGTGACGGTGGGCGAGAGCGGCGCGGAGATCGTGCCGGAGGGCGTGTTCGCGCAGCCGTTCGTGCCGGAGATACAGACCGAGGGCGAGGTGTCGTTCATCTATGTCGACGGCGCGTTCTCTCATTGCGTGCGCAAATCGACCGCGCCGGGCGGCTATCTCGTGCACGCGTATCATGGCGGCGCCGAGCACGCGTTTGCGCCGGATGCGGCGCTGATCGGGGCGGCGGATGCGTTCGTCGCGGCGTTGCCGGAGACGCCGCTGGCGTGCCGCATCGATCTCGTGCCAACGGCGCGCGGGCCGCTGCTGATGGAGCTCGAAGTGATCGAGCCGCATCTCTTCCCGCATTACGCGCCGCCGGAGTTGGGCGACCGGCTGGCGCGGGCTTGTTTGGAGCGGAGACGATGAGCCGAACCTGGGTGTTCATCGTGTTCGTGGTGCTCTCGCTGGTGATGTTCTCCACGGAATCGACTCACGGTTCGAGCACAACTTGCGTCAACGACAGCTGCTACACGCGCGCTTCTACCTCGCTCTTGGGCGTGATTGGCTCTGCCTTGCTGGCGCTTTTTGTCGGGAACTATCCGCAGCAAACGGGCGTCACGATAGAGCATGAGCCAGTAAAGCTCTGGGAGCGCGGCCTCGCATTTTTCATCGACTTCTGGGTAGTCCTCTCGGTGACGACACCAGTGACAGTCGTGCCGATCTTGCTCGCAGAAGCCGAGACCACAGGCTCCTTCCGTTGGGCCTTCGAACGGGACTTCTCGCGCCCGAACGATGCCGCCCTCGCAATACCCGGCATCCTTGCGATCTTCGCGGTGTTGTTCGGCTACTTTTATATTCACCCCAAGATCGGCCGGGCGACGTTGGGGCAGTACCTGATGGGGTTTCGTGTGGAGGGCGCGCCCGGTGCGGATCCCCCGCCGAACTTCGCGCTGAATGTGTTCCTGGGTTGGATCGGCCTTTGCCTATGGCCGATTTCGCTCATTGAAGCCGCGCGGCGGGAAGACAAGTTGTTTTGGTGGAATCTGCGCGCGCGGACGCGCGTCGTGCGCTACCTTTGACTGTGCATGGGTGAGTTGATCGATCGATGAAGGTGTTGCGGAACGTGGTGCTTGGCATTCTTGCGGCGGTCGTTGTGCTGGCGGCGGGCGCGGCAGCTTTGTTGTGGCGGGGAGACATTCCTTACGCGACGCTTGAGCAGCGTTATGCCGTGGCGACCTCGAAGTATGTTGATCTGCCGGGCGGGGTGCGGGCGCATTACCGGGATGATGGGCCGCGCGAGGCGCCGGTGGTCGTGCTGGTGCACGGGTTCGGGGATTCGTTTCTCTCTTGGGCGCCTTGGATTGATATTCTGGCGCGCGACTATCGCGTCATCACGGTGGACGTGCCGGGGCATGGGCTGACGCGCACGCCGCCGGGCTATGCGCCGAGCGCGGATGCGCAGGTCGCGTTCATGGAGGATTTCGCGGCGGCGACGCAGCTGCCGCCGTTCGCGATCGCCGGCAATTCGATGGGCGGCTCGATCGCGTGGCGCATGACGCTCGCGCATCCCGAGCGCGTGCATGCGCTGATCTTGATCGACGCGGGCGGTTTCATGCCGCCGCCGTCGAATGAGCCGCCGCCGCTCGCGTTCCGTTTGATCGGCTCGCCGGTGGGGCAATGGTGGCTGAAGCATCTGGAGACGCGCCCGCTCACCAAAGCGTCGCTGCAATCGACGCTGATGGGCAATCCGCTGGTGACGGATGAGTTCATCACGCGCTGGGTGGATGTGCAGCGCGCGCCGGGGCATCGCGATATTCTGATGGCGACGATGGGCGGCGCGGGGGGCGCGGCCGATCCCGCCGCGCTCGCGACCATCTCCGTTCCGACGCTCATTCAATGGGGCGAGGGCGATCCACTGATCGGCGTTTTTGCGGCGCGACGCTTCAATGAAGCGATCCCGGGTTCGCGGCTGATCGTCTATCCGGGTCTCGGGCATATGCCGCATCTGGAGTCGCCAGAGCAAACGGCCGCGGATGCACAAGCGTTTCTGCGCGAGGCGCTGGCGAACTAGCTGCGCGCTTTGGCGGGGGTGCGGGCGCCGCGCGGGAGGGCGGCGAGGAGGCGGATGAGCTCGGCCTGGGTTTTGACGTCGAGCTTGCTGTAGAGCGAGCGGAGCTGGCTGCGGACGGTTTCGATTTTCACGCGCCGCGCGGCGGCGATGGCGGGGATGCGCGCGCCGTCGAACAGGGCGCGGGCGACATGCGCTTCGGCCATCGAGATGTTGAGCATGGCGGCGATGTCGGCTGGCTCGGCGCAGGGCGCTTCGGGATCGGCGATGGTCACGTAGAAGGTGCAGTCGCGCTGCGAGGGCGCGATCGAGAGAAAGAGCGGGCGGCCCTGGTCGCCGGTCAAAGCGATGTGGGCGGTGAGGCCGGCGCGCGCGCGGGCGAGCGCGCGGGCATAGACGGCGGCGAAGGCTGCGGCGCGGGGGCCAAGGCGGCCGGCGCGGATCGCGAGCGGGCCAGCCTCGGCGGTGAGCGCGCCGGCTTGCGCGTTGTGAAACTTCACCTCGCCTGCGCCGTTCAACACGAAGATCGCGAACGGCAAATGGTCGAAGGCGCCGGATACCGCGTTCGACGAGGTATGCGGGGCTGGGCCGCCCGCTTTTGCAGATGACACTGGCGAACGGCGCGCCTTCACTGCGTACCTTACCCGGTTACCGCCAACACCCCTGCGTTGGCGTGTACTTGGAAACCGTAACGTTGACGGCGCACGCGAGAGAAGCCGCGATTATTTCGATGACCGATAGCAAGAAGACCAATACCGACCCCGCACCGCAGACCGACGCCTCGGCGCTCGATTGGACGGACCTGCGCGTGTTCCTGTTTGCATGCGAGACGGGATCGATCAGCGCGGCCGCCAAAGCGCTCGGGCTCTCACAGCCCACGGCGAGCCAGAAAATTCGCGCGCTCGAAGCTGTCGTCGGCACGCAATTGCTGATCCGGCGCGCCAACGGGATCTCGACCACGGATGCGGGCCGGCGCGTGCAGGAAGCGGCGCGCGCGATGCACCGCGAAGCGCGCGCGATCGAGCACGTCGCGCGCACGCCCGATCCGGAAGCGGGGCGCGTGCGGCTCGCGGCGCCGGACGCGATGGCGACGTTCTGGCTTGCGCCGCGGTTCGCGGCGTTCCGGCGCGTGCATCCGAACATCGCGCTCAGCGTGGATGCCGGGCTGTGGCCGGGCGATCCGCTGCTCGACGATGTGGAGCTGTCGTTGCAGTTCGACGAGCCGGGCTCAGAGACGGCGCATGTCGTGCATCATCTGTGCACGGTGCATTATGGCGTGTTCGCTTCGCCCGATTACATCGCGCGGCACGGCGCGCCGCAGACGTTTCATGAAATGTCATCGCACGCGCAGATCCGGCACGTCGCGGCGCGCCGGCAACCGGAAACGTGGGCAGAGGACATCGCAAAGCTGAAGTCGCGCGACTCGCCGGTGTTCGAGACCAATTCGAGCGGGGCCGCGGCGTTGGCGATCCGCAGCGGCGTCGGGCTTGGGCTGTTGCCGACTTGGCTGCACACGCTGGCGCCCGACCTCATCATGCTGGGCGAGCCGGCGGCGTCGCTAAAGTTCTGGCTGACCTATCACCGCGATCTCATTGACGTGCCGCGCGCAGCGCGCGTGATCGCGTGGCTCAAAGAGCTCTACGATCCGGCGACGTATCCCTGGTTCAGCCACAGCTTCATCCACCCGCGTGATTTTGCGTGAAGTGTTAGAGCCAGGGCGGTCTTGGGAGGTCGCGGTAGGCTTGGCGGAGGGCGGCGGACCAGCCTTCGCGGACGGTGCGGAAGTAGGGGTCGTCATCGCCGATGCGCTGGCGCACCGCGATTTCCATTGAATCGCGGCGATAGACGAGCAGATCGGCGGGCAGGCCGACAGAGAAGTTCGAGCGGAGCGTTGAATCCATCGAGATCATCGCGAGCTTCACGCCGTCTTCGAGGGACGTATCGTGTTTGGCGACGCGATCGAGGATTGGCTTGCCGTATTTGGTTTCGCCGATCTGGAAGTACGGCGTTTCGGGCGCGGCTTCGATGAAGTTGCCGGCGGAATAGACGTAAAACATGCGCAGGCGCCGGCCGGCGATTTGCCCTGAAAGAATGAGCGAGGCTTCGAACGCGTAGCTCTGCTGCGCGAGGCTCTCTGCGTCGCGGTCATAGACGGCGCGGATCGCATCGCCCAACAGGCGGGCCGCGTCGAACATGCTTTTGACGTTGTGCAGCGTTTCGACCGGTTTGCCGTCGACGGGCTCGACGCCCGCGCCTTCGACGGCGCGCGCGATCACCGATTGGGTGATGGCGAGATTGCCGGCGGTCATGATGGTGATGACGCGATCGGGCGCTTGCACGACATGCATTTTGGCGTAGGCGGCGATGTTGTCGGCGCCCGCGTTGGTGCGGGTGTCGGACATGAGGACAAGGCCGTCCTTCAGGAAGAGGCCCACGCAATAAGTCATTTCTGGAATGGTCTCCGGGTCGCGCCGCTGGCTTTATAGAGGAGCGGTCAGCGCATGTAGAAGGCGGAAATCTCACCGCCGAGATCGGCTGTGCGGTCGATGATATCCGTCAGCCGCTCGTGCAGGCCAGCTTGGAAAATGTCGGCGATGCGGCCGTAGCGGAGTTCGGCGGCGATGGAGCCTGCGGCGCGGTGGCATTCGCCGCGGCGGCCGCCGTGGATGCGCGAGATTTCATCGAGGCTCGCAGTGATTTCATCGTAACAGCGCCGCAGCGAGCGCGGCATTTCGGGGCGGAGCATGAGAAGCTCCGCGACATTCCAGGGCTTCACCTCTTCGCGGTACACCCATTGATAGGCGCGCACGGCGGAGACGGCGCGCAGCACGCTCGTCCACTGGTAATAGTCGAGCATGCCGCCGACGCCGGAGGATTCCTGCGGCAGCAGCACGTGATATTTCACATCGAGAATGCGAGCGGTGTTGTCCGCGCGTTCGAGGAAGACGCCGAGGCGCGTGAACCAGTAGATCTCGTTGCGGAGCATCGTGGTTTGGTAGGCGCCGGAAAAACGCGTCGTGACGGTGCGCACCCAGTCGAGCGTGTCGGGCAGCATGGCGGGCGCGAAGTCTTTGGGCGT
The DNA here is from genome assembly GCA_964564595.1 of uncultured Caulobacteraceae bacterium. Lineage (GTDB taxonomy): Bacteria > Pseudomonadota > Alphaproteobacteria > Caulobacterales > Aquidulcibacteraceae > JBEVOS01. Next base: position 32,255 of record CAZMCA010000009.1, read on the forward strand.
CAGGCTGCGCGCGTGCAGCCACGCTTCGTTGACGGCGTCCCACATGTCGCGCGTCAGCGCGGTGCGCATGGCGCGCGCGTTGATGCGGGCTTTGTCGAGGCAGTTGAGGATCGAGGAGGGGTTGTCCGGCGCGCAGCAGAGATAGAGCGCGGCGCTCTCGGGCGTGACGTTCTCCCGCGTTGCGAAATAGGGCTCGTCGCAGCCGGCGGCGATCAGCACGGAGCGCCACTCTTCCGCTTCGCTGGAAAGGCCGGCCATCAGCTGCGCGGCCTCGATCAAGCGCGCGAGATTGCCCATGCGCTCCATGTAGCGCGCGAGCCAGAACATGGAATCCGCGGCGCGGGCGAGCATCAGCCTTGGCCCTGCGACTGCGATTGCCACTGCGTTTGCGGGCGCAGGACCCAGGTGTCTTTGGTGCCGCCGCCTTGGCTCGAGTTCACGACGAGCGAGCCTTCGCGGAGCGCGACACGGGTGAGGCCGCCGGGCACGATGCGCACGCCATCGGCGCCGGAGAGCACGAAGGGGCGCAGATCGATGTGGCGGGGGGCTGCGCCAGTTTCGACGAAGGTTGGGCACGTCGACAGCGCGAGCGTTGGTTGCGCGATGTAGTTGGCGGGGAGCGCTCGCAGTTTCTTTGCAAAGTCGGCACGCTGCTTTTTCGATGCGTGCGGGCCAACGAGCATGCCGTAGCCGCCCGAGCCGCGCGTTTCCTTTACAACGAGCTCTTCGAGGTGATCGAGCACGTAAGCGAGGGCGCCGTCGTTGGCGCAATCCCAGGTCGGCACGTTGTTCAAGATCGGCTCTTCACCGAGATAGAACCGGATCATCTCCGGCACGTGCATGTAGACGGCTTTATCGTCGGCGACGCCGGCGCCAACGGCGTTGGCGAGCGCGACATTGCCGGCGCGATACGCCTCCATCAGCCCCGGCACGCCAAGCATGGAATCGGGGTTGAAGGCCTTGGGATCGAGAAAGTCATCGTCGATGCGGCGATAGATGACGTGGACGGGTTTGAGCCCATCGGTGGTGCGCATGAAGACGCACGCGTCTTTGACGATCAGATCGACGCCTTCGACGAGTTCAACGCCCATCTCGTCTGCGAGGAAGGTGTGTTCGTAATAGGCGCTGTTGTATTGGCCGGGCGTGAGCACGACGACGGTGGGTTCGCCGTTGCCGTTGGGCGGGGCGACGGAACGCAGCGTGCGCAGCAAATGTTCGGGATAGCGCGCGATCGGCTCGACGCCGGCCTTGGCGAAGAGATCGGGGAAGAGCCGCATCATCACGGAGCGGTCTTCCAGCATGTAGGAGACGCCGCTGGGCGTGCGGCAATTGTCTTCCAGCACGTAGAAATCGTTCGGGCCGGTGCGCACGAGATCGATGCCTGCGACGTGCGTGTAAACGCCGCCCGGCGGGGAGACGCCTTCCATCAGCGCGCAATAGGCCGGGTTCTTCAGCACCAGGTCTTCGGGGATCTTGCCGGCGCGGATGATCTCGCGCGGGCCGTAGACGTCGGCGAGGAATTTGTTGAGCGCGTTGACGCGCTGGATGAGGCCGCGCTCGAGGTGCGCCCATTCGGCCGCATCGATCACGCGGGGGATGATGTCGAACGGGATGAGGCGCTCGGGATCGCCGCCCTCGGTGTAGACGGCGAAGGTGATGCCGATGCGGCGGAACAGGCGCTCGGCCTCCTCGCGCTTGGCGCGGAGCGTGGCGGCTGGCGTTTGCTCGAGCCAGGCCGCGATCTGGGCGTAGGCGGCCCGCACCTCGCCATCGGCCCCGTTCATTTCGTCGAAAATTTCGCGCATGCGCTCCCGCCGCTTGGGCTGCGATGATGGGATGCGTCTGCCGCCAAAGCGAGCACATCCACCGCCGCCACTATGCCAGCGCAACGGCTCGCGCCTAGATTTGTTGCTTCAAATTCAGGTGGGCGCCCGAAATTCGGGCGCGGCGGGCTAGCCGCCCTTCTGCTCTCGACCACGGGCCATGACGCCTTCGCGGGCGGCGGCGACTTCGCCGGGGGCGACTTTGGCGTTGCGGGGGCCGGTGGTGGCTTTTTCGTGCGCGATGGAGGAGCCGAAGCTTTGGGCGAATCCCTCGTCGATCAGGCGCTTGTAGTCCTGCACGGCGGCGGGCGGGACCGAGGCAATGTCGGCCGCGAGTTTGAGGGCGGCGGGCACCAACTCTTCGGCCGGGACGATCCGGTTGATGAGGCCCCAGTCGAGCGCCGTTTGCGCGTCCACGAAATTGCCGGTCAGCGAAATTTCCTTGGCGCGCGAGATGCCGACCATGCGGGAGAGTTTTTGGCTGAGCCCCCAGCCGGGGAGGATGCCGACGCGCGCGTGCGTATCGGCAAAGCGCGTGTTCGGGCTGCCGAGGAGAATGTCGCACGCGAGCGCGACTTCGAAGCCGCCGGTGATGGCCGCGCCGTTGATGGCGCCAATCACCGGTTTGCGGCAGCGCTCGATCGCGAGCACCGGATTGCGCGCGGGCGAGTCCGAGTTGGCGTCATCGGAGATCGAGCCGCCGGCGCCGAGTTCCTTGAGATCGAGGCCAGCGGTAAAGGCGCGCCCCGCGCCTGTGAGAACGACGGCGCGGATATCATCATCGGCATCGACCGCGACCATCGCTTCGGCGAGCCGCACGCGCACTTCGCGCGAGAGCGCGTTCATCGCTTCGGGGCGGTTCAACGTGACGAGGGCGACGCCGCCGTCGCGCTTTTCGGTCGTTACAACTGTCATTGTGGTGTGATCGCCATCGGGTGTTTGGGTTCGTAGAGATCGAGTTCGGCGCCGCCGGGCAGCGTCATGCGCGTCACGAGGCCGTAGCCTTGGTCCTTCACCGGCGTGAACCGCGCGCCTTTTGCGGAGAGGCGCGCGATTTCCGCTTCGACGTTGTCGGTCATGAAGCAGACTTCTTGTTTGCGCGCGTCAGCGGCGGTTGGGTGCACGCCCATTTCGGCGGGCGGCACGGCGAAGATCAGCCAGCCGTCGCCGGCATCGACATGCGCAAGGCCAAGGGCGTCACGGAGAAACGCGCGGTCCTTCGCCGGATCGGGCGTGAAGATCAGCGTGTGCGTGCCGATGATGGCCATTGGCTTGCTCCCTCGGTCAGAAGGTCGGGAAATCCGCGAAGGCTTCTTTGAGGTCGCGCTTCATGATTTTGCCGTTGGCGTTGCGCGGCAGGTTGTCGGGCAGGAACACGATCTTCACCGGCACTTTGAACGCGGCGAGTTGCGTGCCGACGTGCTGGCGCAATTCCTGTTCGGTGGCTTCCATGCCGGGCTTCAAATGCACGACGGCCGCGGGTTCTTCGCCGAGGATCTTGTGCGGCAGGCCGATGACGGCGGCGTCCATCACGCTCGGATGCGTGTAGAGCGCGTTTTCGACTTCGACGCAGTAGATGTTCTCGCCGCCGCGGATCAGCATGTCCTTGGCGCGATCGACGATATAGATGAAGCCTTCATCGTCGATGCGCGCGAGGTCGCCGGTTTTCACCCAGCCGTCGACGAACGTTTCCGCCGTTGCTTCGGGCTTATTCCAATAGCCGCGCACGACGGTGGGGCCTTTGTACCAAAGTTCGCCCACTTCGCCGACCGGCAGCTCCTTGCCTTCGAGGCTGACGATTTTCGCTTCGCCCGTTGCGCTCGGCACGCCGCAGCTGGAGGGTTTGCGGATGTAGTCTTCGCCGAAATTCGTGGTCGCGGTCGCGCTCGTTTCGGTCATGCCCCAGCCTTGGCCGGGCTGCACTTTCGGGAAGCGCTCTTGGATACGCTTGACGAGATCGGGCGCGGAGGGCGCGCCGCCGTAGGAGAGCACTTCGAGCGACGAGAGATCGTAATCGTTGAACTTCGGGTGCTCGAGGATTTGCCACGCGATCGTGGGCACGCCGCCAGCGGAGTTGATCTTCTCGTTTTGAATGAGCGGGAGCGCGGCGTCCGCGTCCCAGCGGCGCTGCATGACGATTTTGCCGCCGCCCATCGCGTTCGGGATCATCACGGCAAAGCAGCCGGTGGCGTGGAAGAACGGCACCGAAAGCAGCGTTGCTTTCTTCGGCGCGTTCGGATCGGCGGCGGGCGGGGCCTCGCCGCGCCGGAGGAACGAGCGCGCTTGGCCGCTCGCGGCGTTGAACATGTTCGAGATGATGTTCCGGTGCGAAATGATCGCGCCCTTGGGCTTACCGGTGGTGCCCGAGGTGTAGAAGATCGTGACATCGTCATCGGCGGCGAGCGGCACGTCCGGCACGGGGCCTTCGGCGATCTTGCCGTAATCGTTCGGTGAACCGATGACGCTTTCGAGCGGCGTGACGAGCGGGTGCGCGGGCTCTTCGGTGAGGCGGCACACGTAAATCTTCTTCAGCTCGGGGCACGCATCGACGTGCTCGCGCACGCGCTCCCAGCGCTCGGCGTCGACGATCAGAACCTTCGAGCCGGAATCTTGCAGGCCGTATTCGAGCTCAGGGCCCGTCCACCACGCATTGAGCGGCGTGACGATCGCGCCGGCGATGACGCCCGCCCAAAACGCGATTGGCCAATCGGGCAGGTTGCGCATCACGATGGCGACGCGGTCGCCCTTCTTGACGCCATCGGCGATGAGTTGGTGCGCGAGCTTGATCGCGGCGGCGCGGTAGCCGTCATACGTCACGCGCTCGTTTTCATAGACGAGCGCGTCGTGCCCAACGTGCGCGGCCGTCATCGCGAAGACGTCGCGCAGCGTCTGCGGCGCGTTCTTCCAGGCTTTGAGCTTCACGCCGCGGACGGTGACTTCCTCGGTTTCGAGGGGCGAGCCCGGCGCGGTCAGCATGGCGTGGGCCTGCTGGATCGACATGGCGGGGAAGTTCGGCGGCAGGGACGTCATATCGGCGCGTTTCCTCGGGGTTTGCGCGGCTTGGCGCCGCGCGTGTTTCCCGCCCTTAGAAGCACGCCGCAGGGCGAGCGGGCAACGGGCGCCCCGAGGGCGGCGGACGATTTAGTTACGAACTGTTAACCTCACTTGCGGGTCACGCGCCCGTGAGGCAATCCTCCTCTAAATACAGAGGGGAAAGCGCATGGCGGCGTTCGATCTGGCGGGGCTGAGGGATCGGCTCCTGGCGTTCGCGCGCGGCGTGCCTCAGGCGATTGGGTGGGAGCAGAACCGCAACGCCGTGCTCGCGGCGGCGGTGGCGCTGGTGACCGGGCTTTGGGGCGGCGCGGTGCTCGCGCGCGTGGGCTCGGGCGAGGGCGGGATCGCAGACATCGCCGCGATTGGCGCCGCCTCTGGCCCTGAAGTGATGCGCGCCGCCAACGCGCCGCGCGCGCCCCGGCAAAACATCGAGGGCATGGCGTGGATCAACACGCGCATTGACACATCCGGTTCCGCGCCGCGCGCGTGTATCGAGTTTTCGCGCGAGCTTTCGGCGGAGCCGAACGTCAATTTCGCGGACTACATTTCGCTCGATCCGGCCGTTCCGTTCCAGGTGGAGCGCTCGGGCACGCTTTTGTGCCTTGCTGGTTTGCCGTTCGAGCCGGAGCGCCAAGTTACGATCCGGCAAGGGCTGCCGGCTGCGAATGGCGAGCGAACGGAGCGCGACGAGACGTTCACGCTCTCGTTCGGCGACCGGCCCGCTTATGTCGGCTTTGCCGGCAATGGCGTGATCTTGCCGCGCGCTGAGGCCGATGGCCTCGCGATCGAGACGGTGAACGTTTCCAAGCTCGATATCGAAGTGCTGCGCGTGCCGGACCGGATCTTGTCGCAGCGCTCGGTCGAGATCGGCGAGAGCTTCGATGAAGGCTCGTGGGGCTGGTGGGGCGAAGGCGACGACGTTGGCGTCAAAGTCTATGAGGGCGAGATCGATGTCGCGCTCAATTCTTGCCCCGATCGGCCACAGGATCGCGGCTGCAACCGGCGCAATCAGGGCGTCACCACGGTGTTCGCGCTTGGCGCCTCGCTGCGGGACATGCGGCCAGGCGCGTATATCGTGCGCATCCGCGACGATAGCCCGGGCGCGGGCGCCAACGGGCAGGACAATGACCGCCCTGCGTTCGCGTTCCGCTGGATCATCTACACCGACACGGCGCTGCAGACGTTCGAAGGCGCGACTGGGATGGATGTCGTTGCGCGTTCGCTGCGCACGGCGCGGCCACTCGCCAACGTCACGCTGACGCTGATCGCGGAGAACAACGAAGAGCTCGCGCGTGCGCGCACCAATGCCGATGGGCTCGTGCATTTCAACAAGGCGCTGTTCGAAGGCGAAGGGCCGGCGCGCGCGCGTTACGTGATGGCGTATGGCGCGGGCGGCGATTTCGCGGCGCTCGATCTCAACCGCGGCGCGCTCGATCTCACCGATCGCGGCATCGATGGGCGCCAGACGCCTGGCGATGTGGACGCTTATCTCTACACGGAGCGCGGCGTTTATCGCCCCGGCGAGCGTGTGCGTTTGATCGGCCTCGTGCGCGATCCTGCCGGCCGCGCGCTGACGGACCGGCAATCGACGCTCGTCGTTTATCGCCCGAACGGCACCGAAGCGCGCCGCACGCGCCTTGCCGAGGCGCGCGAAGCGGGCGCGGTGGCGCAGAACATCGCGCTCGATCGCTCGGCGCCGCGCGGGATGTGGCGCGCGGAGCTGCTCGTCGATGGGCAGGATGCGGCGGCGGGCAGCGTTTCGTTTTCGGTCGAAGATTTCGTGCCGCAGCGTTTGCGCGTGCGGATGAACGCGAGCGAAGCGGCGCTGCGGGCGAACCAGCAGCGCGCGATCGCGGTGCAGGCGGACTTCCTCTATGGCGCGCCGGGCGGCGGGCTTGCGGTGGAGGCGGAGGCGCGCGTCACGGTCGATCCCAATCCGTTCCCGGAGCAGCGCGGCTTCCAGTTCGGCCGGGAAGACGAAAGCTTCTCCGAGCGCATGATCCAGCTGCCGGGCACGACGACGGACGGCACGGGGGCTGCGCAGCTCGTGTTTGCGCTCACCGATGTGGCGGCGACGACGCTGCCGCTGCGCGCGCGCGTGGTTGCGAGCGTTGCCGATCCGGGCGGGCGCGTGGTGCGTGAGAGCTTCACGATGCCGGTGCGGCTGTCGGACGCTTATGTGGGCGTGAAACCGCAGTTCGAGAACCGCAGCGTCGGGCGCGGTCGCCCGGTTGCGTTCGATGTGATCGCGATGAGCGCGGCCGGTCAGCGCACGGCGCTGCAGAATGTTGCGTGGCGCATCGTCGAGGAAGACTGGAGCTACGATTGGTATTTGGAAGGCGGCACGTGGCGCTGGCGGCGCACGGGGCGCGATATCCCGATCGATGGGGCGACCATCGCGGTCGGCGCGCGCGGGGCGGTGATCTCGCGTGAGCGGCTGCGCGATGGGCAATACCGGCTCATCCTCACGGCGGCGAATGGCGTCGAGACGTCGATGCGCTTCTCTGTCGGTTGGAGTTGGGACGGCGGCGACACAAACACGCCGGACATGGTGACGGTGAACGCGCCGGAAGCAGCGGTGCGCCCGGGCACGCGCGCGCGCATTCAAATCCGCCCGCCTTACGCGGGCGAAGCGCAAATCGTGGTCGCGACCGACCGGGTGCTCGAAACGCGCACGGTGCGCGTCGGCGCCGACGGCACGACGATCGATCTTCCGGTGACGGCCGAGTGGGGCGCGGGCGCTTATGTGCTCGTGACCGTGATGACGCCCCGCGATCCGGTGAACCTGCCGGTGCCGCGCCGTGCTGTCGGTGTTGCGTATGTGCCGGTGAACATGGAGAGCCGCACGCTGAACGTGGCGGTCGGCGAAGGGCTCGGCGTGGTGCGCCCGCGGCAAACGCTCAACGTGCCAATCCAGGTGAGCAACGTGCCGCGCGGCGAGCGCGTGCGCGTGGCGATCGCGATGGTGGACGAGGGCATCCTCGGGCTCACCAATTATCAGTCGCCCAATCCGGTCGATTACTTCTTCGGGCGCCGCGCGCTCGGCGTGATGGTGCGCGACGATTACGGGCGCTTGCTCAACCCGAACCTCGGCGCGCCGACGGTCGCGCGCCAGGGCGGCGACGGTTTGGGCGGCGAAGGGCTCACGGTTGTGCCGACGCGCACGGTGTCGTTGTTCTCCGACGTGGTGCGTCTCGATGGCTCCGGCCGCGCGACGATCCCGCTGGAGATACCCGACTTCAACGGCGAGCTGCGCTTAATGGCAGTTGCGTGGAGCGAGAGCGCGGTCGGGCAAGACGCTGAAGCGGTCACGGTGCGCGATCCGGTTGTGGCTGAGCTCATTCTGCCGCGCTTCATCGCGCCCGGCGATGAAGCGATGGCGACGCTGAATATCGACAACGTCGAAGGGCCCGCCGGCGCATATAGCGTCGCGTTCACGGGCTCTGCGGCGGCGGCGATCAATGCGCCGGCGGCGCGCGTGCAACTCGGGCGCGGGCAGCGGCAGACTGTGCGCGTGCCGGTGCGGGGGGGCGCTGCGGGCGTTGGCTCGGTTGCGCTACGTTTGACGGGGCCGAACGGGTTCACGCCGATTGCGCGCAGTTACGACATTCAGTCACGAACGCCGTTCTTGCCGATCACGCTGGTGACGACGGCGCCGCAAGCGGCGGGCGAAAGCTGGCGCGCGCCCGCCGATGCGCTCTCACGCTTTGCGGCGGGCGAGGGGCAGGCGCTGATCTCGTATTCGAATCTGGCCGGGCTCGATCCCGCGCCGCTGATCGATGCGCTGGAACGCTATCCGTATGGCTGCTCGGAACAGCTAACGAGCGTTTCGATGCCGCTTCTCTACTTCAACACGCTCGCGCGCGAAGCGGGGCGCACGGAAGACGCGCGCTTGCGGCGGCGCATCCAGGATGCGGTGACGCGCCTGTTGGATCGCCAAGGGCCGGATGGCGCGTTCGGTTTGTGGAGCGCGGGCGATGGCGCGGCGAGCCCGTGGCTCGGCGCCTACATCACGGACTTCCTGCGGCGTGCGAAGGCGCAGGGTTATGTCGTGCCGCAGGCGCCGCTCGATAGCGCGTACACGGCGCTTCGGTCGGTCGCGCGGCTGAACGACTTCAACTCGGTGCGGTACGATAGCGATGTCTATCGCTGGCCGGGGTCGAACGACTCGACCGAGCTGTTGCGCTCACGTTCGGCGGCGTACGCGCTTTATGTGCTGGCGCATGGCGGGCGGGCGGATGTTTCGCAGCTTCGCTACTTCCACGATGCGCGTTTGCGGGATGAGCCTTCGCCGTTGGCGCGTGCGCATATCGCGGCGGGTCTGGCGCATCTCGGCGATCGCGCGCGGGCGCGCAATGCGTTCCGGCTTGCGGAAGAGGCGCTCGGCTATCGCAACACGGGCGATTGGTATCAATCGCCGGTGCGCGACATGGCGGGCGTTTTGGCGCTGGCGGCGGAAGCGGGCGAAACCGCGCTTGTCGATCGCATTCGGCGGCGGATGGAGCGTGAGGCGCCCGATCCGGCGAACCTCATGACGCAGGAACAGGCGCAGCTCCTGATGGCGGCGAACGCGCTTTTGCAAAACGCTGGGCCGCTCAACATTTCGCTGAACGGCCGCGCGGGCGAAGGCCGGCGCGTGACGGCGCGCGCGGCGCAACTCGCGACGGGGCTGGTATTCC
>CAZMCA010000009.1:41910-43605 GCA_964564595.1 uncultured Caulobacteraceae bacterium
GAAGGCCGGCGCGTGACGGCGCGCGCGGCGCAACTCGCGACGGGGCTGGTATTCCGCAACGATGGGCGCGGCGCGGCGTGGCGTTCGCTCACGCTTTCGGGGCCGCCGCGCGAGGCGCCAAGCGCGCTTGCGCAGGGCTATTCGATCGAGAAGCGCATTTATCGCATCGATGGTTCGCTCGCGGATCTTTCCAGCATTCGCCAAGGCGAGCGCGTGATCGTTGCGGTATCGGGCGCGCCGGAGGGCGTGCGGCTTTATCCGACGGTGGTGGTCGATCTGTTGCCGGCTGGCCTGGAGATCGAGAGCATCCTCACGCCGGAAGACGGGCTCGGGCCGCAGCAATATGACGGCACGCGCCGCAGCGGGCCGTTCGCGTTCGTCGGAGAAATTTCCTACGGGCGCGTGACGGAAGCGCGTGATGACCGGTTCGTCGGCGCGATCGATTTGCGCGGCACGCGATACAATTTCGCGTACATGGCCCGCGCGGTGACGCCCGGCGCCTACACGATGCCCGGTGCGCAAGTCGAAGACATGTATCGCCCCGGCGTGTTCGCAAGAAGCGCGCCCGGGCAGATACGCATCGCGCCTGGGGGATGATGGTGCGCTCCCCCTCCCCGCGAGGGGAGGGGGCAGGGGGTGGGGTGAATCACATCGTTTGAAAAGGTTTGCGCCTCTAAGCGAAAATGACTGAGGACCGCGTGTCACCCCGCCCCCTGCCCCCTCCCCTCAAGGGGAGGGGGTGGCGTTTGGCGCTTCCGCTCTCGGCGCGCGGCAAGCGGGTGGCGACGGTGCTGCTTGCAACGTTGCTTGCGCTCTTTGCGTTGGATGTTGCGTTACCGCCGCCGTTGCAGCGGGCGCAGGTGGTTTCGCCGGTGGTGACGGATCGCAACGGCGAATGGCTGATGGCGTTTACAACGCCGGATGGGCGCTGGCGGCTGGCGGCGCGGCTGGATGAGATCGATCCGGTGTTTCGCCGGCGGCTCGTGGCGCTGGAAGACCGGCGGTTTTATTTTCACCCCGGCGTCGATCCGATTTCGCTGTTGCGCGCGACGATCTCCTATGCGCGCAGCGGTCGCGTCACGCAGGGCGGCTCGACGATCACGATGCAGCTTGCGCGGCTGCTCGAGCCGCGGCCGCGTACGATCGGGTCCAAGCTGATCGAGATCGTGCGTGCGCTGCAGATCGAGCGGCGGATGAGCAAGCGGGAGATTCTCGCGGCGTATCTCACGCTCGCGCCGTATGGCGGCAACCTCGAAGGCGTGCGCGCTGCAAGCCGCGCGTATTTTGGGCGCGACCCGCAATGGCTGGAAGATCACGAGATGGCGCTGCTCGCGGCGCTGCCGCAGGCGCCCGAAGCGCGCCGGCCGGACCGGCGGCCCGCTGCGGCGCGCGCCGGGCGCGATGAAGTCATCGGCAAGTTCGTGCGCATGGGGCTGATGAGCGCGCAGCATGGCGCGGAGGCGCGTGAAGCGCCGCTGCCGGCGCGCCAGCCGTTTCCATTTTCGGCGCCGCACCTTTCCGCACGGCTCGCGGCGGAGCATCGCGGGCAAGCGGTGATCGCCTCGACGCTCGATGGCGCAATGCAACGGGACTTCGAAGCGTTGGCGCGTGCGCATGCGCAAAGCATCGAGCGCGACGCGACGATTGCGATCCTCGCGGTTGAGATTGACGGGCGGCGGGTGCGCGCGAGTGTTG
>CAZMCA010000010.1:0-32747 GCA_964564595.1 uncultured Caulobacteraceae bacterium
CGCTCTTCTTCATCGAATCGACGATCGAGCGCGTTGAGGGCGTGCGGCCATATACGCCGCTCGAGCTCGCTGGGCGGCAGGTTTACATTCGCGAAGGCTGCTACGTCTGCCACTCGCAAATGATCCGCCCGCTGCGCGACGAGGTGGAGCGCTACGGTCACTACAGCCTCGCCGCCGAGAGCATGTACGATCACCCGTTCCAGTGGGGATCGAAGCGCACAGGGCCTGACCTTGCGCGCGTTGGCGGGCGCTATTCGGACGAATGGCACCGCGCGCACCTCGCCGACCCGCGCTCGGTCGTGCCGGAATCGGTCATGCCGCCTTACGCGTTTCTGGCCGGCCGCGAGATCGATGCGCGCCGCGCCGGCGAACACCTGCGCGCCAACCGCACCGTCGGCGTGCCTTACACCGACGAGCAGATCGCGAACGCGAGCGCAGATATTCGCGCCCAAGCGGATGCGAGCGGCATGGCGTTCGACTTTGAGGATCGCTACCCCGGCGCGGCCGTGCGCGACTTCGACGGCGATCCGCGCCACGTGACCGAGATGGATGCGCTGATCGCCTACATGCAGATGCTCGGCGCCGGTGTCGATTTCTCAACGTACCAGGCCGATGACCCGGCCAATCGGAGATAGCGCCATGAGCTACCAAGCCGCGACGCATTTCGCACAAACCTGGGGCCTTGCGTTCATGGTGATCGCATTCGCGATCGCCGCCGCCTACGCGCTCTGGCCCTCCAACCGCGCCAAATTCGACAACGCGGCGCGCACGCCGCTCGCTGAGGACGATCTCAATGGCTGAAGACACGCGCGAGATCGACGCCGAGACGGGCCGGCAAACGACCGGGCACGAATGGGACGGGATCAAGGAGCTCGATACGCCGCTGCCGCGCTGGTGGCTCTACCTGTTCTATGCGTGCATCGCCGCCGCGGTGGTCTACTGGGTGCTGATGCCGGCTTGGCCGATGGCGAACGGCTACACGCAGGGGATTCTCCACTTCTCTGACCGCGCGAATGTCGCGCGCGATGTGGAGGCGCTGCACGCGGCGCGCGCGCCTTCCTTCGAGCGATTGCACGCAGCAAGCTACGAGCAGATCGCGAACGATCCGCAGCTCGCGGAATTTGCGCGCGCGGCCGGCGAATCCATGTTCGGCGACAACTGCCAGACCTGCCACGGCGCGGGCGGCGGCGGCCGGTCCGGCTACCCAAGCCTTGCGGACGATGTGTGGCTATGGGGCGGCACGCTCGACGACATCGAGCACACCATTCGCGTCGGCATTCGTTCGGGCCACGAGGGCGCACGTCTGTCGCAGATGCCTGCCTATGGCCGCGATAATCTTCTCACGCGCCAACAGATCAGCGATGCGACCGAGTACGTTCTCACGCTTTCGCCGGTGGCGCGCGCCAATGAGCATCCGAGCGCCCCAGCTGCGGCGCGCGGCGCGGGAATCTTCCAGGAGCAATGCGCCGCCTGTCATGGCGCCGACGCGCATGGCGATCGCGCGCAAGGGGCGCCCTCGCTCACCGACAATGTGTGGCTCTATGGCGGTACGCGCACCGAAGTCCGCCGGCAGATCGAGCAGGGCCGTGGCGGCGTCATGCCATCGTGGGAGCGGCGGTTCGATGACGGTCAGGTCCGCGCGCTCGCGGTCTATGTCTACAGCCTTGGCGGCGGCGAAGCGGCGGCTCCTGCGCCCGCACCACAACCCGCCGGCGCGACGGGTACGGCCGTGACGCCGACCGCGGCGACCGCGCCGGCGCCAGCCGCTCCGCAAACGCCGGCGGCGCCGTGACCGGCAAGACCACCCTCCTGCCCCGTCCGCAAGACGACGGCCACGCGATCGACGCCGAGGCGGTAAACTCGGCGGCGGCGCGTGCGCTCTACAAAAAGCGCGCGCCGATCTACCCAAAGCTCGCGCATGGCCGCTTTCGCACGCTGAAATGGGCGGCGATGATCGTGTTGCTCGCGATCTACTACGTGACGCCGTGGATCAGGTGGGATCGCGGGCCGATGGGGCCGGACCAAGCCGTGCTCGTCGATTTCGCGGGGCGGCGTTTCTATTTCTTCTTCATCGAGCTGTGGCCGCAGGAGGTGTACTACATCACCGGGCTGCTGATCCTTGCGGCCGTCGGCATCTTTCTATCGTCGGCGCTGTTTGGGCGCGTGTGGTGCGGATACGCGTGCCCGCAAACGGTGTGGACCGATCTTTACATCTACGTCGAGCGGCTGATCGAAGGCGACCGCGCCGCGCGCATGCGTCTCGCGAAAGCGCCGATGAGCGCGGAGAAACTCGGCAAGAAAAGCGCCAAACACGCGCTATGGCTGCTGATCGCGGCGGCGACGGGCGGGGCTTGGGTGTTCTATTTCGGCGACGCGCCGACGCTGCTGCGTGAGATCTTCACCGGGACCGCCTCGGTCGAGGTTTATCTCTTCGTCGGGCTGCTGACGTTCACCACCTACACGCTCGCGGGCACGATGCGCGAGCAGGTGTGCACCTATATGTGCCCCTGGCCGCGCATTCAGGCCGCGATGATCGATAAGGACGCACTCTCGGTCACGTACCGGCGCGACCGCGGCGAGCCGCGCGCGCCGCACAAGAAAGGCCAAAGCTGGGACGGCCGCGGCGATTGCATCGATTGCCGCCAGTGCGTGGCCGTGTGCCCGCAAGGCATCGACATTCGCGACGGCGATCAACTCGAATGCATCAATTGCGGCCTCTGCATCGATGCGTGCGACGAGATCATGGCCAAGGTCGATCGCCCGAAGGGGCTGATCGCTTACGATGCGCACGAAAACCGACTGCGCCGCGCACTCGGCCTCAAGACGCGCTACCGGTTCGTGCGCCCGCGCACGATCCTTTATGGGGTGATTTTCGCCGCTGTCGCCGTCGCGATGTCGTATGCGCTGGTCAATCGGCATACCCTTTCGCTCGACGCGATGCGCGACCGCAGCCCGCCTTACGTGCGCCTCGCGAATGGCGACGTGCGCAACGGATACACCGTGCGCATCATCAACAAAGAGCGGCGCATCCGCCCTGTCGAGATCAGCCTGCACGGCCTAGACGGAGCGCGGCTCGCTGCCTTCGGTCATGAAACCACGCCCGACAACGCGATCGCGCTCAATGCGCGCGCCGACGCTGTCACCACGATCCGCATCACGGTGACAGCGCCGCAGCAGGTTGGCCCGCCCCACCCGATTGCTTTCGTGATCGAGGACGCCGGCACAGGCGAGGCGGGGCGGCGTGAAGCGGTCTTCGTTGCGGGAGGCGCACGATGAGCACACTGAGATCGGCGCCGCGCGGCGAACTGCGCGGCTGGCATGTGTTGGCGGCGATGCTGGCGTTCTTTGGCGCTGTGATCGCCGTCAACGTCGCGTTCATGATCGTGGCGCTGGACACGTTCCCGGGTGAAGACGTGCGGCGCTCTTACGTGCAGGGCGTCGCTTACAACGAAACGCTCGAAGAGCGGCGCATCGAAGCGCAAACCGGCTGGCGCGCGTTCGCGGAGCTGGCGCCAGCGGAGCACGGCGCAATCGTGCGCGTGACGCTGAGCGACAGCACGGGTGCGCCGTTGCGCGGCGCGGCCATTGAAGCCGAACTGCGCCGGCCCGCCGCGGCCGCGCAAGATACCGCCCTCGCCTTCACCGAAAGCGCGCCTGGCGTTTACAGCGCGCCGGTTGCGGCGCCAGCGCGTGGCGTGTGGATCGTCCGCGGAACCGCAAGACGTGATGGCGCGCAGCGCAGCTTCGAGCGGAGGCTGCAATGGCGGCCGTAGCGCAGACGAACGACGCGCGCGGCTGCCCTTCTGGGCTCGCGCCCGCAGCGCCTGCAGACGCGCCGCGCGCCGATCCGGCCGCGTTCGTGCGCCGCGACGCAAGCGGCGCCGATGCGCTCGATCTTTTGATCGAAGGCGCAAAATGCGCCAATTGCATCCGGCGGATCGAAACTGAACTCGGCGCCATGCGCGGCGTGGAGCGCGCGCGGCTCAATCTTTCGACGGGCCGGCTCTCCGTGGCGTGGCGGCCGGGCGCGCAGCATGCGGACGCGATCGTCGCCAAGCTCACGCAGCTCGGCTACGGCGCAACCGCGTTCGATCCTGAGGCCGGCGCGCGGCAGGTCGATCACGAAGGCCGCGCGCTTCTGCGTGCGCTCGCGGTCGCGGGCTTTGCGTCGATGAACATCATGATGTTCTCGGTGCCGATCTGGTCTGGGCATGGCGAGATGGGCGATGGCACGCGCACGCTGCTGCACTGGGTTTCGGCGGTGATCGCGATCCCGGCGGCGCTTTACGCGGGCCAGCCCTTCTTCCGCTCGGCATGGGCAGCGCTCACGCACGGGCGCGCGAACATGGATGTGCCGATCTCGCTCGGCGTTCTCCTCACGCTTTCCATCAGCCTGTTCGAAACATCGACCAGGGGCCAGCACGCCTATTTCGATGGCGCGTGCATGCTGTTGTTTCTGCTACTGATCGGCCGCTACCTCGATCACCGCTTGCGCGAACGCGCGCGCACCGCAGCGCGCGACGTGCTGGCGCTGCAGGCGACGACGGCGGCGCGGATCGATGGCGAGGGGCGGCTTGTCTCAGTTGCCGCGCGCGATCTGGCGATTGGCGATTTGGTGCACCTCGCCGCAGGCGATCGGGCGCCGACGGATGGCGTGGTCGTGCGCGGCGCGAGCGCGTTCGATCTTTCGATGCTAACGGGCGAGACGGCGCCCGCGGCCGCCGCGCCGGACGCGGTTGTGCACGCTGGCGCAATCAATCTGGAAGCGCCGCTGACGATGCGCGTCACCGCGACGCTGGAAAATTCCGCCGTCGCAGAGCTCGCGCGGATGATCGAAGCTGGCGAACAGGGCCGCGCGCGCTATGTGCGCCTCGCCGATCGCGCGGCGAAACTCTACGTGCCGGTGGTGCACACGCTCGCGGCGGCGACGCTGATCGGATGGCTGGCGGCGCCCATGTTCGGCGTTGCGGACATCGGCTTTCACGGCGCGGTGCTGAATGCGGTGGCGGTGCTGATCATCACCTGCCCGTGCGCGCTTGGGCTTGCGGTGCCGGCGGTGCAGATCGTGGCGACGGGGCGACTCTTCAAAAGCGGCGTGCTCGTCAAATCCGGCGACGCGCTCGAGCGCCTCGCGGAGATCAACACCGTGATCTTCGACAAGACCGGCACGTTGACGCGCGGCAAGCCGCGTTTGGAAACGGCGCTGGAGCCGCACGTGCTGAGCGCGGCGGCGGCGCTGGCGCGCGCATCGCGCCATCAACTCGCGCGCGCGCTGGTTGAAGCCGCAGGCCCCGGCGCGCCTGCGCAAGATGCGCTGGAGATTGCGGGCGATGGCGTCGAAGGCGTGATCGAGGGCCGGCGCGCGCGGCTCGGGCGGCGCGCGTTCGCGGCGCCGGATGCGCAAGCGAGCGCAGACGATGCGCTTGAGCTGTGGTTCGCGTGGGGAGAGGACGCGCCGCAGCGGATCACGTTCCGCGATGCGCTGCGCACGGATGCAGCCGCTGTAATTAGAGCGCTGCGCGCGCGCGGCATCGATGTGGAGCTGATGTCGGGCGACCGGCCAAGCGCGGTTGCGGCGGCGGCGGAAGCGGCCGGCATTGCGCGCTGGCGCGGCGATGCGCGCCCTGCCGACAAAACCGCACGCATCGCGCAATTGCGCGAACAGGGCCGGCGCGTGCTGATGGCGGGCGATGGGCTGAACGACGCCGCGGCGCTCGCGGCCGCGCATGCATCGGTGACGCCAGGAACGGCCATCGAAGCGAGCCAGGCCGCGGCCGACATCGTGTTGCAAGGCGAACGGCTCGGGCCGCTCATCGAAGCGATCGACGTGGCGCGCGCGTCGCGCCGGCTGGTGGTGCAGAACCTCGCCTTCTCGGCGCTCTACAATTTCGTGGCGATCCCGATCGCGGTGCTCGGCTTCGTTACGCCGCTGATCGCAGCGCTCGCGATGTCCGGCTCATCGCTGGTGGTGACGCTGAACGCGCTGCGGCTGCAAGGGAGGCGCGCATGGACATCATGATCTTCCTGATCCCGGCGGCGGTGGCGCTGGGCGCGCTGGGGCTGGCGGCGTTCTTCTGGTGTTTGCGGAGTGGCCAGTATGACGATCTCGATGGCGCGGCGCAGCGCATCCTGATCGACGACGAACATGCGTGAGACGCTTCGGCGGCCGGGCGCAGCCTGGCGGGGCAGCCAGCGCAGTGGCGCGCCGGGGCGTGGGGCTTTATCCTACGTCTCGCCGACTTTCGTGCTGGAGCGCCCCTTGCCAACGCTGTTCGACGACGAGCGCTTCTCGATCGTTCCGGAAACGATGGTCGATGGGCTCATCGTGATCGATGCGGCGGGCGCGATCCGCTACTTCAACCACGCGTGCGAGCGGCTTTTCCAGTACAGCGCCGAGGAAGCGATCGGCCAGAACGTGCGCATCCTGATGCCGCCCGATGTGAGCGCGCAGCATGATGGCTACATCCGCCGCCACCGCGAAACCAAGGTAAAGCGCATCATCGGCATCGGGCGCGAGCTGACGGGCATGCGCAAGGACGGCTCGCAATTTCCGATGCACCTCTCGGTCGGTGAAGGCACGATCGACGGCACGACTTTGTTCGTTGGGATCATTTATGATCTGAGCGAAAAGAAGCGCGGCGAAGAGATCATTCTTCACCACCAAAAGCTCGATGCGATCGGCCAGCTCTCAGGCGGCGTGGCGCACGACTTCAACAACATCATCAACATCATCACCGGCAATCTGGAGATCGTGGCCGATCAGAACCTGCCGCCGGCGGCGCAGCGCGCCGTTGCGCGCGCGCAGGAAGCGGCATGGCGCGCTGCGCGGATCACACAGCGCCTGCTCGCCTTCGCGCGCCGCCAGCCGCTCCGCCCCAAACTGATCGACCTCAACGAGACCGTGCGCGGGCTGAGCGACATGCTACGCCGCTCCATTGGCGAGACGATCGAGCTGACGCTGAAATACGATCCGGCCGCGGCCCGCACGGAAGCGGACATCGATCAGTTCGAAACCGCCGTGCTCAATTTGGCGCTGAACGCGCGCGACGCGATGCCAGGCGGCGGCAAGTTGATGATCGAAACCGCGAACGCATCGTTCCTAGAGGCGCCGGGCGCGGTGAGCGACGTGCCGCCGGGCGATTACGTGACGCTTTCGGTCTCCGATACCGGGCAAGGCATGACGCGCGAGGTGCGCGAACATGCGTTCGAGCCGTTCTTCACCACCAAGGAGACCGGCGCAGGCACCGGGCTTGGGCTTTCGATGGTGTATGGCTTCTTGAAGCAGATCGGCGGGCACGCGCGGATCTACAGCGAGCCGGGGCACGGCACGCGCGTGACGCTCTATTTTCCGCAAGCCGCCGAACGCGGCCTTGGCGCGAGCGCTGCCGATCCGCGCGTGCAGATGGGGCGCGGGGAAACGGTTCTGCTCGTCGAAGATGATCCGGACGTAAGCCTGGTGACGGTCGCGCGGCTGGAAGCGCTGGGCTACCACGTGCTGGTGGCCGCGAACGGCCCGACAGCGCTCGACATGCTGAAGCAGAATCCGGGAACGATCGATTTGGTGTTTTCAGATGTCGTGATGCCGGGCGGGATGAGCGGGCACGATGTCGCGGCCGCCGTGCGCGAACTTTCACCGCAAAGCGCGCTCGTGCTGACGAGCG
This sequence comes from uncultured Caulobacteraceae bacterium, assembly GCA_964564595.1. GTDB lineage: Bacteria > Pseudomonadota > Alphaproteobacteria > Caulobacterales > Aquidulcibacteraceae > JBEVOS01. Next base: position 7,662 of record CAZMCA010000010.1, read on the forward strand.
GCTATTCCAAAGAGATGGCGACGGGCGACGGCGTCGATCGGGCGCACATGTTCTTTTTGTCGAAGCCCTATTCCAAGAGCGCGCTCTCGATCGTGCTGCGCCAGGCGCTCGACGCGCGCGCGCCGCACTAGGCGCGCGACCAAGCAACCGCGGCGGCGAGCACGTAGCCTTCGCCGCGCACGGTCTGGATCACCGGATCGGCGCCGGGCGCTTCGATCTTCTTGCGCAGGCGGCTGATCTGCGTGTCGATGCTGCGGTCGAACGCATCCCAATCGTCGCGCCGGGTGAAATCGGCGATCTGATCGCGCGACAGCACGCGGTTCGGGTGCTCGACGAATGCAAGCAGCAGGTTGAACTCCGCGCCCGTCAGCGCGATCGGCTCTCCCGCGGCGTTGTTGAGCGTGCGGCGCGTGGCGTTGAGCGTGAAGCCGCAGAACGAGGCCGTGCGCGCGTCCGGCTGGGCTGCGGGCTGAGGCGCATGCGCCTGCGCCCGGCGTAGCACGGCGCGTACGCGGGCAAGCAACTCGCGAAGTTCAAACGGTTTGGCTAGGTAATCATCGGCGCCCACTTCGAGCCCGACGACCCGGTCCGTCATGGTGGCCTTGCCCGAGATGATGATGAGCGGCGTGCCGTATTGCGCGCGAATCTCGGCGGCGAGCGGCAGGCCATCCCCGCCGGGCATGTTGAGATCGAGAAGCACGAGCGCAGGGCGGCGCTGCGCCACGCGCGCGCGGGCGGCGCGGACGTTTTCTGCTTCCGCGACGCAATAGCCTTCGCCGGTCAGAAAGTCGGCCAGCGTTTCCCGAAGGGCGGGATCGTCATCGACGATCAGGATCTCAGGCGTCTCGGACAAAAGCCCCTTCCGGTCTGTCACACTTCGTCACTTAGACTGTAACACACCGGCAAACGGCGGTGACGAGCCTTGACCACGTTTTCCCCACCGGCCGCCCCGAGCGGCCCGTTTGGGGATAGTCACATGATCTCGTTTTCGCATCACGACCTTTCGCCGCCCCCCGCCGCCGCGGCGCGCACGGTTGCGCCAGGCGGCGCACGACGCGCCTTTGCGGCCCGCGCGCCGCTGTTCTGCGAGGGCGATGAGAAGACCAGCCTCTACGAGATCGAACAGGGCTGCGTGAAGCTCTACCGCACGCTGATCGACGGGCAGCGCCAAGTCGTTGGGTTTGCGACGGCGGGCGATGTGCTTGGGCTTGAGCCGGGCGTGCGGCATCTCAACTCGGCCGAGGCGGTAAACGCGGTGCGCGTGCGCGCGATCGCGGCCAACCAGATCGGCGAGCTGTGCCGGCGCGAACCGGGCTTCGCCGAAGCGCTGCTGCATCAGGCCGGCCGCCAGCTCGCCGCCGCACAGATGCAGCTTGCGCAGATCGGCGCGCAAACCGCCGACCAGCGCATCGCCGGCTTCCTGCTTTCGCTCGCTGACCCGGATGCCGAAGGTCCGGTCGAGATCGATCTGCCGATGCGGCGCGGAGACATCGCCGAGTTTCTCGGCCTGCGCCTCGAAACCGTGTCGCGGAAGTTCTCGGAGTTTCAACGCCGCGGCTGGATCCGGCTTACTTCGCTCTATCATTGCGTGCTGCGCCGGCCGGACATTCTGACCGAACTCGCCGAAGGCGGAGAGGCGCCGCACAGCGAAGCCGCCTAACAGAGAGAGTTCTCACCAAACCAAACCGGCGGCGCTCATCACGCCGCCGGTTTTCGTTTGCCGGATTTTCCGCTCTCAGTGCGAGAGCAAGAGCGGGGTATCGGCGGCAGCCGTGAGATCGCGGGTGACGCCGCCAAACACGACCTGCGCGAGCCGCGCATGGCCATAGCCGCCGAGCACCAGGAGATCGGCGCCGAGCGATGTTGCCTCCTCCGAAAGCGCGCCGCTCGCGCCCCGGCCCATGCCGTCCAGATTGCGCACCTCCACCTTGAGACCGTGATGCGCGAGATGCGCGGCGATGTCGGCGCCCGGCGCATCGCCGTGGCCGAACATGCCGGGCTTTGCATCGACCGTCGCGATCGTGACTTTCCCGCCTTCGGTCATTAGCGGGAGCGCATCATGTAGCGCGCGCGACGCTTCTTTCGACGCGTTCCAGCCGACGAGAACATTCGCACCGGGCGCAGCGCCCTTCCACCCTTCTGGAAACAGCAGCACCGGACGGCCCGACCCGAACAGCACGCCCTCGAACAGGGCGCGGCGTTCGTCGCCCGACGCCGGGCGCTTTAGAACCACGAGATCGGCGTGACGGCCGTGCATCGCGGCCGTTTCACCGGCCGCGCCGTAGAACGCTTCGGCGGCGGTGAGCTCGACCGGGTGCGCGAAACGCTCAGCGGCACGCCGGAGCGCGGACAGTTCCTGCGCTGCGCCCTCGCGCGCCTGCGCGATGATCTCGGCGGCGAACCGCGCCGAAAGCGCGGCGTCGGAAAACGTATTGTCAGGAATGATCGTGAGAAAGACGCCACGCGCGCGCGCACCGAGCCGCTGCGCGAGGTTGGACGCGGCCTCCAATGTGCTCTTGTCGCGTTTGCTGGTGAGCAGAACCAGAATGTCGCGGATCGCCATAGCCGTTCTCCGTAGCGTGGACCTCATGCAGCGTAGCCGGCCCGCGGCGGGGCTGGCTTGACGCGGCTCAAGCGCACGCACGGTGCGATGTTTGATGGCGATCAAAGCGCGGCGGCGGGAGCGCGCTTGGCTAGCTCAAAAGGAGAATGCCCATGCCCCGCCAACAGACGCCGCCAGATCCGTTCGCGGCCTACACGCTCTTGACCACGCCGACGCCCGCACTCGCAGAAGCGATGCACTTCATGTCGCGCCGTTTCCGCGCCTACAGCGACTATTTGGAAGAACTCGCAGCCGCGACCGAGCCGGCGGCGTTCATGCGCGCGCATGCCGCGTTCATGCAGCGTGTGGGCGCTGACTACGCCGCGGAGGCAAAGACCGTCGCGAAGATCGTCGCGCCGCCTCAGCCCTGATCGGGCAAGCGCGCGCGCAGCTCGGTGAGCAATTGTTCGCGCGCTTCGTCCGAAGGCGCTGCGTCGAGCGCGTCGTTGAGGCGGCCGAGAAAATCGGAGCGCGCATTGTGCCAATCGAGCCGCGAGACGGCTTTGGGCGCAATGCGCGGCGCGGGCGCGGCGGCCTCCAGCGCGCTCGCGCGAGCTGGCTGCAACCGGTAGCGCTGATCAAGTTCGGCGATGACGACGCGCCCATCGGCGACATTTGCGGCATTGAGGCGCCTTTGCAGGCCCTCGAGATTTTCCGGTTCGCCGTGCGTGAGGATCACCGAACCGGCAATTGGCGCGCGCGCCTTGGCCCAGGCGACGAGCCCGTCTGCATCGGCGTGACCGGAGTACACGTCGAGCATGCGCACGCGCGCGCGCACTTTTATGTCGTCGCCCTGGATGCGCACGGCGCGGCGGCCCTCTTGCAGCAGGCGGCCGAGCGTGCCGATCGCTTGATAGCCGACGAGAAGAACGGTCGCTTCCTCGCGCCACAACAGGCGCTTCAGATGGTGCCGCACGCGCCCCGCATCGCACATGCCGCTGGCGGCGACGATAACGTGCCAGCCGTGGACCCGCTCCAGCGCGCGGCTTTCGGTGACGCTCTCCGTGAACTGAAGCCACGCGGATTCACGCAAGCGCTGGAACGGCCCCTCGCCCGCGTGCCGCAGGAAGATGTCGCTGGCGCGGATCGCGAGCGGAGAATCGAGGAAGATCGGCGCCGGCGGCGCCTCGTTCGCTTCCATCATGGCGAGAAGATCGACGAGCAGCTCCTGCGTGCGCTCAACGGCGAACGCCGGAATGAGCAGCGGCCCGCCCGCGGCATGCGCGGCAAGCGCTTCGGCGCGCAACGCGGCGCGGCGCGCGGCCTGCGTCATCGGCGGGCGCAGCTTATCGCCATAGGTGCTTTCGAGGATCAGGTGATCGACCCCGGCTGGGCCCGCCGGGTCTTCTGCGAAGTCACGCCCGCCAGGGCCAAGATCGCCCGAAAACATCAAGCGCTGGGTTTGCCCATCCTCCTCCACTTCAAGCTCGATCGACGCCGAGCCGAGGATGTGCCCGGCATTCCACCAGCGCGCGCGCATGCCTGGCGCAACGCGCTTCCAGGAATCGAAGGGCGTGGTTTGAAACTGCGCGAGGCAGGCTTCGGCGTCCGCGGCGGTGTAAATCGGCTCGGTGGGGCCGCGCGCGTGGCGGCGATTGCGCCGGTTGAGATTTTCGACCTCCATCTCCTGGATCGCGCCCGCGTCCGGCAGCATGACGCCGCAGAGCTCGGCCGTTGCAGGCGTCGCGAACACCGGGCCGCGATAGCCGGCGACGTAGAGCTTCGGGATGAGGCCGCTGTGATCGATATGCGCGTGGGAGAGACACACGGCGTCGATCTGCGCCAGATCGAACGGGAACGGTCCGTAGTTCAGCTGCTTCAGCGTCTTGGGCCCCTGAAAGAGCCCGCAATCCACGAGCACCCGCGCACGGCTCGTTTGCACCATCAGGCACGAACCGGTGACGCAGCCCGCGGCGCCGAACACATGCAAGGAAACGCTCATGTGCAAGCCCTCCCACGTTGCCGCGCGCGGCGCTTGAGCTTCGTCAATCCAGGCGCTGAGGCTCCGGGTAAGGGAGGAGCATGCCGCAGAAAATTCTGATCGTCGATGCGCATCCGGACGCCGCGCCGGGGCGGCTTTCGCATGCGCTGGCCGCTGCCTACGCCGTTGGCGCGCGCGAGACGGGCGCGGAGGTGCGCATCATGGCGCTGAGCGGATGGGCTGGCGCGTTTATCCGCAGCGCGGCGGAGTTTGGCGCGGCGCCCGATGATCCGTTCATCACCGATGCGCGCGCGGCGATCATGTGGGCTGAGCATATCGTGTTCGTGTTTCCGCTCTGGCTGGGCGGCGCGCCTTCGCTGATGCGCGCGTTCCTCGAACAGATTTCGCGCGCCGGCTTTGCAGCAAGTGCTGGCCCCGCCGGCCCACAGGCCAACCTCAAGGGCCGCTCGGCGCGCTTCATTGTGACGATGGGAATGCCGGCTTTGGCCTACCGTCTGATGTTCGGCGCGCACGGCGTGCAGGCGATCGCCAAGAGCGTTCTGGGACTTGCGGGCGTGGCGCCCGTGCGGCTTTCGCTGTTCGGCATGATCGAAACTAAGAGCGCCGCGGCGCGCGCGCTTGAGGCGGCGCGCAGACTGGGCAAAGCGCGCCGCTAGAGCGGCGCGACGGTTGCGACGCGGTAGGTGTGCGCGCCTTCGTCTTCCTCGATGGTGACGTATTCGCCGGCGACGAAGCGATGCGCATCGAAGCGATAGCCGGCGTCATCGTCCGGGACGCCGCCGGTTTCGTAGTGAAACGCCCATGAGCCGCCGGGACGGCGGCGCAGAACGCCAGTCTCGCCCTGCCCCGCGCCGAAGCGGATGACGGTGCACTGCGCGCGCAGCTCATGCCACGCCTCTGCATCAATGCGCCCATCGGCGCCGAGCGGGGCGATCAGCGTGTAGCCGATATGCGCATCGCCCTGCGGGTGGCCGGGCTCACGCGCACGCTCAAGGCGGATGCGGCGGAGGGAGGATGTCGCGTTTGTCATGGCAAGGATCACGGGTAAGTCTTGCAGCGCGGGCGGCTTTGCGCTGGATCAACCAACGCCGTTCTGAATGGCATCGGGTGCGCACGCGATGACGACACGCAATTTCGACGCCTTGTTTGAACCCGAAGCGATCGCGCTGATCGGCGCGAGCAACCGCGCAGGCTCAGTCGGCGCCGTTCTAGCGCGCAATCTGCGCGACGGCGGCTTCACCGGCCCGCTCTACCTGGTGAACCCGCGCGGCGAAGAGATCCTCGGGCAAAAGAGCTACGCCGCGATCGCGGCGCTCCCGCGCGCGCCAGATCTCGCGGTCATCGCAACGCCGGCCGAGACCGTGCCGGGCATTGTGCGCGAACTTGGCGACCGCGGCTGCCGCGCGGCGGTGGTGATCACGGCGGGATTGACGCGCGCCAACGGCCTGCGCCAACAGCTGCTCGACGCAGCAAAGCCGCACCTGATGCGCATCATCGGCCCCAATTGCCTGGGGTTTCTCTCACCGCAGATCGGCCTCAACGCGAGCTTTGCGCATTTGCAGGCCGAGCGCGGCAACATCGCGTTCCTGACGCAATCGGGCGCGATCGCGACCTCGATCCTCGATTGGGCAAAAGCGCGCGGCATCGGCTTTTCGCACATCGTCTCGCTCGGCGACATGGCGGATGTCGATTTCGGCGACCTGTTGGATTTTCTCGCGCTCGATTCCAAGACGCGCGCGATCCTGCTTTACGTCGAGAACGTCACACAGGCGCGCAAGTTCATGTCGGCCGGGCGCATCGCCGCGCGCGCCAAGCCAGTGATCGTCGTCAAGGGCGGGCGCAGCGAGATGGGCGCGAGCGCGGCCGCTTCCCATAGCGGGGCGATTGCGGGCGCGGACGCGGTGTATGACGCCGCCTTTCGCCGCGCGGGGATGCTGCGCGTCGGCGCGCTGCGGGAATTGTTCGATGCGGCCGAGACGCTTTCGAGCGGCGTGCGCCCGCGTGGCGCGCGGCTGACCATTCTCACCAATGGCGGCGGCCTTGGCGTGCTGGCGGCGGACGCGCTCGATGCGTTCGGCGGAACGCTGGCGCCGCTGACGGATGAGACGAAGGCCGCGCTCGATGCCGCGCTGCCGGCCAATTGGTCTCACGCCAACCCGATCGACATTCTGGGCGACGCGAGCGGCGCGCGCTATCAGGCCGCGCTCGAAGCCGTGCTCGCCGCGCGCGAACAAGACGCCGTGCTGGTGATGAATTGCCCGACCGGCGTTTCCGACAACATGGAAGCGGCGGAAGCCGTGCTCGCCGCCAAGGGCGCGCGCGCTTATCCGCCGATGCTCGCGTGCTGGATGGGCGATGCGACGGCGCAAGCGCCGCGGCGGCGGCTGGGCGAAGCGGGCCTGCCGAACTTCGAAACACCCGATGAAGCCGTGCGCGCTTTCATGCAGCTGGTGGAATATGGGCGCAATCAGGCAGCCCTGATGGAAACGCCGGAGGCCGTCGCGGCGCGCGGGATTGAGAGCAAGGGACGGGCGCGCGCCGTGATCGAACGCGTGCTGGCCGAAGGGCGCGCTTTGCTCACCGCGCCGGAAGCGAGCGAGGTGCTGGCAGCCTATGGCGTGCCGATCGTGGAGGCGCATGCGGCCGCAACGCCCGATGCGGCCGCGCAAATCGCCACGCAGCTTGGCTTTCCCGTCGCGCTCAAGATTCTGTCGCGCGACATCACGCATAAATCCGATGTTGGTGGCGTGAGGCTCGGCCTTACGGACGCTGCGGCCGTGACGCGCGCGGCCGAGGAGATGGCGGAACGGGCAGCGCGCCTTGCGCCGAAGGCGCGCCGCGATGGGTTCATCGTGCAGCGCATGATCACGCGCCCGCGCGCGCATGAGCTGATCTTGGGCGCGCATGTCGATCGCACGTTCGGGCCGGTGCTGGTGTTCGGGCAAGGCGGCATTGCGGTGGAGATCCTGAAGGACCGCGTCGTCGGTCTGCCGCCGCTGAACACGGCGCTGGCGCGCGGCATGATCGCGCGGACGAACGTGTTCAAGCTGCTGAGCGGCTACCGTGATCGCCCGCCCGCGGACCTCGACGCGATTGCGCGCACGCTCGTTGCGCTTTCCGATCTCATCCTGGAGATCCCGGAGATCGACGAACTGGATATCAACCCGCTGCTCGCGGATGAGACTGGCGTGCTGGCGCTGGATGCGCGCCTCGTTGTGCGCGCTTATGCGGGCGATGCGACGCGCCGGCTCAGCATCGGGCCCTACCCTGCGCAGCTCGCGCACGACATCACTTTGCTCGACGGCGCGACGATTCATCTGCGCCCGATCCGGCCCGAGGACGAGACGGCGCTGATTACGCTCGGCGAGCGCACCGAGGCGGAGCATATGCGCCTTCGGTTTCACGGGCCGATGAAGGGCCTTTCGCACAGCCTGGCCGCGCGGCTTTCCCAGATCGACTATGACCGCGAGATGGCGCTGATCGCGCTGGAGCCGGACGGCGCGATCGTAGGCGTCGTCCGCCTTGCGTTCGATCCGAATTTCGAGACTGGCGAATACGCGATCATCGTGCGCTCGGACCGGCAGGGCCGCGGGCTCGGGCGCGCGCTGATGCGTGAAGCGCTGGCGCATGCCCGCAGCCGCGGCGTGCCCGCGCTTTGGGGCGACGTGCTGGAAGAGAACCGCAAGATGATCGAGCTGGCGCGCGAACTTGGCGCGGGCGTTGAGCGCTTGCCCGCGGGCGCCGGCGTCGTGCGGACGCACTTTGTACTGGACTGAGCGCGAAAGCGGCGCTCCGCGCGTTTGGGGGGATCGCGGAACGCCGCCATGTGCGCCTCGTGCGGGGAACGCCGAAGCTTCTTGTAGACTCGCATGGGCACGGGCAGCGCGCGTTGAGGCAGATCAATCGTTGCGCGTTAGCTCGCGAGCTTTGCGGCGCAATAGGTGATGGCCTTACGCGCCTTGGCGGCCCAATCGGCGGGCGGATCGCCGGCAAGGTAAAGTTCGTAATGCGTTTTGGCGGCGGCGAGATCGCCGCGCTTCAATTCAAGCTGGGCGAGGTTGAAGCGCCCGTCGCCATGATCGGGCGCGTCTTCCAAGAGCTGCGCGAGGGCGCGGCGCGCTTCCTCCGTCTTGCCCATCGCCTCATAAGCCTGCGCGAGATTGTAGCGCGCTTCAGCAAAACGCGGATCGCGCACGAGCGCCTTCTGATAGGCCATCACGGCTTGATCGTAGAGTTCGGCGGCGAGCTTGATGTTGCCGAGATTGTAGGGCGCGATCGGATCGCGGCGATCGGCGCGCGTGGCCATGTCATAGAGGCGGGACGCGAGGAGGAGATCTTCCTCCGCTTCTGCAACTTCGGCGGCTTCGAAGATCTCTTCGACGGTGGCGTGCTGATAATCGAGCGGCAGCATGCCCTGCCCTTCGAGCGTGGTGACGCCCGATTCCCATTGGAGTTCGGCGTGCCCATCGCGCCCAAGCACGATCTTGTGCCGGCCCTTCGGCGCAAGATCGCGCACACGCGCGAGAATGCGCACCACATCGGCGACGCTGCGGCCAGCGGCGCGCAGTTCGGACGCCGTGCGCAGGGTTTGCGTATCGCCAAAGCGGCAATGCTCGTTCTCGACGCGCACGATATCGAACGCCGCGAGGAGCCGGATGTCATCGGCGCTGACGCCGGACTGCGCCGCGGCGGTGGCGATCGGCAGCGTCGCGGGCGCGCTTTCTTCACCGACGAGCAGCTCGCAAAAATGACGCTCCGCGTAGACCGGAAGGCCGCGCGCGCGCGCCGCCGAGAGGCGCGCTGCAAGATGGCCGTTCGCGATCAGCGGCATGGCGCACGCGCCGATGACGAGCAGATGCGAGCGGCGCGTTAGATCGCGCGCGACCGCGCCGCCGCGCAACGACACGAGTGAGACGAGCCGCTCTCGCCCGTCAGGCGAGAAGCGGCCGTACAGTGCGGCGGACTTGCCCCGTAGGTCCAGCGCGGCGGCCATTGCGGCTTAAGCCGAAGCTTTCTTCTTGGCGGCGGCTTTCTTCGGCGCGGCGGCTTTCTTCGCAGCAGCCTTCGGCGCTGCCTTCGCGGAGGCCTTGCCTTCGGCCTTCTCGGCCTTTTCGGCTTTGCCGACGCTCGGCGCCGGCGGGCGGCGCTCTTCTTCGATGGAGCGCCGCAACGCGTCCATCAGGTTCACGACATTGCCGCGCTCGGGCGCCTTGGTGATCACCGGCTCGCCGCCGTTGATCTTCGAGCGGATCAGCGTGAGCAGCGCGTCTTCATATTGATCGTGGAATTCTTCCGGCGCGAACTTCGTCGTTTTCTGATCGATGATCTGCTTGGCCATCGAGAGCATGTCGGGCGCGATCTTGACGTTGAGCTTGTCGAACGCGTCCTTGCTGTCTTTGACTTCCTTGGAAGACCGCAACGTCGTCATCAGGAAGCCTTCGCCTTTCGGCTGGATCGCGACGAGGCGCTCACGGCCCGACAGCACGATGCGCGCGATGGCGACCTTCTTGGCCTCCTTCATCGCTTCGAGGATGACGGCGTAGGTCTCTTCCGCGACGGGCCCATCGGGCGCGAGGAAGTATGGGGAGTCGAGATAGATCGGATCGATCTCGCTCTCCTTCACGAAGCCATCGATCGTGATGGTCTTGGAGGACTCGACCTCGACCGCCTCAAGCTCTTCGGGCGTGACGACGACGTACTTATCTTTCTCGAACTGATAGCCCTTAACCAAGTCCGCGCGATCGATCTCACCGAGCTCGGGATCGACGTAACGCTGCGAGACGCGGTTCTTGGTCTCTTTGTGCAAGAGATTAAACGACACTTTGCCGGCGGACGAGGACGTCGCCGAGTAGAGCTTTACGGGCGCCGACACCAGCGACAGCCGCAGAAAGCCTTTCCAATATGCACGCCCAGCCATTGGCGCATTCCCTTGTGTGTGTGCCCGACCAAAGCGACTTTTGCGCCGCTGTTTTTATTTCATACCGACGTCGCGCCGCGCCTTCTGCGAGATCTCCGTCGCCGACAATTGTAACCCGTCCCAGGGGTCGCTGGCGAGACGGGCCAGCCGCTTCAGGACAGTTTTTCGGTTAAACGCCTGTGGGCCCTCAAGGTTGCGAAGTTCGGACCATTCGATGGGCGTCGCGACGCCGAAATCGGGGCGCGCGCGCAGCGAATAGGACGCCACCGCGCTCGAGCCGCGCACATTGCGCAGGTAGTCGACGTAGATGCGGCCCTTGCGGGCAGGCTTCGTGGGCGAATTGGTAAACACGGTCGGCGCGTCATGCGCGACGCTGCGCGCGAACGCTTCGGCAAAACCGCGCAACGTCTTCCAGTCGCAGCCCGGCGCGAGCGCCATCACGAGGTGCAGCCCCTTCCCGCCCGTGGTGCGCACGAACGGTTCAAAGCCGAGCGCTTGAAGGCGCGCGCGCAATTGCTCTGCCGCCGCCAAGATCTGCGGCCAGCCGACAGAGGGATCAGGGTCCAGATCGACAACGAAACGATCGGGATGTTCGGGATCATCGACCTTGCAGGGCCAGGGGTGAAACTCGATGGCGCCAAACTGCGTGAGCGAGAGAAAGCCCCGCGCGTCTTCGATAAAAAGGTACTCGCCACGGCCTTCTTCGTCCGAGAGCGGGATCGTGCCGATGCCGGCGGGCAGGCCGTGGAAGGCGTGGCGTTGGTAGAAGCAGTCTTTGAGCGCGCCGGTGGGGCAGCGAATGATCGAGACCGGCCGGCGCATCAGATCCGGCAGCATCCAATCGCCGACGCGCGCGTAGTAGATCGCGACATCGAGCTTGTTGACGCCGCTGCCTTCGAAAATTTCACGGTCGGGATTGGTGAGGCGGATGGCGGCGAGATCGCGATCGGTGACGAGCTTTGGCTTCGTTGCGGGCGCGAGCTTCTTGTAGGGCGATGTGCCGATCAGCACCGGTTGGCGCGGCGCGCCATCGTCGGCGCGTGAGTTGAACGCGATGCGCGCGGCGAGCATCGGCTCGGTCCATGTCACGGCGCCGGGAATTTTCGGCGCGGCGACAGGCGGTTTATCGGCGGCGTGCTTGGAGAGCTGCTTGAAGAGATCGCTCGCCGTTTGATCCGTGAGCCCGGAGCTGACACGGCCGACGAATTGGAGCGCGCCGGAGGCGTCTTCTTCGGCGAGGATCAGCGCCGAGACGCGCTTGGGCGCCGTGACTGTGAACCCGACGACGATGAAATCGCCCACATAAGCGCGTTTGACCTTCACCCATGTCTTGGTGCGGCGCTGCACATAGGGCGCATCGGCGCGCTTGGACATGATGCCTTCAAGCCCGAGCCGGCAGGCATGCGCGAAGAACGCCGCGCCGTCGCCTTCGATGTGCTCGCTCACCTGGATCGGCGCGCGCGCATCGGTGACCGGCGCTATCAGCGCGTCGAGCGCGGCCTTGCGGTCCGAAAGCTTTGCGCCAGTGAGGTCGTAGCCATCGAGGTGTAGGAGGTCGAAGGCGAAGAAGGTGAGCTCGTGCGTGCGCCCTTCAGAGAGCGCCTGCTCAAGCATCGCGATCGAGGTGACGCCACGTGCGTCCTGCACGGCGATCTCGCCATCGAGCACGGCGCTCTTGCACGGCAGCTTCTTGAACGCGTCCGCAAGCACGCCATAGCGCTTGGTCCAATCGTGCTGGTTGCGCGTGTAGAGCGTGACAGCGCCATTCTCGACGCGCGCGATGGTGCGGTAGCCGTCATACTTGATCTCATGCACCCAGCCGGGGCCCTCCGGCGGCGCATCGATCTGTGAGGCAAGTTGCGGGGCGACTTTGGCGGGCATCGGACCAAGCTTCGCGCCGGCCATCTTCGCAAGCTTCGGCGGCGCGGCCTTCTTCGGCGGCGCCGACGGCAGCGGCGGCGCCTTGCGCGCAAGCTCTTCCACGCTCATGCCGCTGATGACGCTGTTGGGCGCCTCCTTCAGCACGTCATACTCAGCGAGCGGGCGGACCTCTTCGTCACGCTCCTTGATCAGCAGCCAGTTCTTCGGCCCGTCTTTCAGGCGCACCAACGTCCAGCCGCCGCGCAGCTTGTGGCCAAGCAGACGAAACTTGAGCTCGCCCGCTTTGAGCGCGGCTTCGATGTCGTTCTCCAACGTCACCCACGTGCCATTGTCCCACACGATGACGACGCCGGCGCCGTACTGCCCGCTCGGGATGCGGCCTTCGAAGCCGCCATATTCCATCGGGTGATCTTCGGTCTGCACCGCTAGGCGGCGCACCTTGGTGTCTAGGCACGGCCCTTCTGGAACCGCCCAGGAGCGCAGCGCCCCGTTAATCTCAAGGCGAAAATCATAGTGAAGGCGGCGCGCATGGTGCTTTTGCACCACGAATGTCAGCCCCTCTTTGCGCGCGGGCGCGAGCGCGCCTTCCGGCTCGGTCGTAACGCCGAAGCGGCGCTTGGCCTTGTAGGGTCCGAGATCCGACATGGAGGACATAGCTCATCGCAGAACGGCCGGGCCGGCAACTAGGTTCTCCTCTTGCAGCGGCGCCCGGTTCGGGCGGAAAAAGGCGCATGGCGCCGCGACCTCTGATTATCGATTGCGACCCGGGCGTGGACGACGCCGTCGCGCTGTTCCTTGCGTTCGCCGCGCCCGATGCGCTCGATCTGCTCGCGATCACGACGGTGGCGGGAAACGTCGATGCGCTGCTGACGGCGCGCAATGCGCGGATCATTCGCGAAATGGCGGGGCGCGATGACGTGCCGGTGTACGCCGGGGCGCAGGCGCCTTTGGTCCGCCCGCCGATCATCGCCGATCATTTCCACGGCGAAACGGGCCTTGGGACGCTGCCCGTGTTCGAGCCGCGCGCGGGGCTGGCGGCCGCAAGTGCGGCGCGCGCGATCGTCGATCTCGTGATGGCGCGGCCCGCGGGCGAAGTTGCGATCGCGGTGACGGGGCCGTTCACGAATTTGGCGCTGGCGTTGAAGTTTGAGCCGGCGCTCGCGGCGCATCTTGGGCCGGTCGTGGTGATGGGCGGCGCGCGCAGCGAGGGCGGCAACATCACCGCTTCGGCCGAATACAACATCTACGCCGATCCGCACGCCGCGCAGATCGTGTTCGCGTCCGGCTGCGACGTGATCACGCTCGGGCTCGACGCGACGCATCAGGTGCGCGCCACACCGGATCGCATGGAAGCGCTGAGCGCGATCAAGACGCGCGCCGGCGCTGCGGTGTTCGATCTGCTGACGTTCGGCGCGGAGGTGGAGCTGAAGCACGCGGGGCAGATTGGCTCGCCGCTGCACGATCCATGCACGATCGCCTATCTCATCGCGCCGCATCTCTTCACGACCGTGCCGGCGGTCATCCGCGTTGAGACCGAGTCCGAGCTCACGCTTGGGCACACGCAGGTCGAGTTTCGCGGCGCGGAAAGCTCGCGCACGCTGTGGACGACGCATGTGGACGCCGATGGCGTGTTCGCGATGCTGTATGAGAGGCTGGCGCGATGACGCGCATCACCGTCGTCGGCTCCGTCAATCTCGACTTTGTCGCGAGCGCCGCGACATTGCCGGCGCCGGGCGAGACGGTAACGGGCGCGACGCTCGCGCGCCATCCCGGCGGCAAAGGCGCGAACCAAGCGCTGGCGGCGCGGCGCTTGGGCGCGGACGTTGCGCTCGTCGGGCGCGTGGGCGCTGACGCGATGGCGGATGAGGCGCTGGCGTTGTTGAAGTGCGACGGCGTCGATCTTTCCGCGTGCGTTGCCGACGCTGCGGCGGCGACGGGCGTTGCGTTGATCGCGGTCTCAGCCGATGGCGAAAATCAGATCGTCGTCGCGCCGGGCGCCAATGCGCGCTTTGCGCCGGACGCGCTGCCGCCAATCGATGGCGCGCTGATTTGCCAATTGGAATTGCCGGTTGAGACGGTTGCGGCGGCGGTTGCGCGCGCGCCTGGGTTTGTGTGCGTGAATTTGGCGCCGGCGGCGGCTGTGCCGGATGCGCTGCTGGCGCGCGCGGATTTGCTGGTCGTGAACGAGGGCGAGGCCGCGTTCTATGGCGACAAGCTGCACAGCGCGCGCGGCCGGGTGGCGATCACTTATGGCGCGCGCGGGGCGGCGTTGTTTGAACGCGGCAAGAAGATCGCCGAGGCGCCCGGCGTAAAGATAACGCCCGTGGACACGACCGGCGCGGGCGATTGTTTTGTCGGCGCGCTGACGGTGGCGCTGCTGGAAGGCATGGCGCCGCAGCAAGCGCTTGCGTTTGCATGCGCGGCGGGCGCGGCGGCGGCGATGAAAGCAGGCGCGCAGCCTTCCCTGCCCACGCGCGCCGATGTCGAGGCGCTGCTGGAGCGGTAGATGAATACAAAATCGCGCGTTCCTGAGCTGAGCCTTGCGGCGTTCACAAGCGGAAATGCGGCGGCCCGCGATGCGTTCTCGTCCAATCTCATGCGTGGACTGCAAGAATACGGATTCATCATCCTCACCGATCACGGCGTTTCGCTGGATCTGTTGAAGCGCGCATATGGCTTGGCCGAAGACGTGTTCTCGCTCGAAGACGGCGTGAAGCGGCTTTATGCGGCCGGGCTGCGCGGGTACACGCCGTTCGGTGTGGAGCACGCGAAGGACAACCGCACGCCCGATCTCAAGGAGTTCTGGCAGATCGGGCATGAGAATGACGCGGATGGGCCGAACGTTTGGCCGGAGGAGACGCCAGCGTTTCGCGAGGCGTTCACGCAACTCTTCGACGCGCTGAACGAGACGGGCATCGTGCTGCTGCGGGCGCTCGCGCCAAAGCTAGGCTTGCCGGAAGCGCATTTTGATCCGCTGGTGCGGCGCGGCACATCGGTGCTGCGCGTGCTGCACTATCCGCCTGTCGGGCCCGACGTTGATCCGCGCGCGGTGCGTTCGGCGGCGCATGAGGACATCAACTTTCTCACGATCATGGTGGCGGCGAAGGGCGCGGGACTTGAGCTGCTCGATCGCGATGGGACGTGGCTGCCGGTAGAGACCGAGCCAACGAATCTCATCGTCGATTCCGGCGACATGCTGGCGCGGATGACGAACGGCGTGATCCCGGCGACGACGCATCGCGTCGTCAATCCCGCTGGGCCGAACGTCAGCCGCTATTCGATGCCGTTCTTCATGCACCCAACGCGCGCAACGCGCCTCGACGTGCTGCCCTCCTGCGTCGGCGCGGGCAAGAAGTTCGCGGACATCACGGCCGGCGAGTTTCTGGACGAACGCCTCGCTGCCATTGGCTTGAAGCGTTAGCCGCCCGCGATTGTCAGCATCAGGCCTGCCAACGCGGCGCTCATCAGGTTTGCGAGCGACGCCGCGATCACGGCGCGCGGGCCGAGCCGCGCGATCAGCGGGCGGCGCTCGGGCGCAAGGCCGCCGAGCACGCCCATCTGTATCGCAATCGAGCTGATATTCGCGAAGCCGCAAAGCGCGAACGTCGTAACGGCCTGCGTGTGCGGGCTGAGCTGGGCTTGCAGGCGCCCGAAATCGAGATAGGCGATAAACTCGTTGAGGATGACCTTCTGCCCAAAGAGCTCGCCCGCGATGAATGCTTCGCTCCACGGCACGTTCAGCAAGAACATCACCGGCCCGAAGATCCAACCGAGGATGCGCTGAAAGGTGAGATCGGGGTAGCCGAACAATCCCGCGACGCCGCCGAGCACGCCATTGCAGAGCGCAATCAGCGCCACGAAAACGACCAGCATCGCGGCGACCGCGACGGCGAGCTTCACGCCATCTTCAGCGCCCTGGAAGATCGCCATGATGAGATTGTCCGGCCGCTCCTCCTCCGGCTCGGCGTCCGGCGGCGGCGCATCTTCGGCGCGCGCTTCATCGGGCATCACGATCTTCGCCATCAGCAAGCCACCGGGCGCAGACATGAACGCGGCGGCGAGCAGATATTCGATGCGCACGCCCATCTGCGCGTAGGCGGCGAGGATCGAACCCGCGACGCCCGCCATGCCGGTGACCATCAGCGCGAAGATCTGCGGATCGGTGAGGCGTTTGAGATAGCCGCGCACGACGAGCGGAGATTCTGACTGGCCAACGAGAATGTTCGCCGCCGCGTAGAGCGCTTCGACGCGATCGACGCCGAGCACGCGCTGCAGGAAGCCGCCCACGAAACGGACGATCAGCTGCATGATCCCGAAAAAGTAGAGCACCGAAACGAGCGCAGAGAAGAAGATGATGATGGGGAGGATGTTGATCGCGAAGCTCGCGACGCCGTTTACCTCTGTGAGCCCGCCGAACACGGTTTCGATGCCGGCGCGCGAATAGCCCAGTAGCGCTTCGACGCCGCGTGCGACATTCGCCGTCGCCGCCCGCCCGACAGGCGTGTAGAGCACGAAGGCGGCGATCGCCGCTTGCAGCGCGAACGCAGGCAGCACGACACGCAGCCGGATGCGCCGCTTGTTCGCCGACAACAGGAACGCCGCCAGCAGCAGCACGACAATGCCGGCCAGCGCGATGGCGATCTCACGCATCGAATCTCCCCCACTGGACGACGATAGCACGCAGCGCGCTAGGGCGTGATGCGCGTGACGACGAGGGCGCCATCACCATCGTGGATCGGGGCGGCCTCGGGCGGGCGTGAGCCGGTGAGCGCGCGCGCTTCTTCCGTATCCGGCAGCGCGCTGCGCTCGCTGAGCCAGAACGCGGGCGCGGGGCGCTGGGCGTCGAAAGCGATCTCGATCGCCACCGGCCGTTCGCCGAGGCCCACGAACGTGGCGATGGTGCGCGCGCCGCCAGCGACGCGTTCACGCGACCAGACCTCCTGCCCTTCGGCGCGCAGCCAGAGCACGCCGCTGTTTTCCGCGACCGCGACGCGCAATACGCCACCGCGCCCTGCGCGGACGACACCCGAGATCGCACGCTCGCCATTTGCGATCGACACGTTGGTCCGCTCGAACGTGGGCGGCGCAAGATCGAGCGGCGTTGCGGCGCGCGCGTAACGCTGCGCGGCTGCGACGCCGTAACGGTCATACGGTTGCGGCGTTGTGGCGATATCGTTCGCGGCGAGATAGGCGCGGTCCGGCGGGCCCATGAAGTGCGCGATCCAGTGCGGCTCAGCCTCGGGCGCCTGATAATATTCGACGTTCACGCCGCGGGGGCGATCGGCGGTGTAAGCAGGCGCGGCGGCGGCGAATGCCGCCGAGACCGCGCCGCCCGCGATGAATGCAGCGAGCGCAATCGTGCCGGCGCGGCGCGCGCGCGCAGCGGCGGCGATCGCAAGCGGCGTGAGCACCCAGACGAGCGGCGCGAGCATCAGCGCGCGCGCGGCGCTTTCAGGAAAGCCGAGCACCACTTCGAGCGAGACGAACAGCCCAACCCAGAAATACGCGATGGCCGCGAGCCCGATGAGCGCCGCGGGCCATAGCATGTTGCGCCAAAGTTGACCCGCCAGCGCGGCGAGACCCGCGAGCAGCGCCGGAAAGAGCAGCGATGCCGCGGCGCCCGGCGCGAGGATCGCGATCGTGAGCGAAAGGCCTGCGAGCGCGAACCACGCCGTGAAGAAATGCGCGCGCCAATCGCCGCGCCCAGCGAACAAGCGGCCAAGCCCGAACGCAGCGATGAACGCCAGCGCCAGCAGCGCCAAACGGCCCGGCCAGGGCGCGGGGTGATCAATGCTCTGTGCGCCTGGCCAGATCGCGAGCGGATAGGTTGCGAGCCAGCCAAGCGCGAAGAGCGCGGCTGGCGCCACGATGAGCGGCGCAAGGCTCCACGCCCAGGCGCGCCACGTGAGCCCGCGCCGCGCCAACACAGCCGCGGCGATCAGCGCGATGAGCGCAAGCGCGGCAAGCGGCGCGTTCCATTCCGAGGGCCACACCGAGAGGCCCCAGGGAAACACGGTGTAGGATGCGTTGCTGGTTGTTTGGAGCGCGGCAAGGTCTGCATCGGCAAGCGCTGGCGCGAGCGCGAAGACGTTGTCGCCATGATGCTGGAGGCTGTTGCGATCGAGGTGATCGAGATCGTCGCGCAGCGAATGGTAGAGCGAGGCTGAGCCGGTGAAGGCGAAATTGTAGCCGTTGAGACCCGCGAGGCTGTAGACGCTGAAATCGGTATCGTTCGGCAGGATCTTGTAGACTTCGAAGCTCAGCGAATCCGCAATCTTGTTGCGCACGTGCTGCGCGTAAAACCTAACGAGGTTGGCGTTCCCCGGGCCGGTTTCGAACAGCATGCTCGGCCCGCTCACGCCGCGCGCCTCGACGTTGATCGCAACGCCGATGCGCGACATCAGCGGATCGTTCTGCGCGAAAGCGGCCGCGCCCCGGAGGCCGGTCTCTTCCGCATCCGTGAAGAGGAAGACGATTGCGTTCCGTGAGGGCGGCGCGGTTGCGAGATGTTCGGCGAGGCCAAGCATCACCGCCGTTCCGGCGAGGTCATCGGCGACGCCTGGGCCAGCCGGGACGCTGTCATAATGCGCGGTGGCGAGGATGGCGGGCGCATTGGCGCTGGCGCCCTCACGCACGGCGACGATGTTGGTGAGCTGCGTGCACCCCGAGCCGCGGCGGCGCGAGAAGCACTGGAAATGCTGGCTCTCGACCGGCGCGTAGCCGGCGGCGCGCAAGCGCGCCACAATGCGGGCGCGCACGGCATCGTTGGCGGCGGAGCCCGTTGGGTGCGGCGCGCCATCGCCCACGATATCGGCGATGATCGCGGCGCCCGTTTCCGCGCGCCACGGCGTGCCCGCCGGCGTGCGCGGCGCTTCGATCTGCGGCAGCGAGAGCAGCAGGCACAATGCAACGAGGAGCACCGCGCCGAGCGCGAGGGCAAACGGGCTCCGCGCGAGCGCGGGAGATTTTGTTTCTGTGGTCACGCTTAGCCCCGTTCGCGGACCTGCCGCGGCTCATAAATCGCGACATGCTTGCCGCTCATCGCCAGCTTGCCGCGCGCCGTGATCGTGAACGCGAGCGTGACGATCAGGTGGCCCTTGCTCTCTTCGTTGGCGCGGACCTCGGCGCGCGTTTCAAACGGATCGCCGTCCTGCACGAGGCCATGCAGGCGCGCGTCGCTCTCGACATGGATCCAGGGCCCGAGGCGCACGTTCTGCGCCAGCACGTAATTGGCGCGGCGCAGCAGGTAGGCGGGATTGGCGATATCGCCATCGTCATAGAGCGCGGGATCGGCGCGCGTGGCTTCAAGATGTGCGCGCCCCACATCGGCCCAATAAGTTTCAGTAAGCGGGCCGAGCGCTTTGCCGATGGGAAGGCTTTCGCGCGACGCTTTCGGGCGCGCATCGCGCGGCGGCAACACGCCGGCGGCGAGTTCGGATACGTCCGCGGCGGGTGCGGCGCGCAGGGCGTGGCCGGTGGCGCAAAGATCGCCGCGCGCGTGCGCGCTGAGCGCGATGCGGCCCGCGCCCTCTTCGGTTTCTTCGATGCGCGTTTCATCGCCATCGTAGACGGGCTTGAGGAAGCGTGCGGCGATCGCTCCTTCGCTCAGCCAGGCCCGGCCCCAGCGGGCGGCGGGCGCCTGCGCAAGATAGGCGAACACATCGACGCCGGGGACGAGGCCGCCCGTGAAGCCGAACTTGGAGGCGACGTCATCGGCGTGAATCTTGTTCTCGCTCGCGGTCGCGGTGTTGAAGGCGATGAGCGTGCGTGCAGCCATGCCTAAAAGACTAGCAGCGCGCGGCGCGGACACAATTGCAAAGCGACGGCGCGGCTCAGGAACCGGCGCAGGCACAGGCGACCCTGAAATCGCATGGGCGGCGCCCGGGCTCGGCGCAATCGGGACCCCAACCTGTTCGGCCTGCTCAGTGAAGCGCGATCGTCAGTCTCTCGCCTCAATCAGCGCCTTCGATCTTCTTGCCTTCGACGAAGGCGAGAAGATCGGGGTTGATGATGTCCGGATGCGTCGCGAGGAGGCCGTGCGGCAGGCCCGGATACGCCTTGAGCACGCCCTTCTTCAGCAGCTTCGCCGCCAGCGGCGCGGAATCATCGTAGGGCACGATCTGATCGTCCGTGCCGTGCGCGACGAAGGTGGGGACCGCGATCTGCTTCAGGTCTTCGGTGAAGTCCGTCTCGGAGAACGCTTTGATGCATTCGTAGTGCGCGTTGGCCGCGCCCATCATGCCTTGGCGCCACCAATTGTCGATCAGTCCTTGAGAGACCTTCGCGCCATCGCGATTGAAGCCGTAGAACGGGCCCGCCGGCACATCGATAAAGAACTGCGCGCGGTTGGCGACGAGCGAGGCGCGCAAGCCATCGAACACGTCGATCGGCAGGCCGCCCGGATTCTTCGCGGACTTCACCATGATCGGCGGCACGGCGCCGACGAGCACGGCCTTGCTCACGCGCCCCGGCTTTGCGCGCGCGACATAGCGCGTGACCTCTCCACCGCCCGTGGAATGGCCGATATGCACTGCGTTCTTCAGATCGAGCGCATCGGTGAGCGCGGCGACATCGGCCGCATACGTATCCATCTCGTGGCCGCCGCTGGTTTGCGACGAGCGGCCGTGGCCGCGCCGGTCATGCGCAATGACGCGGTAGCCGCGATGCAGGAAGAACAGCATCTGGCTGTCCCAATCATCGGCGCTGAGCGGCCAGCCGTGGTGGAACACGATCGGCTGCGCATCGCGTGGGCCCCAATCCTTGTAGAAGATCTCGGCGCCGTCTTTGGTTGTGACGTAAGGCATGATCGCCTCCTGTTAGCTTGCCTCGCTCGAGGCCATTTCCCAGTGGCCCGCAGCGGTGCGGACGAGATCGATGATGGTTTGGCGCACGCGACCGGGATCGATGCGCCCTTCAATCGCGACGCCCGCCCCTTCCGCGACCGCGCCGTTGGGCGCCGTCACGCGGACTTTGAAGGCGAGGTAAGTCACATCGTCCTCGGTGCGCATGGCCCCGCCTCCTTGGGTGAACGCTGCGGTTACGCGGCTTGGTTCCGGAGCTGCGTGACATCGGGCGCGCGCTGGTTGCGCTCGGCCCAGGAGAGCGCGAGATCGGCGACCTCTTCCCAACCCGGCTCAGCGTACAGATAGTGCGAACGATCTTCGAAGACGTGCAGCTCTGTGAGAGAGGCGGCGCGCTTCTGCTTGTTGAAGATCGCCTTCGTCATGCTCGCGGGCGCGATGAGATCGATGCCGCCGCCGATAAGCAAAAGCGGCGCGCGTGTCTTGCTGTTCCACTTGATCGCGCCAGCGCCTCCGGCCGTGACGCCGTCCCAGTACACTTTACCGGCGGTCGGCACGATGTAGCGTTCAAAGTGCGCATCGACTTGATCGCGCGGCAGGCCGTTGGCGAAGCGTTCAGCGAAGAACTTCTTGGTCATCGACACGACCTTACCGCCACTGAAGGGATCGCCAAGCACGGGCAGCGCCGAGATTGCAGCGTCGAGCGCGAGCTCCACGCCCGGCGTTGGCGCCGGATCGATCGCAACGCCCGCGACGCCGAGACCGCGATCGAGCAGATGCTGCGTCCACACGCCGCCCGCCGAATGGCCGATGATGATCGGGCTTTCCGGCAGCGCGCGGATGATGCGCTCATAATGCGCGACAATTTCCTTCGGGCCGTACTTCGTGAGCTCTTTGCGCGGATGCGCTTTGAGGTCGACGGGATCGCCCTGATCGCCGGGCCAATCGGGCGTGATGACGGTGTAACCTTTGGCTTCGTAGCGGCTCTTCCAGAGTTCCCATGCTTTGGAGTTGAGCCACGCGCCGTGGACGAGAACGATGGTCTTGGTCATTGCGTGCTCTCCTTCATTCGATGAAGAGAGATTGCGCCCCGCCCGGCCCGTTCACCATTCTACATAGGGCTAACGCTCTAATACACGTGTATATGCGCGCTCAGCGGGCGGCGGGCAGCGTGAACACAAACACGGCGCCGCCTTCTGCGGCGTTGCTTGCGGAAATGGCGCCGCCGTAGCTTTCGAGGATCGAGCGGCAGATCGGCAGGCCCATGCCCATGCCGTTGGACTTGGTCGTGAAGAAACTTTCGAACACGCGCTGTTGTTGCGCTGCATCGAGCCCTGGGCCAGAATCTTCGATCGTTACCAAGACGGCGCCGCCGTCGAAGCGCGTTCGAACCGTCAAGCGCCGTGTACTGGGTGGCGTTTGCGCCATCGCCTGCAAGGCGTTGACGGCAAGATTTACCACCACCTGCTGCAATTGCGTGCGATCGGCGAGCACGAGCGGCAAATCGCGGGCGAGCTCCAGCCTGGGCGCCACGCTCTGGCCCTGCATCTCGTGCGCAAGAAACTGCATCGCCTCTTCGATCACGCCATTGATCGCGAGCGGCGCGGGATCGGGCGCGCGGTGGCCCGCCATTGCACGCACGCGGGCGATAATATCTGCGGCGCGCTGCGCGTCAGCGATGATGCGCTGCGTGAGCGCGCGCACCTCCTTCACGTCTGGCTCGGGCCGATCGAGCCAGCGAAGGCCGGCGGACGCATTGGTGGCGATAGCGGCGAGCGGCTGATTGACCTCGTGGGCGATCGAGGCCGTCAGTTCGCCCAGCATCGAGACGCGTGCGGCGTGGGCGAACTCGGCTTGCACCTGGCGCAGCATGCCTTGGGCGCGCACGCGCTCGGAAACATCGATCACGCCGATCAACAGCTTGCCGGCCGCGACCGCCTCTGGCGCAAAGCACGCGGTGAAGAGCGCGTCGAACACTGCGCCATCGAGCTTGCGCAGCCTTGTCTCGGTCGCGTAGCTCGGCGCGCCGCTGACGGCGGCAAGCACGCTCGCGGCGTAAACGTGGTTGCTTTCCTCGGGCCAATAGACATCAAGCGCCTGAAGCAGCTCGGCCTTAGCGCCGCGCCCGAACAGAGCGACGGTCTGATCGTTGACATCGATCACGCGCGTCACGCGCATCATCTCTCGCACGAAGGCGGGATTTTCGGCGAAGTAGGCTGCGTAGTCGTTCACGCCTTGCTTGCGCAATGTACGCAGCATGGCGCCGACAGGCCTGAAATCGAGCTCCCAGAACGAGGCGGCCATCGCCTGAAAGAGATTGCGATAGCGATACTCGCTCTCGCGCAGCGCTTCTTCCGCGCTCTGCCCTGGGTGATCGCCGCTGCTCATGCTCAAGCCCGTAACGCACCCTTCTCTACTTGCCCAGCGCGCGCTCCAAGCAATCGATCAGGGCTTCGGCGGCGAATGGCTTCTTCAAGACGCAGAGCGCGCCGCTGGCGAGCGCGCGCTCCCTGAGGCCAGGCTCCGAGCGCGCCGTGATCATAATCACGGGCGCGCCGCAGCCATCGGCCGTGAGGCGTTCTTTGAGATCGATTCCGGAAAGGCCGGGCATCTGGATGTCGGTGACGATCGCGGCGCTGAGGCCCGCCGCGCCCGCGGCCAAAAAATCCTCAGCGCAAGCAAAGCCAGTGGCGCGATAACCCAATGAGCGCACCAGCCCGACGAGGGCCGCGCGCAGGGATTCATCATCGTCGATGATGGAGATCAGGGTGTCTTCCGCCACGGCGCGAATGTCGGCCCCGGCGCGCCGTGATGAAATCATACGCAGGTATGAAACTGCAGCGCCTAGCCCGGCGGGCGCACGTCCAGCGCCTCGGCCATGCGGACGAGGTCGGCAAGCGTCTTCGCGCCCATCTTCCGCATCGCCGCGCCACGGTGGATTTTCACCGTGATCTCGCTCAGCGAGAGATCGCCCGCGACCTGCTTGTTCATCTTGCCCGCCGCGACCAGCGCCATCACCTGCCGCTCGCGCGGAGACAAGGTGGCGTAAGCGCTTTTGAGCGCGTCTAGCTTACCGCCCTCAGCGCGCCGGGCGCGATCCTGTGCAAGCGCAGCCGCGACAGCGTCGAGCATTTCCTGATCGCGGAAAGGCTTGGCCAGAAAATCGACCGCGCCGGCCTTCATGGCCCGCACGCTCATCGGGATATCGCCGTGCCCGGTCATGAAGACCACGGGCAGCCGAACGCCGAGCTCTTCGAGCTTGTGCTGAAAATCGAGCCCGCTCATCCCCGGCATGCGCACATCGAGCACTAGGCAGCCCGGCGCATCGTCACGCGGCGCCTCCATGAAGGCGGCGACCGAGTCGTAAAGCCGTGTCGCCTGCCCCGTCGAGCGGAAGAGGCTATCGAGCGCGCCGCGCAAGGAGGCGTCGTCGTCGATAATGTGCACGACCGGCTCACCCATCGCCTCACCTTACGCCGCCTGCGGCAAGGCCGGACCTATACCATGATATGAGGCGCGCGTGCTCGGCGCTTGAAAGCGGGGCGCAGTCGCACCTAAGGTTCCGCATGGGGAAGTGGCGAACGATAGCGACGGTGATTTTTGCCGGGGCGCTGCTTGCGGTTGCGCCGAGCGGCAGCGCGCAGCGGGCGCCGGATGCGCCAACAGCAGCGGCGGCGAACAACGAGTTGGAAGCGGCGCGCGCCCCGCTCCGCGCCGCATTGCGCGCCGCGCAGCGCGCCACTGGCCGCGACCACGCCGACACCATCGCTGCGCGCGACGCTCTGATCACGCAACTGATGGACGAAGCCGAGCCGCCGCCGGAAACACTCAGCTTGATCCGCGACGCGATCGCCAGTGCGACGCGCGCGAACGACAATGCGGCGCTGGCTGTGCACACATCGCAACTGGGGCGCGTTCTGGAGGGTGAAGGGCGTTTCGATGA
>CAZMCA010000010.1:32847-42811 GCA_964564595.1 uncultured Caulobacteraceae bacterium
TGCATCGCGCCGCGGCGCGCACGCTCGCGATCGTCGGGCGCAATGACGAGGCGACTGTTCATCTTGAGCGAGCGCTGGCGCTCGCGCCCAATACCGATGTGTCGCAACGCGCCAGCCTGCGCGCGCTCGCGCGGCACCACGAGCGGGCCGAACGTTGGGAGGAAGCCGCGAGCGTGCATGAGCGTTTGTTGGCGCGCGCGTCGGCCGGGGCGACTCAGAGCTCTCCGAACGAGACGCGCATGCTGCTCGAACTGCGGGACCTAGCGCGCGTGCGTCTCGCACAAGGGCGGCCAGCGGACGCCGAAGCGAACGTGCGACGCTCAATCGCGATCGTGTCACGCCGGCCGAATGGCAATCTTGCGCCGCTGAACAACGATCTTGCTGTGACACTGCTGGCGCAGGGCCGCGCGGACGCGCAAACGCTCGCGCTGCTCGATCAGGCGTATCAAGCCACGGCGCGGACCAACACGTCACGCCCGATCCTTGCGGAAAACCGGCTCTGGGCCGCGCTCGCCGGCAATGCGCCCGCGGATGCTTTGGCGCTACGCATCGGCGATATCCGCGCCCGCAATCGCAGCGAAGAGCCGTTCGTGCTGGCCGCGACACGCAACGGCGATGCGCTGGAGACGGCCGCCCTCGTGGTGCGCGCGATCGTGCGCCTCGATGCGCTCGCGCCAGCGGGCGCAGCCGACCGGCGCGCGCTCGCGTTCGCCGGTCTGCAATCAGCGTATTATTCCGCGACCAGCCGCGCGGTGGCCGAAGCGGCCGCTGAACGCGCCGCTGAAGGCGCGCAAGCCGCGTTGGTGACGCAATGGCGCGCCGCGAACGGCGAAGCCGATACGCTGCGCATCGAGTTGGACGATCTTGAGAGCATTGGCGATCCGAGCCCAGCGATAACCAGGATCGAGCGCGCGCTCGCGGACGCGCAGGCGCGCCGCACCGCCGCTGAAAACGAATTGAGCAACGTATTCCCGCGCTTCTTTGACCTCATCTCGCCAGAGCCCGTGCCCTTGACGGCCGCGCAGGCGCTGCTCGGCGAAGATGAAGTGCTCATCGTGCTTTATCCGGGCGACATGGCTCTGCCCGCTGGCCACCGCACCGGCGCCGTGTTCGCGGCCACGCGCGAGCGCACAGCGCTTGCCGAACTGCCGCTCGATCCCACGCAATTGACCGACACGATCACGGCGCTGCAGCGTTCGCTGCGCACATCGAGCGCGCCGCGCGCGCCAGGCGGCGCAACCCCGATGGGCGCGCGCGCCTACGATCGCGCGGCTGCCCACACGCTCTATCGCGCGCTGTTTGGCGCGCCAGACATCGCCGCGCTCACGCAGGGCAAGCAGCGCTGGACCATCGTGCCGCTCGGCGCGCTCTTGAACACGCCTTTCGCCGCGCTGGTCACCGCGCCGCCCACCGGCAACGGCCTTGAAGCGCAAGTGTTGCGGAACACAAGCTGGCTCGGCACGACACGCTGGCTGACGATCGCGCCCTCGGTTTCGGTGTTGCGCACGCAGCGCGCCGACCAGCCCACACAGCAATCGCGCGACGTGACGTTCTTCGGCCTTGGCGATCCGAGCTTTGAGGGCGCGCCCGCCGCGCGCGGGACCGGATCGCGCATCGCCGTGATCCCCGACACGGGCAACATCGATCTCGATGCGATCCGCCGCCTGCCGCGCCTTCCCGGCACACGGATCGAGATCGAAGGCTTGGCGAACACGTTCCGCGCATCGCCCAGCGACTACGTGCTGGGCGATGCGGCCAATGAAGCGGAACTGACGGCGCGCAACGCCGATCTGCGCCTTCAGCGCGCGGACGTGATCGCGTTCGCAACGCATGGCCTCGTCGCTGGGCGCCTCGGCGGCGCTTTGATTGAGCCATCACTGGCGCTGACGCCGCCGCAAGCCGTAACGCACGGCAACGATGGCCTCTTGAGCGCAAGCGAGGCGGCGCGGCTGCAGCTGCGCGCACGCTGGGTGATCTTGTCGGCCTGCGACACCGCCGCCGGCGGAACGCCAGACGCGGCGGGCCTGACTGGCTTGGCGCGCGCGTTCTTCTACGCCGGCGCGCGCGCGTTGCTGGTGTCGCAATGGCCCGTCGATGACACGGCCGCGCAGAAGCTGACGACCGCAGCGGTGCGCTTTCAACAAGAAGCGGCCGTCGCCGGCCGGACAATGTCCGCCGCAGAAGCGATGCAACGCTCGATGCGCGCCTTGCTGGACAACGACACGCGCGACGGCGCCGATTCCTTCGCGCACCCGCGCATGTGGGCGCCGTTCCTGCTCGTGACCGGGGACAGGTGAGCGCCGGCGCTTAAGGGCGCCCCTGCACGCCGGACGCAAATGCCCGAGCACGCGATCTTGCGCGCTCTCCCGTACGGAAACCCGGTTGATCGCACGGCGTGCCCGTGTTCAAGTAAACTTAGAACACGTTCTAGGGAGGACGGCATGGGATCGATCAAGGCGCTCTCGAAGCAGCGCCGCTTCGTGACGCCGAAGCCGGAAGAGACGCTCGAAGAGCTCGCAGCGCGCGCACTGCCGGGCGAATTGGATGGCGCCGACCGGATCAAGAGCTGGAACCTGCACATCTTCGCCATGCGCCGGCCTGCCGGCCTGCTGCTCGGCAGCGATGTGGTTTTCATCGAGCCGCCGCAGCGATGAGCGCAGCGCACGCCATGACCGAACAACGCGACGCTATCATCGAATCCGCCGCCATCGCGGCGGGGCACGATGGCGAAGCCGAACTCGTGCTCAGCGTGCGCTATCAAAATGGCGTGGTCGGCAATGTGGTGCTCGACGCGGCCATTGGCTTTGACCTGATGCGCAATTGCGGTGTCGACACGATCGGCGGCCTCGCCGGCCATTCTTGGCGCAGAATATTAGAGGGCCCCAAAGCCTAGAGGGATTGTGACGCGATGTACGACATCATCATCAAGAACGGCCTCGTCGTCGACGGAGAAGGCAGGGCGGGCTTCAAAGGCGATGTTGCGGTGAAGGATGGCAAGATCGCCGCCGTCGGCGCGGTCTCCGGCGCAGCGCGTGAAACGATCGACGCGAACGGCCGCGTCGTCGCGCCCGGCTTCATCGATCCGCACACGCATTTCGATGTTCAACTGTTGTGGGACGGCGCCGCGCGCCCTGCGCTCTCACACGGCGTCACCGCTGTCGTCCCCGGCAATTGCTCGCTTTCGCTGGCGCCGCTGAAGGCGCCCGATCGCCGCGCGGTCATCGGCATGTTCCAGCAGATCGAGGAAATGCCCCCGGAAGCCTTCACCGAAGAATTCGCCAAATGGACCTGGGAAGATTTCCAGGGCTATCGCGACGCGATCGAGCCTGGCCTTTCGATCAACGTGGCGCCGCTCGTGGGGCATTCGCTGATCCGCTTGTGGGTGATGGGTGCGGACGCGCAGCAGCGCACGGCAAACCAAGCCGAAATCGCCGAGATGCGCGAACTGCTGCGCCAATCTTTGCGCGCCGGCGCCATCGGCATGAGCACGAGCTTTGTCGACGTCGATGAAAATGGCCGCCCTGTGCCCTCTCGCTTTGCCGATTTCGGTGAGCTCGACGCGCTCTCGCAAGTGTTGGGCGAAGAAGGCGGCCGCATGCTGCAGATCGTTCCTGAGTTCTACGATGTCGATCT
Organism: uncultured Caulobacteraceae bacterium; assembly: GCA_964564595.1. Taxonomy (GTDB): domain Bacteria; phylum Pseudomonadota; class Alphaproteobacteria; order Caulobacterales; family Aquidulcibacteraceae; genus JBEVOS01. The sequence continues at coordinate 36,481 of CAZMCA010000010.1, forward strand.
CACCATCGCGCGCATCGATCAGCTCGCCGAGCTTTCGATCAGGCATGACATTCCAACGACCTTCTCGCCGGTGTTCGATTCCACGCTCGCGCCGCAGAACGTGGGTCTGATCATGGGCCGCGTCGAAGAGCAATTCGCGCGCGGCGCCCGGGTGTGGCCGCAAATGCAAACGCGCCCGATCGACATCAGCTTCTCAATGCTGAACCCGTCACTCTTTCTCGCGCGCCTGCCGCGCTGGGTGCGCATCCTGCGCCAGCCTATCGCCAAGCGCCTCGAAGCGTTGCGCGACGCAGATACGGTCAAGAAGATGATCGAGGATTGCGGCCCCGATGGCGGCAAGACCTTGTTCGGGCGCCTCGTCATTCGCGGGGGCGATAAGGCGCCGGCCGCTTATGTTGGCCGCAAGCTCAATGACGTCGCCGAGGAGCGCGGCGAGACGCCGGTGCAAGCGCTGATCAACATCTCGCTGGAGAACGATCTCGACGTCGCTTTCCTCGCGGCCAATGGCGGCCACGACAACACCGATCGCATCGGCCCTTTCCTCAAGCATCCGCTGATGCACATCGGCGCGAGCGACGGCGGCGCCCACCTCGCCTCGTTCTCGACCTATGGCGACACTGGCTATCTCTTCAGCGAATTCGTCCGCAAATCCGGCGCGCTGACGCTGGAAGAAGCGATCAAGAAGATTACCGCCGACACCGCCGACATCTGGGGCCTCAAAGAACGCGGACGCCTCAAGGAAGGCTACGCCGCCGACATCGTGGTGTTCGATCCCGACAACATCGCGCGCGGTGAAGAGCGCCCAGTCTACGACATGCCGGGCGAAGGCATGCGCTATATCCGCGATGCGATTGGCGTGGATACGGTGCTCGTCAATGGCGCCGTCGCTTATGCCAACGGCACCTACACCGACGCGCGCAGCGGCGCTGTTGTCGGATAAGCGGGGCGCTGACGCTCAGCGCATGTTGAAGAGGTCAAGCGCCGTCTTGCCCAGAATCTTCTGCGCGTCTTCGACGTTCGGCACGCTGTCGAACACGGCTTGGATTGCGCTGCGCGTATAGCCGAACGTGCTTTCCTGGTGCGGATAGTCCGACGACCACATCACGCGGTCGGCGCCGATGCGGTGCAGCACTTCGAGGCCGACCGGATCGGTCATGAACGTCGCGTAGCAATGGTTGAACCAGTACCAGCTCGGCTTGTGCGCGAGCTTGGGATAGACGGCGGTCGGGAACGATTCATAGATCATGTCTGCGTCGTGCAGCGCGCTCGCCACCCAAGAAATGCCGCCCTCGACGAACACCGCTTTGAGCGCGGGAAACCGGTCGAACACGCCGCCGAACGTCAGCATCGCCCAGTTCTGCCGGAAGCCGCCCATCTGCGTCAGCACGAACGTGCCTGTCGCGCCCGGCGCCGCGGTCGGGATCGCTTCGCCGATGTGAAAGCACAGCGGAATGCCGCTATCGGCGATCGCCTCCCACAGCGCGTCCATCTTCGGATCGTTGTAGAGAATGGGATCGCCATTCAAATCCTTGCGCGGATTGATCGGGACCATCAGGCAGCGCGCGCCCAATTCCTTGCAGCGCTGCACGCTCTCGCGCGCTTGCGGTGGATTCCAATAGTTCGGCACCATGACTGGAAAGAGCCGGCCCCGCCCCTTCGCGCATTGCTCGGCGATGCTTTCATTGTACGCGCCAAAAATCTCCTCGCGCATTTCCATGTCCGTCATCATGTAGAGGCCGAACAGGCGCTGCGGGAAAATCAGCTCTTTCTCGACGCCTTCGATATCAAGATCGCGCAGCCGTGCGTCGACATCGGTCAGGCCTGGGTTGCACTCCATCGCCTCGCAGAGCGGCACGATGTCTTTCGAGCGCATCATAGGCTTGCCGCCGATGGAGAAATGCCAGCCGCCATCCTCGAATTTCATGCGCGGCGCTTTGTCTTTGAGATGCGCCGGGAAACGGTCGATCCAGCAATCGGTTTCGAGCATGTGGCTGTCGGCCGAGATGATCACCGTGCCGGCCGGCCAGTCCTTCGTCTTCGCCTGCGCCGTGCGCTTGGGCGAAAGCGGAATGCCGACCATCTCCGGGATTTCGAGCACGCCATCGGCCATCGCGGAGCCTCCCTTATGTATTGGGAGACATTGAAACGCGTTCTACTTAGCCGCGCAAGCGCTCAAAATCCGTGGAATGTCGCGAAACTCTCGATCGACTCGCGCTCCGAAACGAGCGTGTTCACGGGCGCGGTCTCGTCTGCGTAGCCGAGCGAAACGCCAAAGATGATGAACTCGTCTTCCGGAATGTTCAGCACGCGGCGCGTCACGCTCCAATAATTGTTCCAAGCGCCCTGCGCGCAACTATCGAGCCCGCGCGCTTTGGCGGCGAGCAAGATCGTCTGCAGCAAGATGCCGACATCGACATAGCTCATGCGGTCGAGCTCTTTGTCGATCGTGAAGATCAGCCCAACGGGCGCATCGAAGAACTGATAGTTGCGGCCCCATTGGCGCCAATTGGCGGCCTGATCGCCCTTCGGCACGCCGAGCAGCGTGTACATCTCCTTGCCCAGCGTGCGCATGCGCGTCTGGTACGGCTCCTTGCGCTTGTTCATGCGCGGAAACTCAGCGTGCTGATCTGGTGGGTTGGTCTCGCGGTGGGCCAGCACTTCGCGCTCCAGCTGCGCGCGCACTTCGCCCGCAACGACATGCAGCTTCCAAGGCTGGATGTTCGTGCCCGACGGCGCGCGGACCGCCACCCGCAAAATCTCCTCGATCAGCGCACGCGGCACCGGATCGGGCTTGAACTGACGGATCGACCGCCGTGTGAGGATCGCTTCATCGACGTTCATGATCGGCGGCCGTCCCAAATGCATGTTGCGCGGAATGACCTAGCCGGGACCGCCGCGCTCGCAAAGTGCGCTCCCCCAAACGTGCAAGACGAGGTAGAAGCGTCGCATGGACCTGAACCTAAAATCTAAGATCATCTTCATCGCTGGCGCGAGCCGCGGCATAGGCCTCGGGATTGCCGAAGGCCTGCTCGCGGAGGGCGCCAAAGTCGCGCTCACCGCACGCGGCGCGGAAACGCTGGAGAAGACGTACGCCGCGCTCGCTGAGAAATACGGCGCCGCCAACCTCTGGCGCATGGCCGGCGACATGACTCAAACTGCCGATATCGAGCGCGCGCTCGACGCCTGCGAAGCGCAATTCGGCCCGATCGACGGCGCGGTCGCCAATGTCGGCATCTCGCCATCGCCGCTCGGCGTCGATGTAACCGATGACCAATGGGATCAGGGCCTCGATCAAAATCTCAACGCCGCGTTTCGTCTCGCGCGCGGCGCCCTGAAGCGTATGGAAACGCGCAAGCGCGGCGCGCTCGTCTTCATCAGCTCCATCGCGGGCGTCGACACCATGGGCTCGGCGCTCATCTACGGCGCGACAAAAGCCGGCGTGAACCACATGTCGAAGGCGCTCTCGCGCTTCGCGGGCCAAACCGGCGTGCGCGTGAACACGATCTGCCCCGGCAACATCATTTTCCCCGGCGGCTCATGGGAAGCGAACGCCAACGGCCCGCGCGCCGAAGCCTGGGCGCGATGGCTGAAGCGCGAGGTGCCACTCAATCGCTACGGCACGCCCGAAGAAATCGGCGCCGCCGCAGCGTTTCTCTTGAGCGACAAAGCGAGCTTCATCAACGGCGCAACGCTCGTCGTCGATGGCGGCCAAACCAAATAGCGCGGCTTACCTGAGGTCTGGCGAGAACCGGATATTGTCGCGCTCAAGCCCTTTGGTGACCACTTCAAGCCCGCCGACTTTGATCATCCACTCCAAGCGGTGATCGCGGTATTCGCGCTTGAAGAGGCCCTGCTCCACCATCTTGGCGACATCGCTCATCTGCGCGCCGCCATTCGACAGCATGTCCGTGATGTCTTTCGTAGTCGCGGCGACGCTTGGGCGCTGGTTGACGCGCTCCAACCACGCAGCAAGCTTCGTTCCGGCCGGCACGACGTTCCCATGTCCGCGTGAACCGTTCAGATACGGCACGACCGCAAGATCGCCCCAGCCGAACGCCTCACCGTTGAACCATTGGCGATCGCCCAGCTGCTTTTCGAGCCACGCATAATAGCCCTGCGTCTGTTCAGCCGCGCGCTTCTCGATCTTTTCCGCCAGCGCGCCTTCTGCGCGCTTGAAGGCCCGCAACTCGCCGAGGCCCCAATTGATCGCCTCGTAATGCGTGTCCATCACCTCTTCGAGCATCCGCACGCGCGCACGCTCCGCGGGCGTCTTCGGCAGCAACGCCGGCGTGGGCCATTTGTCCTCGATGTATTCGAGGATGATCGTGGAATCGAAAACCTTCACGTCGCCGTCGATCAGCGCAGGCACCTCGGCCCGCGGATTGGCTTCAACGAACTCACCGAGCGCGCCACCCACGCCAATGCCCTGCGGCAACGGCGCTTCGAACGCCTGTCCCTTCTCACGCAGCGCGATTTTCACCTTCTGCGCGTACGGCGAAAACGGATGATCATAGAGCTTGAGCATGCGGCCTCCCTTTTGCCCGCATCTAAGGGCCGCATCGCGCCCTCGCCAAGCGATTGTTAGGACGCGTTCTGAAATTTTGCGGGAACGGGCTATGCGGCTGCTCCCGCCCCGCCTAGGTTCGGCAGACGGAGCACGCAAGGCGCATGAGCAAACGCGAAGCAGGCAAAGCAGATCGCCGGAAACGCATCGTCGATGCGGCGCGAGACCTCATCCGCGAAACCGGCGATACGGGCCTGTCGATGCGGGCCCTTGCGGCGCGCGCGAATGTGAGCTTGGCGACGCCGTACAATCTCTTCGGCTCCAAGCGCGCCATCGTTATGGCCGTTCTCGATGACCGGCGCGACTTCGGCGAACGCTTCTCGAAACTGAAAAACGTCAGCGCCATCGAGCGCATCTTCAAGGCGTTGGCGATCACGCTCTCCTACCACGTCGAAGAGCCCGAGTTTTATCGCGCGATCTGGTCTTCGTTGCTCGATCGCGCTGGCAGCGACGAATTGCGCGCCGAGCTCATCACGCCGCAGAGTGCCCTCTTCTGGATGAACCTCCTCAACGAGGCTGTGCAGGAAGGTTCGCTGCAAGACGACATCGATATCGCGCTGCTCCATAGCGAATTGAGCAACACGTTCAGCGGCGTGATGCTGCGCTGGGTGTTTGGCGGCTGCACGGCCGATCAACTCGAACCGGCCACCTGCTACGGCTACGCGCTCACGCTTGCCGGCGCAGCGACCGACGAAGCACGCCCCAAAATTCGCAAACGCGCGCTCGAGTTTCAGCGCCGCCTCCGCAGAATGCAGAAGACGGAAGCGAGCGCAGCCTAGGGGCTGCGCCTACCGATCAGCCGAGCGCAACGACGCCAGCCGCCGCTTCCTTCGCGTAGAGCGCCTCAACGAGCTTGGCCCGATGCTCCAGCGTCGCGCGCTGGTTCACGTAGCCCTTGTCGGTGATTTCGCCCGCATCGATCGAAGGCGGCTCGGTCAAAATCACGAAGCGCCCGATCCGCCGTGACGATCCGCCGGACGTCGCGTTGAACGCGTTCAGCGCGTCCTTCAGTTTCGCCGTGAGCTTTTCGAACGGCGTTCCGGGCGCGCCATCGCCCGCCAATTCCTGCAACGCTGCAGGCGCAGGCCAAAGCAGCGCGGCCGCGAACGGCTTGTCCTGACCGGCTATCACCGCGTCGAATACATAAGGCGAGCACGCCGCCACAATGTCCGGCCGCAAAGTGCCGACAGACACCCACGTGCCGCTGTCGAGCTTGAAGTCCTCCGTCACACGCCCATCGAACACGAGTCCTTTCGAGGGATCATCCGGATCGACGAACTTCGCCGCATCACCGAGCTTGTAGAAGCCCTCTTCATCGAACGCGGCGGCCGTTTTCTCCGGATCGTTGTGATAACCGGTCGTCACGGTCGGGCCTTTGACGCGCACTTCGTACTTCGTGCCGTTCGGCACGAGCTTCAGCGTCATGCCCGGGATCGGCAGCCCGATGAGGCCGACGCGCTCGGTGATCCAGTGCACGACGGTGATGCCTTGCGTCTCCGTCGCGCCATACATCGTCGTCAGCGGAATTCGGAAACCGGTCTCTTCGATTGCGAGCGCCTGGATGCGATCGGCGACGTCGGTCGAGAGCGTCGCGCCGCCATAACCGAGCGTGCGCAAATTCTTGAAGAACGATTTGCGCAGCTTCGGATCACGCTCCATCGCCTCCGCGAGCATGCCGAACGCGATCGGCGCCGAGCCAAAGCTGGACGGCGACACCTCGTAAAGATTCTTGATGGTCGTCTCGAACTGCCCAGGCAGCGGCTTGCC
>CAZMCA010000011.1:0-6380 GCA_964564595.1 uncultured Caulobacteraceae bacterium
GATCGCGCGTGTGAGAGCTATTTCGAAGCTGCTCCAGTAAAGAATGAAACGGCCGGTCGCGGCCATGAGATCAGCGTGTGTTGGATCGGCTCCGGCGCTAGGCATCGCTTTGTCGCTAACGCACGCCGCCGTGGACGTAGAGCATTTGGCCGGTCGTGTAGCCGCCGCGCATTAAATAGAGATAGGCCTCGGCGGCTTCCGCGGGCGTGCCGATGCGCGGGACGAGTTGGGTCTTCGTCATTTCCGTGAGGCGCGTTTCGCGTTGATCTTCGGGAATGGAATCCCACACGCCGGTGCGGATGAGGCCGGGGCAGACACCGTTGACGCGCACGGGCGCGAGTTCGACCGCGAGCGCGCGCACCAGGTGTTCGATCCCGCCGGCCATCGCGCTTGAAACGACGCTGCCGCGCGTTGGGCGATGCGCGATCATGCCATTGGTGAGCGTGAGCGAGCCGTTTTTCGCGAGCGATTTTGCGCCATGCTTGGCGATCGCAAGCGCGCCCCAGAAGCGCACGTTGAAGAGGGCGTGCGCGGCGTCGAGATCGAGTTCGGCAAAGCGCGCGCGCCGCGGGCCGCCCCAATCGCCCGCCGTGGTCACGATGTGATCGAATTGCGCGCCGTCGAAGAACGCGGCGAGTTCGGCTTCCTTGGTGATGTCGACCTTCGCGCTGCGCGCGCCGCTGCCGAGTTTGTTCGCCGCTTCTTCGACACGCGCTGCGTTCGTCGACGCGATCGTCACCTGCGCGCCATCGGCGACGCACGCTTCCGCAACCGCGTAGCCGATGCCCGAGCCGCCGCCGAACACCACGATCTTCTGGCCCTTGAGGCTCATATGCTGTCCCCCGTCGTTCGCGCGCAGTCTAGCGCGCCGCGCGGGCGGCGGCGACTTCTTGCGGGGTGAGGAGGACGCTGGAGAGGCTGATCTTGGCGCTGCCTTCGACGAGTTCGCGCGAGTGCGCGACGTAGATCAGCGACGAATTCTCCAGATCGACGATGCGCCGCACGGCGGTGTTCTTGAAGAACGGGCTTAGGCGCTGGTTGAAGATCTCCTCGCCGGCGCGCGAGCGGGCGATGTCGTTGGTCAGATCGATCGGCCCGGTGCGCTGGCATGAGACCGAGGAGTTCGACGGATTCTCGAACCAATTGCCTTGCCGGATGCGGTCCAGCATCGAGCGGTCGAAATAGGCGAGGTGACAGACGACGTTCGGGATTTCGGGGTCGCGCACGGCTTCGACCATGATCTCGTTGCCCAAGAGGTCATTCGAGAATTCGCCCACCCCGTCGCTGCGCGGGCCGCAGGCCGAAAGCGCGATCGCCATCGCCAGCGCCGCAGCGCCAAACCATCCCAGCTTCATGTGAGTCTCCGTCTCCCACCGTGCGCGCACGCGCGCATGAACGCGCATGGGTTTGTCCTTGTTCAATCGGCGTGGGCGCGCAAGCATTGCGGGCATGGCGAGATTGTCACGACGCACCGTCCTGATCGGCGCGCCGCTCGTGGTGAGCGCATGTGCGCCGCCTTTCACGCTGCCGGCCGCGCCGCCGGCGACGCCGCCCGCCTCTGTGCCGGCGCGCTTTGAGCGCGCGGCCGCCGATGCGCGTGCGCTGATGGCGACGCATCGCGCGGCGATTGGCGCGCCGGCGCTCTCGGCCGCGGTGGGCGTGGGCGGGACGTTGCTGTGGAGCGAGGCGATCGGCTTGGCGGATGTCGCCGCCGCGACGCCGGCAAGGCGCGAGACGCGCTACCGCATCGGCTCAACGTCGAAGGCGGTGACCGCGACCTTGTCCGGCAAGCTGGTGGAAGAGGGCGTCGTCGCGTGGGACGAGCCGATCGCGACCTATAAGAGCGATCTGCCGGAGGCGTGGCGCGCGCTGACGCTGCGCCAGCTCCATTCGCACACTGCAGGGATACCGGGGTACGAGAACAACCGCGATTGGGTTGGGCTTTGGAGGTCGTGGCGGCGGGACAAGCACTATGACGACGTGGCAGACGCGCTCACCGAGTTTGACGAGTCGCCGCTGATCTACGCGCCCGGTACGGACTTTCACTATTCGTCGTTCGACGTCGTGCTTGCGAGCGCGGTGTTGCAGGCGGCGGCGCGCCAGCCGTTTCTTGAGCTGCTGCACGCGCGCGTGCTCGCGCCGCTCAACATGGATGCGACGGAGGGCGATTCCGAAACGGCGGCCAATCGCGCGACGTTCTACGACCGCGCCGGCAATGGCCAAGTGCGCCGGTCGCGCTTCGTCGATCTCAGCGGGCGCTATGCGAGCGGCGGGCTGATCGCGACATCGTCGGACCTCGTGCGGCTTGGAAGCAGCTATCTCACGCACGCGCTTTTGAGTGCGGAGACGGTGGCGGAGATGTGGACGCCGCAGCGGCTGGCGGATGGCTCGGTGAACGAACAATCCTACGCGCTCGGCTGGCGCAGCCGGCGCGAGGGGCAGGACACGTTCGGGCGCGAGGTTTGGCGCGTGCACCACGGCGGCGTTTCGATGGGGGCGATGTCGGCGCTGGTGGTCTATCCCGATCTTGGCGTCACGGTTGCGATGAACGCCAACACCGAGGCCGAGAGCTATGCGGCTTTCGCCGCGCCCGTCGATGGGCTGGCCAAGCTGTTCGCCGACGCGGCCAGCGCGTAAGACCAAGGCGATGGGCACAATCGCCGCCGTCAGCCGCAGCGCTGGGCATACCTTTTCCAAGCCGAACGAGGCCGTGATCCGGCTGGTCGCGGGGCTTGGGGTGGAAGGGGACGCGCATCTTGGCGTGACGGTGAAGCACCGCTCGCGGGTGGCGCGCGATCCCACATCGCCCAATCTGCGGCAGGTCCATCTCATCCACGCCGAGCTGCATGATGAGCTGGCAGGTAAGGGCTTTGCGGTGGCGGCCGGGGATATGGGCGAGAACGTCACGACGCGCGGGATCGATCTGCTGGCGCTCCCGACGGGAACACGCCTCAAGCTGGGCGCGGAGGCCGTCATTGAAATCACGGGCTTGCGCAATCCCTGCCATCAACTCAACGGCTTTGCGCCGGGGCTGATGGAGGCGACGCTGGATCGGGCGGCGGATGGGAGCCTCATCCGCAAGGCCGGGGTGATGGCGATCGTGCTGACGGGCGGGGAAATCCGGCCCGGCGACCCCATTGTGGCCATGTTACCGGCCGAACCGTTCCAGCCGCTCGTCCCGGTTTGACGCTCGCGTCAGGTTGCGACCATTGCGGCGGACTATGCGACGAGCCGGCGCGCCTGCGCGACGAATGAGAGGGTAGGCGCGGCGCCGTTCGGCTAGGCTCGCGCCCAATGCTGGAAACGGCGCCAATGTTCAACCGTCGCCGCGCCGGAATTGCGCCAGCGACCTTGAGTGCTCTGACTGCCCCGCGGCCGATCGTGGTCCGCTGGAGCGCGCACGCCCTGTTCTGGGGCGTCTATCTGATTGCGCGCACCGCGGCCGCCAACGCTGAAGGCGTCAAGCCCATGGATCACGCATGGGCGGAGTTTCCCTTCCTGCTGAACCGCACGCTCGTCGTGCTGAGCTATGCGGCGATCACGGGCGCGATCCTGTTTGGCGTGTCGTTCCTGAAGGGCGAGCGATCGAAGCTGTTGGCGAATGTGGCCATCGTGTTCGGCGCGTTCGCGGTGACGCCGCTTGGACAATATTTCGAAGAGCTGTGGCCTTCGGTGCTGCGGGGCCTGCCGCCCGAACCTGCGCCGCTAATAACCTATCTTTTCGACGCTGGCTGGGTGCTGCCGTTCTGGGGCGCCTCGCAGGCGCTGATCGGCTATCACGTCGAGGTCGTCGAGCAGAGCGAGGCGGCGGCGCGGGCCAAGTCGCTGGCGTATGACGCGCAGCTCAAGGCGCTGCACTACCAGATCAATCCGCACTTTCTGTTCAACACGCTGAACGCGATCTCGACGCTCATCCTGGAGAACCGGAGTGCGCAGGCTGAGAGCATGCTGATGCAGCTCTCGGCGTTCTTGCGTTACTCGCTCGACCGCAACCCGAACGATCTGGCCGCGCTCTCCGAAGAGCTCGACGTGCAGCGGAAATATCTGGAGATCGAGCAGACGCGGTTTGGCGAAAAGCTCGTCGTGCATTTCGATGTCGCGCCCGATGTGATGCGCGCGCGGGTGCCGAGCCTCATCCTGCAGCCAATTTTAGAGAACGCCATCAAACACGCGGTGACGCCGCGGGAGACGGGCGGGCGGATCGATGTGTCGGCGCGCCGGGACGGCGATCTGGTGCGCTTGACGATCATGGACGACGGGCCGGGCGTCGGAACCTTTAACGAAAACAGCCGGCGCGGGCTTGGGCTCGCCAACACGCGCGAACGTCTCGCGCTTTTATATGGAGAACGCGGTGGGCTCAGCGTCGCTAACCGAACGCAGCAAAGCGGCTGTGTCGTCGAAATCTGGCTCCCGCACGGAGAGTGAGGGCATGACAGCGCCCCTTCGCATCGTGATCGCGGATGATGAGCCGCTGGCGCTGCGGCGGCTGCGGCTTGGGCTCGCGGCGATGGCGAACGTGCAGATCGTCGGGGAGGCGAGCGATGGCGCCAAGGCGATCGCGCTGATGCGCTCGCTGACGCCCGACGTGATGCTGCTCGATGTGAAGATGCCGCTCGCGGACGGGTTCGAGGTCGTCGAGGCGATGGATCCGGGGGCTGCGCCCGTGGTGATTTTCGTGACGGCGTATGACTCGTACGCTCTGAAGGCGTTTGAGACATCGGCGGTCGATTATCTTTTGAAGCCTGTCGAGTTCGATCGGCTGGCGGCGGCGCTGGAGCGCGCGCGGGCGCGGCGCGATGCGCAGGATGCAGAGCGGCGCGCCGAAGAACTGGCGACAATCCTCGAGGCGCTGCGCAAGGAAGCGCGCGCACGCGAGGGGCCGCGCTTCGATCGCGAGCTCTGGGTGCGTGATCGCGGGCGGTTCCTGCGCGTGCCGGTGCCGGATGTGAACCGCATCGAAGCGGAGCGCGACTATGTGCGGCTGCACTGGGAAGGGCGCACGCTTCTGTTCCGCGAGACGATGTCGAACCTTGAAGAGCGGCTCGATCCGGATGTGATGCTGCGCGTGCACCGCTCGACATTCGTGAACTGGGCGCGGCTTAAAGCCGTGCGCCGCGATCGCTCGGGGCGCTTGTTCGCGGTGCTCGACAATGGCGATGAGGCGCCGGTGAGCCGGGCGTATGCGCCGCGCGTGCTGGCGGAACTCAAAGCGCGCGCGACGCTGGACTCCTAAGACCAAAAGGCGCGGCGCCATGAGGGAAGCGCCGCGCTAGTCTTGGATATGAAGGTTCGACGTGGGTTAACACGTCGAACACATGATGCACCGGGCGCCCGGTTCGGATGCAGCGCGAAGCGATCAAGCTGCGCAAAGCGGCGATGGAAGCGCGCGCTTGCGACGAATGACATGAGACGGCGGGCGAGCGGCGCGGCCCGCGACCTAGCGCACGCGCGCGAAGATTGCAGTGGGCAGCACGCGCGCGTCGTGGGCGTGGGCAAGGCCCATGTCGCCGGCTTCCCAGGTTCCCTTGTGATTGGGCAGTGCGTCTTGCGCGGTTTGCAGGAGCGCGATGGCGGAGAGGCGCACGGCGTAGACCGTGACGATCAGGAACCCGCCGGGCGCGAGGATCGCGGCGCAATCGGCGAGGAGTTCGGAGAGTGACTCTTCGAGCTTCCAGGTTTCGCCCTTTGGGCCGCGGCCATATTTCGGCGGGTCGAGGATGATGCCGTCGTAGCGTTTGTTGCGGCGCGCTTCGCGTTTGACGAAGGCGTGCGCATCGTCGGCGATCCAGCGGATCGGGGCGGCGTCGAGACCGGCGGCGTTCTGGTTTTCGCGTGCGAAGCCGATCGCGCGCTTCGAAGCGTCGACATGCGTGACGCGCGCGCCGGCTTGCGCGCAGGCGAGGGATGCGAGGCCGGTGTAGCCGAAGAGGTTGAGCACTTCAGCTTGCGGCGCGTTTGCATCGCGCGCGGCGAGCGCTTCGCGTGCGTAGCGCCAATGCACCGAGTGTTCAGGAAAGAAGGCGAGATGGCGGAACGGCGTGGGGCGTGAGACGAAGGTGAGCGCATCCCAGCGAAGCGGCCACGCTTCGGGGAGTTCGCGGTTGAAGCGCCAGCGGCCCGCGTCATCGTCATCGGCGCCGCTGGGCGCGAAGATCGCGTCGGCGCGTTGCCACTCGCGCGCGTGGCGCTTGGTCCAGAGCGCTTGCGCATCGGGGCGCACGAAACGGTACGGGCCAACTTGCTCGAGCTTTTGCCCATCGCCGCTGTCGAGCACAGCGTAGTCGCGCCAATCGTCAGCGACGAGGACGGAGAGCTTAGGCGCGGGCGCCGGCATAGCCGCGTCTCCGCCAGATGTCGTAAAGCATGATTGCTGTCGCCGA
>CAZMCA010000011.1:6480-39676 GCA_964564595.1 uncultured Caulobacteraceae bacterium
CGCCGGCATAGCCGCGTCTCCGCCAGATGTCGTAAAGCATGATTGCTGTCGCCGAGGCGAGGTTGAGGCTATCGGCGCGGCCCTTCATCGGAATGCGCGCGAGCGTATCGCACGCTGCTTCGATCTCCGGCGGCAGGCCCGATTGCTCGTTGCCCATCAGAAGCACGCTTGGCTTGGTCGCGTCGCCCGCATCGTGCGGGACCGTGCCTTTGAGCGAGGCGCCGATGAGCGCAAGGCCGCGCACGCGGCGCCATGCATCGAACGCTTCGAAACTCACGCGCGCGAACGGCATGGCGAAGATCGAGCCCATGCTCGCGCGCACGGCTTCAACCGAGAACGGATCGCAGGTTTGGTTAATGAGGATGACGCCATTGGCGCCCGCGCTATCGGCTGTGCGCAGGATGGTGCCGAGATTGCCGGGATCGCGCACGCCTTCGAGCGCGACGAAGAGATCGCCGGAAAGATCATCGAGCGCGGCTGTGTGTTGGCGATATGCGCCAATCACGGTCTGCGGATTGTCGCGTTTCGCGATCTGGGCGAGCAGCGCTTCATTCATCTCGATCACGCGCACGCCGCGCGCATCGGCTTCTTCGACAAGCGCTGAGACTTGCCGCCGCTCGAGCGCGGCGGGCGAGAACGCCATGATGTCCGGCCACACGCCAAGCTCAGCGGCTTCGGAGGCAAGGCGCGCGCCTTCGGCCAGGAACAGGCCGGTTTCGCTCCGTCCCTTCTTGGCGTGCAAAGCTTTCAGCGTTTTCACGAGCGGGTTCGCCGCGCTCGTTACGCGATGGGGCATTGGCTTTGGCTCAAGACGGTCCTCGTTTTGGGGCGCACGCGCGTTGGCGCACACCCCTCTAAGGCTATTCGGGTTTTGCGCCCTCCCGATCAAGGCTAGAAATCCGCTGGGGCGAAAAGGCGCGAACGCGATGATCGGCTTGGCGTTTTCCGGGATCTTGCTGTACGCGGCGGCCGGCGTGCTGGGCTTTGCCGCGGGCTGGCGCCTGCGCGGGCAGGCGGCCTCGTTGCAGGTGCGTTCGGCCGAAGCCGATCTTGAAGCGCTGCAGAACGCTGTGAACGATGCGCGCGTGCGGCGCGCGGGCGGGCGCTGACGTGCTCGACAACGATACGCCGACAGACGCAGAGGAAGAGGCGCGGCCGGCGTTTTTCGCCGGGATCGTGGGCGCGGTGGTGTTTGCGCTGATCGGCCTTCTGGGGCCGCACGCCGGATCGGTGTGGCGCATGCCGCAGGTATTGCAGACGCAGGCTGAAGCCGCGCTCGAACGCGCGGGCGCGGGCGGGCTTGAAGTTGAGATGAGAGGGCAGCGCGCGGTGTTGCGCGGCGTGGTGGCCGATCAGAACGCGCTCGCGCCGGCGCAGCGCGCAGTGCTGACGTCTGCGGGCGCGGGCGGCGTGTGGGCCGGCGGCGTGACGATGGCGGACATGCGCGGCGTTGCTGTCGGTCCCGTGTCGCGCCCGTTCGCGTGGCGCATCGTCAAAGGCGAGCGCGAGGTGACTTTGACGGGCGCTGCGCCCAGCGAAGCGGCGAAGGCCGCGCTCGCGGCGCGCGCGCGCCAGGTGTTCGACAATCGCGAGATCGTCGATCGCATGCATGTGGCGGGCGGTGCGCCGAGCCCGGCTTGGCGGCGCATCGCGCTCGACGCGATCGATCAGGTGGCGCGGCTCGAACGTGGTGAAGCGCGCATCAATGACGGGCGCCTGGTGATCATCGGCGAGGGTGAGCGAAACGCCGTGCAAGCCATCCGGCGGCGCTATACGGCGCCGCTGCCGGCGCCGTTCCTGGCGCGCGCGGAAGTGGGTGTGCGCGGCGAGCCGTTGGCGATTGCGGAACTGCAGGACCTCGACCTGACTGACGCGCGGCCCGAGGTGTGCGCGCAGGCGTTTCAGCGCTTGATGCAAACGAATGTGATCAATTTCGAAAGCGGATCGGCTGAGCTCGATCGCGCTAGCTTGCCGCTGCTCGATACGCTGGCGTCTGTCGCGCTGCGCTGCGACCGGTTCACGATCGAAGTTTCGGGCCACACCGACAATCAGGGCGACCGCGCGCTCAACCTCGATCTGTCGCGCCGGCGCGCGGAGGCGGTGGTGGCGTATCTGACGACGCTCAATGTCGAGCGCGAGCGCATGCGCGCGGTTGGGTACGGGCCGGATCGGCCGGTCGAGGCCAACACGACGCCGCAAGGCCAAGCCGCGAACCGGCGCATCGTCTTTTCCGTGAGTTCGTGAGCCCATGCTCTATCTCATCCAACAATCCTTCCTTTGGCTTCTTCTCACCGCCGCCGCTGCGGGCGTTGCGGGCTGGGCGTGGCACAAGTGGAAGAACGACGGAAAGCTCGCCGAGCTCGACAAGCGTCGTGAGGCGTTGCGGCGCGAGTTGGTGTCGTTGGTGAACGGCGATCCAGCGTACGGGCTCGCGGACGCCGATCGTGAGCGCGAGATGGCGCGCACCAGCCTCGATCTGAAGGATGGCGAGATCGCCGATCTGCGGCGCCAGCTCGAAGAAGCGCGCGCGGCGCGCGAGGAAGCGATCACGCAGATCGCGGAACTGCGGCGCGCGGGCGAGCGTGAGACAATCGAGAGCGACGAGCTCATTGCGCTGCGCGCGCAAGCGGCGGAAACCGAGCGCGCCCGCCAGGCCGTGATCGATGTAGAGGCCGAAGCGCAGCCCGATGCGGCGATGCAGCGCTGGCGCATGCGCTACCTCGAAGCACGTGTGCGCCACCTCGAGGGGCTGCAAATTCCCGTCGCCGATCCGCCGCTGCGCGCCGATCTCGATGCGGCGCAGGCGCGCGTTGCGGAACTTGAAACGCAGCTCGGTGCGATGGCTGCGCCCAATGCGAGCGCCGATGAAGTGAACGCGTGGCGCTGGCAGGCGCGCTACCTTGAAGCGCGGGTGAATTATCTTGAGCGCACGCCTGCGCCTGAGCCGCTGGTTGAGATCGTTGAAGCGCCGCCCGCACTGCCAAGCGCGGAAGAGACCGAGCAGGCCAACCGCGCGCGCTGGCGCTCGCTCTATCTCGAAAAGCGTCTTGGGTATCTTGAAGAAGCGTTCGATGGCGCGATGAGCCGCGTGTCCGAGGAGCGGGACGCGGCGCAGGCGCGAATCGCCGAGCTTGAGCCGCTCGAGGCGGATGCTGCACGTGCGCGGCGCCTTGCGTGGCGCGCGCGCTATCTCGATGCGCGCGTGCGGCATCTGGAGACGCTTCTGCCCGCGCCAGGGGCTGCGCCGCCCGTGCAGGCAGTTGCGGACGTTGAGGACGCCGAGCCGCCCGCGCCGGCGCCGACTGGTGTTGAAGAGCGCCCGCCTTCACTGCCGGCCGCGCGCGACGGCGCGCCGGAGGATCTGACACTGATCGAGGGCGTTTCGCCTATGCAGCACAACACGCTCAATTTCTTGGGCGTTTATCACTTCGATCAGATCGCGGCGTGGACGCCGGCGAATGTCGCGTGGGTGGATCAGTATCTGCGCCTGCGTGGGCGCATCACGCGCGAGCGCTGGGTTGAGCAGGCGGGCGAGCTGGCGCGCGGCGATGTGCGCACGCGCCAGCAATATGTCCGCGAAGACGCTTAGGTCTCCGCATCAGCCCTTGTGGTAGGCGCAGATCTTGTTGCCTTCGAGATCGCGGAGATAAGCGCCGTACCACGTGCCTTCGCCGCGCACGCCGGGCGCGCCTTCATCCTTGCCGCCGGCTTTCACGCCCGCTGCATGGAAGCCATCGACGGCTTCACGGCTCGGCGCCTTGAGCGCCACCATTACGCCGTTGCCCCACGTTGCGGGTTCGCCGTTGTGCGGGGCGCACAGCATGAAATCGGCGTCGCCTTTTTCCGGGCCGTAGCCGGCCCAGCCGCCGTCTTTGAATTTGCGTTTGAAGCCGAGCGCTTCCATCGCGGGATCGTAGAAAGTCACCGCGCGATCGAGATCGTTCGCGCCAATCGTCACATAACCAAGCATGGATTTGTCCTCCGCGGGCGCACGCTACTTCGTGCGTTTTGGAGCGCAAGAACCAACAGGGTACTGACGCCAGCCTGCTGACTTACATTGTCAGCATGTGCGACGGATGACGTTATTTGCGCACGAACACGCAGAGCTTGTTGCCATCGGGATCGCGCACGTAGGCCGCGTAAAACACGGGGTTCATGCCTTCGCGAACGCCGGGCGGGCCTTCGCAGCTGCCGCCGTTTTTGAGGGCCGCTGCATGAAATGCATCGATGCTGGCGCGATCGTTCGCGAGGAAGGCGAGCATCGTTCCGTTACCGGACGTTGCGGCGGCTCGGTCGAACGGGCGGGTGAGAAAGAATTTCCCGCGATCGCCGGCGCGGCTGTAGCCGGTCCATGTCGCACTCGTGCTTTCGCGCGCGCCGCCGATGGCGGCGAACACCGCGTCGTAGAACTCGACGGCGCGGTCCATGTCGTTCACGCCGAGCGTCGTGTAGGCGATCATTGAAGCAACGGACTTTAAATTCGCCTCTGCCCGGCGGAAGGCTCGGAGCGAATTTAAAGTCCATAAGTTGCTTCAGACAATACAATTCTAAAGCGCCTCTTGGACCTTAAGTGCGGCTTCGACGCTCATCCAAGGTGTGGGCCGCACTTAAGGTCCGGCGCTTTAAGCGGCCTCGTCCTTCAGCAGCGCTAGCAGCGCGTTTCCGTATTTCTTCAGCTTGACCTCGCCGATGCCGGACACAAGCGAAAGATCGGCCAGCACTCGCGGTTTGATCTGCGCGACGCCCATCAGGGTCTTGTCGGAGAAGATCACGTAAGGCGGCACGCCGGCGGCGGCGGCCTCGGTGCGGCGCCAGTCCCGCAGGCGCGCGAACCGTTCGGCGGTGGCGGGATCTTCGCCGCGCATTTCGGCGCGCTTTTGCTCGCGGCCGCGTTTGGATTTGGCGGGCGCTTCTTCGCGCATCCGCACGGCGCGCTCTTTGCGGAAGACGGCGCGGACGTCATCAGGTTCGCCGAGCTTTAGGATCGGGCGCATGTTGGCATCGTCCTCCCGAAGCAGGCCCTCGAACAAGAGCTGATCGACGACGCGCCGGAGCGCCGGTTCGCTTTCATCTTTTGCGATGCCGTAGGTGGTGAGCGTGGCGCAGCCAGCGTCGAGATCATCGCGCGGGGGTTTGCCGATCAGGTGATCGATCACGCGGCCGCGGCCGAAGCGTTCGCCCATGCGCGCGACGGCGGAGAGTGTTTTGGCGGCAAGATCGCTCGCGTCGACCGAGGCGGGCGGATCGCGGCAGATGTCGCATACGCCGCATGGTTCAGGGTTCTCTTCGCCGAAATAGCGGCGCACCGAAGCGCGGCGGCATGCGAAACCATCGAGGAAGGCGTAAAGCGCCCGGGCTTTGCGCGCCTGTGTTTGCTTGATCTCGGCGCTCGCGTCGCTCTGCTCGACCCAGTTGAGCGAACGCCGGAGATCGACGGCGCCGTAAAGCGCAACGCCTTCGGCCGGATCGCCATCGCGCCCGGCGCGGCCGACTTCCTGCCAATAGGCTTCGATCGATTTGGGCGGATCGGCATGGATCACGAAGCGCACGTCGGGCTTATCGACGCCCATGCCGAACGCGACGGTGGCGGCCATGACGATATCGTCTTCGGCTTGGAATTTGCGCTGGCGCTCAGCGCGCGTCTCGGGATCGAGGCCGGCGTGATATGCGAGCGCGGGGACGCCTGTGTTCGTGAGCGCGGCGGCGATCTGCTCGACGCCATCGCGCGTGGCCGCGTAAACGATCCCTGAACGGCCGCGCCGCGCGCCGACGAGATCGACGACGCGCTGCTGGGGCTTTGTGCCTTTGCGTTCTGCGCTGAGCTGGAGGTTCGGCCGGTCGAAGCTGGCGACGAAGACGCGTGCGTCTTCGAGGTGCAGCTGGTGGACGATGTCGGCGCGCGTTGGCGCGTCTGCGGTGGCGGTGACGGCGATGCGCGGAATATCGGGAAAGCGCTCGGCGAGCTTGCCGAGGTTGCGATAGTCCGGCCGGAAATCGTGGCCCCATTGCGAAACGCAATGCGCCTCGTCGATTGCGATCAGCGCGAGTTTGACGCGGGAGAGCTTCTCCGCGATCACGCCTGAAGCGAGCCCTTCAGGTGAAACGTACAAGAGATCGAGCGCGCCGGCTTCGAGGCGATCGAAGACGTCGGCGCGTGCTTGCGGCGTCAGGCTCGAGTCTAGCCGCGCTGCTGAAACGCCTGCTGCGTTGAGCGCGGCGACCTGGTCTTGCATCAGCGCGATCAGCGGCGAGACGACGAGGCCCGCACCTTCGCGGACGAGCGCGGGGATTTGGTAACAGAGCGACTTGCCGCCGCCCGTTGGGAGCACGGCGAACACGTCGCGCCCCGCCAGCACTTCGGCGATCACGTCTTCCTGCAATCCGCGGAACGCGGCGTGCCCGAACACGCGGGTCAGCGTGGCGCGCGCCGAATCAAGATCGGTCATGGGCGGGGAGCCTATCGCATGGGTTAAGGTGGGCCAGAGGCGCTGGCAGGGCGCCCGTGGAGGATGCGATGGCGGTGGCGATTTCGGGCGGAACCAAAGGTATCGGGCTCGCGATCGCCAAGCGGCTGGCGGGGCCAGGGGTTGGGCTCGCGCTCGGCTATCGCGACGATGAAGCTTCAGCGCTTGAGGCGGCTGCGGTGGTGATGGAAGCGGGCGCGCGCGTCGAGCTTGTGCGCGCCGACGTTGGCGATGTAGCGGGGGCGCGGGCGCTTGTTGAGGCCGGGGCCGCGCTCGGCGGCGGGCCGCTCCACATCGTCCACAGCGCGGCGGCGATCTATCCGACTGCGCTGCTCTCGGCGGACCTCGCTGCGTTCAAGCGCGCCATCGAAGTGAACGGGTTGTCGTTGCTCTATCTCGTCCATGCGGCGGCGGCGCATTTCACCGAAGGCAGCAGCGTCGTGTTCATCTCAAGCGCAGGCGCGCGCACGGCGACGCTTCGGAACTACGCGGCGCTTGGCGCGGGCAAGGCGCTGGCGGAAAGCTTGATCCGCTATCTCGTGCAAGAACTCGCGCCGCGTGGCGTGCGGATCAACGCGGTGGCGCCTGGGCTGGTGGCGACGACATCGGTGGCGCGCATGACTGGCAGCGAAGATGCGGCGGCGCGCTCCTATGAACGCGCCGCGCGCGCAAGCCCATCGGGGCGCATCACGGAAGACGACGACTACACCGGCGTCGTGCAGTTTCTACTGAGCGCGGACGCTGCGTTCGTGCAGGGCCAAGTGATCCACGCGAACGGCGGGTCTTACATCGCGTAGCGGGGTTACTCCCCGCGCGGGGCGGGTACATGGACGCCGCCGACGGGGCGGTGGGCGAGCGTGTCGCGCCGGAAGCGGAAGAGTTCGGCGGGGCGGCCGCCCGCGCTCGCGTCGAATTGTTGCGCGCCCTCAACGAGACCGGTGCGGTCCAGAAGGCGGCGGAAGTTCTGTTTGTGCAGTTCGAGGCCGGCGATGGCTTCGACGAGCTGCTGCAGATGGAAGAGCGTGAAGAGTTCGGGCGCGAGTTCAAAGATCACCGGGCGGTATTTGATCTTGGCGCGCAGGCGCCCGACGGCGGTTGCGAGAATGCGGCGGTGATCGGAGGCCATCGGTTCGCCGAGGCCGGGGCCGAGCGGTTCGGGGCCGATCTCAGCGCCATCGCCGCTTTTTAGGCGTGCGTGGTCGCGCGCGGATTCTGGCGTGAGGCCGGCTTCGTACAAAAGCTCGTAGCGATCGAGCGCGCGCTCTTCGTTCCAGGGCGCGCCATCGAGCGCGAAGGCGAGCCGTGCGCGGCTCCAACGTTGCGCGCGCGCATCGGCGCGCCTCTCGGACCACGCTTTGAGGCGCGGGCCGATCTCCGCGTCCAAGATGCGTGGGCGGCCGCCCCGCCAATCTTCCCACGGAAAATACGAATACCAATCGCGCCACAGAGCGCCGGCGCGATCGAGTTCGGCTTTCTCGGGCGTGAGCGCGAGGTAGCCGATTGATATCACACGGTCGGCGCCTGGATCGAAGATCGGGGTTTCACGGCCGCGATCTCCGAACGTGTAAAGCTGCTCGACGTAACCGATGTCGAAGCCGGTCTGTTCTTTCACCCACGCGCGCAGCGAGAGTTCGAGCGTGCGGTCTCCTGCTGGATCGAACGGGCCGAACGGCAATGCGGTGAGGCCGCTTTGCGGATCGCGCGTGACGAGCGCGGCGGGCCCATCCGCCGTGACCGCGACGATCACGGCGGAGAGACCGATGACGACGCGCGGTTCGCTGCTCATGTGGGCGGCGCATTGAAAATGGACTCGATCTCGAACGGCTGCGCCTCGCCGATCTCTTCCCACGATTGGCCGGGGCCGATCGCTTGGATGGCGCGCGTCATGCGCCCGCCGCGGCCAAGATGCGCATCCGCGAGCGCGATGATGCGCGGGTTCGGCCAGGCGCTCGGGGAAGCTTTGCGCAGCGCCAGCGCGATGGCCTCTTCATCGATGCGCGGATTGTGGACGCAGGCGGTGAGAAACGCCGTTGCGGTTGAGCGCGAGATGCCAGCGTAGCAATGGATCAAGATCGGGGCGTTCTTGTCCCACGCTTCGACGAATGTGATGAGGTTTTCGATCTGCTGATGCGCGGGCGCGTTCCAGCCGGGGTGATCGTCGTTGATGTCGTGCATCGCGAGTTCGAGATGTTCGGCGACGCCGTGGTTGCGTGGAAACGCCGAGCCTGGGTCGAGCAGGCTCACGAGCCGGTTGGGGCGGCGCGCCTTCGCGATCGAGGGCACGCGCGAAAGACACGAAACAAGAATGGTCATTGGGGGATGGTCATGCGGCGAGTTCGATAAGCGCTTCAAAGCGCGCGAGGAAGGCCGCTTGCACCTCCGCGGTGGGCAGCGGCGTCACGTCGTAGACTTTGCCTTTGGGCGGGGCGCCGAAGAAGCCTTTGGCTTCGTCCGGCGTGAAGCCGGCGAGTTCGACGGCTTCGAAGTACGCGCAGATGATGTCGGCGCGCTTGATGATGGCTTTGACGGCGGCGGGCATGGTTGCGGGCAGGCCAAAGCGCAGATGGATGGCGGCTTCGAGCTTGTGCTCGAACGCGCGGTAGTCGAGGCCGAGGGCGGCTTTGAACGGGCTGATCATGTCCCCGATCACGTATTCGGGCGCGTCGTGCAGCAGCGCGGCGAGCCGGTAGCGCCAGGCCCAGCCGGGCGCTAGGTCGCCGCAGATGCGCTCCACCAGCAGCGAGTGCTGGGCGACGGAAAAGGCGTGCTCGCCGACGGTTTGGCCGTTCCAGCGGGCGACGCGGGCGAGGCCGTGGGCGATGTCGGAGATTTCGATGTCGAGGGGCGATGGGTCGAGCAGGTCGAGGCGGCGGCCCGAGAGCATGCGCTGCCAGGCGCGCGGGGCGGGCGCGGGTTTGGGTTTGGCGGCGGGGCGAGTCACGGGTGGGCCTGCATCGTTAGAACATACAGGGAATATGGGGCGGCGCTAAGACGGTTGGTTACAGTGTCGGGGTATCGCCCAAGGCGGCGCGGTAGCGGCGGGAGCCGGCGAGGGTCTGGCCGTCGTCGAGGGTTACCTCGAAATCGCCGGCCGGTGTGGCCTTGATGGCGCGGATGCGGGCGCGGTTCACGAGCCGGGAACGGTGGATGCGGGCAAAGCCCCGGCCCGCCAGCCGCGCCTCAATGGATGAGAGCGCGGCCCTGGCCAAGTGGGTGCGGCCGTTGGCGTGGAGTTCGACGTAGTTCCCGGCCGCCTCGACCCACGCGATCTCGGCGGGGTCGAGGTAGGTGGTGCGCCCGCCCTCCTTGATCTCAAGGCGCGCCGCGGGTGCGCGTTCCGCCGCCGTCGTGCGCCGCCTTTCGGCGAGCCACCAATAGGAGAACAGAACAAGGGCGTAGGTGAAGACGTCCTTGCGCGCCTCGTAGAAGAGCGTGAGCGCCAGGCGCCCGTTGGCAAAGTCGTAGACCATGCCGACGGCGAGGTAGGCGAGCTTGCGCAGCGCCACCATGATGGCGATGTGGCCCGCGGAAAACAGGAGCGCGCCGGCCGCGTGGGCCACGCCGAACCGGGCCAGGGCGGCGGGCGTCGTGTCGCGCGGCCAGGCAAAGCGCGTGTAGTAGAGGCCGATCAGCGGCGTCAGCGCCACCACGCCGGCCATGCTCGACACCTCCCACAGCCAGGGTGCGCGCGCGTCCAGCGGAACACCGTCCCGAGCGGATTCGATCAGGCGCGACGTGGCGTTGATCGAAGCGACGACGACGCCGATCAGGATCGCGCCGAGGGTGGCGAGACGCCAATCGGGGTTCGCAAGCCGCGCGCCGCTCGTCCCGGAAAGCTCGCCGTTCGTCCCTCCCATCGCGCGGTTCGTCCCTCCGAGGCTGCCGGGCACGTCCGCGCTGTGGCGCAGTGCGGGCCGATCCGGCTAGCGGATCATCGCCGCGCTGGAGGCTGATTTCCAGGCGGGCCGGAGACGCCGATGCGCAGAGCTTTGTTGATCGCCGCCGCAACCGCAGCGCTCGCCAGCGTCGCGGCGGCGCAGGACTGGGCGCATTATGGCGGCGGGCCGGGCGGGACGCGGTTTGCGCCGGCGGCGGAGATCACGGCGGCGAACGTCCGCAATCTGGTGCCGGCGTGGACGGCGCGCACCGGGCACGCGCAGGCGCCTGAGGGCGCGCGCGAGAACGCCCGCTTCTCGGCGACGCCAATTTTGGCGGAGGGACGGCTCGCGCTCTGCACGCCGTTCAGCGGCATCGTTGCGCTCGATCCGGGCACGGGCCGGGTGCTTTGGCGGCGGCAATTCGACATCGACTACACGTTGCGCCTCGGGAACGGTTTCAACTGCCGGGGCGTGAGTTATTGGCGCGACCTTGAGGCCGAGCAGGACGCGGCATGCGCGGCGCGGCTTTACATGGGCACGGCCGATCACCGGCTTGTTTCGGTCGATTTGGCGACGGGCGAGCCGTGCAGCGGCTTCGGCGAGAGCGGGATCGTCGAGATCGATCCGGGCATGGCGCTCAGGTGGCCGGGTGAGTTTCAGATCACGTCGCCGCCGGTGCTTGCCGGCGACACGGTGATTGTCGGCTCATCGATTTCCGACAATGGACGGCGCGCGGCGCCCGTCGGCAGCGTGCGCGCGTTCGATGCGCGCACGGGCGCGCCGCGCTGGAGCTTCGATCCAATCCCGCGCGAAGTCGCGCAAGCGCGGGCGCAAGGTTGGAACGGCGAAGAACCGCCCGTCGAAGGCCACGCCAATGTGTGGGCGCCGATGGCGGTCGATGAAGCGCGGGGCCTCGTGTTCTTGCCGACGTCGAGCCCGAGCCCGGATTTCTTCGGCGGCATGCGGCCGGGCGACAATCGCCACGCCAATTCCGTCGTCGCGCTCAATGCATCGAATGGCCAAGTGCGGTGGGCGTTTCAAGCCGTGCATCACGATGTTTGGGATTACGATCTGCCGGCGCAACCGATGCTCGCGACCATCCGGCATGGCGGGCGGCAACGCGACGTCGTCATTCAAGTGACGAAGATGGGGCTGGTCTTCACGCTCGATCGCGATACCGGCGAGCCGGTGTTCACGGTGGAAGAACGTCCTGTTCCGCAAGATGGCGCGCCGGGCGAAACGCTGTCGCCGACGCAGCCCTTCCCGGTCGCGCCTGTGCCGCTCGCGCCTTCGGACATCAGCGCGGACGATGCGTTTGGCGTTGCGTTCTTCGATCGCGCGCAATGCCGTGAACGCATTGCGGGCGCGCGCGCCGATGGGCTTTACACGCCGCCGTCGACGCAGGGCACGATCATGCATCCGTTCACCGGCGGCGGGATGAATTGGGGCGGCGCGGCGTTCGACCCGGCCACCAACCGGCTGATCGTCAACACGTCGAGCCTGATGCACCTCATCACACTGCTGCCGCGCAGCGCGACCGAAGAGCCAGACGAAGAAACCTACGAAACCGAAGACACCGAGTTCGCGGCGATGCGCGGCACGCCGTACGCTATGACGCGCGAAGTGGTGCTGAGCCCGCTTGGTTTGCCGTGCAATCCGCCGCCGTGGGGCTCGATCACGGCCGTCGATATGGACAGCGGCGATATCGCGTGGCGGCGCAACCTCGGGACGACGGAAGATCTCGCGCCGCTCGGCATAGCGCTGCCGTGGGGCACGCCGAATGTTGGCGGGCCGCTCGTGACGGGCGGCGGTCTCGTGTTCATCGGGGCTGCGATGGATCGGTATCTGCGCGCGTTCGACGCCGTGAGCGGTGAGGAGCTCTGGCAGGGCCGGTTGCCGGCCGGCGGGCAGGCGACGCCCATGAGCTATGAATGGGAAGGCCGCCAATACGTCGTGATCGCGTCGGGCGGGCATGACGACCTTGGCACTGCGGGCGGCGATTACGTCGTGGCGTTCCGTTTGCCGCGCGCGGGCGAGCCGGGGCCGTCTTTCTGGTCACGCACCTATGACCGGCCGGGCGGGCGGTTCGCGGCGCTGATGATCGGGATCGTTTCAGGGTTGGCGGTCGTTTCGGGTGCGGTTCTGTGGCTGCGCGGACGCCGCCGCGCTGGGGTAAAGCGTTGAATCGCCTGTGCGGCGGGGCCACATCTGAGGTGTTGGCGAGCCGGTGACTCGGCGGCCAGCATGGAGAAACGGCCATGTTCTTCGCCTGGTTCGCCGTGGCGGTGGTTGTCGTCGGGCTCCTTACTTGGATGGGCGCGGCGATCTCGCGCCGCATGCCCGGCACCGACTGGCAGGAAAAAGAGGATCGCCCGATTTTCCCCGGCGATCACTGATCGCGTCTAGGCGGCTTGCGCCAGCGCGCAGACGCCTGCTTACTTGAGCGAGAGCCTGTTCCGTTTCGATAGATCGGAACGGGGCTCTCGTTCTTCGATTGAGCATCATCTTATCGAAGAACCGGCGTCCACTTCTTCGGACGATGCTCTGGGAGGCGTTGATGCAAGTCCGACGCGCCAATGGCCGGGACGCCGATACGATCGCCAAACTGGCGCAAGCGAACGCGCGCGAGAGCGGCGCCGTCACCGCGCTCGATACGGACCGGCTGAAGGTCCATGCGTTTTCGCAAAACCCCCTGATCGAGTGCTACCTCGCCGAGAGCCGCCCTGGCCGCCCGGCTGGGCATGCGATCGTATCGAAGGGCTACGATCTGCGGCGCGCCACCGCGACTTTGGTGGTGAGCGATCTCTACGTCGTGCCCGAGCATCGCCGCGACGGCGTAGCGCGTTTGCTGATCTCTGCGATCGCCAAGCGCGCTATGGAGCTGGGCTCGCGGGAGATCACCATCACGACTGGCGTCGGCGATGACGTGGCGCGCAAGTTCTTCAGCGCGATCGGCGCGCAGGAAAGCCAGGCGCTGGTGTTCATGATGACGGGCGACTCGATCGAGTGGCTGGCGAGCGAAACGCGCTAGGCCGCCTTCTGTACGAACACTGTTCCGGCCGAATAACCCGCGCCGAAGGAGCAGATCAGGCCGCGGTCGCCTGGTTGCAGGTCCGCGCTGTGTTTGTGGAACGCGATGATCGAACCGGCGGAGGATGTGTTCGCGTATTCGTCGAGCACGGTCGGGCTTTCATCTTCCGTCGCGTCGCGGCCGAGCACGCGCGATGAGATGAGGCGGTTCATGTTGGCGTTGGCTTGGTGGAGCCACATGCGCCGGAGGTCTTCTGCGCTCAGTTTTAGCTCCGCCATATGCGCGAGGATCATGTCCGACACCATCGGCACGACCTCTTTGAACACCTTGCGGCCTTCTTGCACGAACAGCTTGTCGGTTTTTCCCTCTTCCCAATCGACGCTCTGATCCGGCGCGGCGCGATTGAGGAAGCCGAAATTGTTGCGGATGTTGTTCGAGAATTTGGTCTTGAGCTTCGTGCCCAGCACGGCCCACGAGCCTTTCGGCGCGATCTCGGCGCTTTCGACGAGCACCGCGGTGGCCACATCGCCGAAGATGAAATGGCTGTCGCGGTCACGCCAGTTCAAATGGCCGCTGGTGATCTCTGGATTGACGACGAGCACTGAGCGGGCGTGGCCGGCGCGGATATAGTCGGCCGCAGTCTGGATGCCGAACGTCGCGGATGAGCAGGCGACATTCATATCGAACGCAAAACCATCGCTGCCGAGCGCTTCTTGAATCTCCACCGCCATCGCAGGATAGGCGCGCTGCATGTTGGACGCTGCGCAGATTACGGCGTCGATCTCTTTGCCGCTGCGGCCGGCGCGATCGAGCGCCTGTTTGCAGGCGGCTACGCCGATCTCCGCCATGATCGACAACTCGGTGTCGGGCCGCTCGGCGATGATGGGCGTCATCCGCGCGGGATCGATTACGCCTTCCTTGTTCATCACGTAGCGCGACTTGATGCCGGACGCCTTCTCGATGAACTCGACGTTCGAAGGTTCAAGCGCGGCGCGCTTGCCTTCGGCGATGTCGGCGGCGTGCTCGGCATTGTGGCGCGCCACGTAGGCGTTGAACGCCGTGACGAGTTCTTCGTTGGTGATCGATTGCGCCGGGGTGAAAAGCCCGGTCGCGGAAATGGCGACGGCGGTCACGGGAGCGTTTCCTCGCTTTTATCTTTGCCGAAGTCTTAGCCGCCCGCGCGCCGGGCGCTAGAGGTTAGCGCCGCGGAGACGGTTGGCCGCCGCTGGGGCGCTGGCCGCCAGAAGGACGCGCGCCGGGCGGCGGGCGCTTGGCGCGCGCGCGGGCGACGGCGTCTGCATCGTAAGAGCGGGCCGCGCGCAACGCCTCCGTCGTATCGCGCATGCATTGCTCGTATTGGAGCGTGCCTTCGGCATGGCCGCGCGCGACGCATTCGGTGTTCGCGGCGTTATGGATCGCTTCGCCCCCTTGCGTCGCGCACCCGACAACGACCGCCGCCGCGATCGCGACCGCCCCGAAAATGAACGTCTTGCGCAGCATCGGCGCCCCCTTGATGTGTGTTCTTCTTAGCGTCCCGAACGGGGGCCGAAAATGAGCCAGGCGATAAACCCGAGGAATGGGATGAACAGGACGATGGCGATCCAGATGGCCTTGCCGAGCGGGCCGCTGCGGCTTTGGGCGATGTGGAACACCGCCCAGAGCGCCAGGATCAGCGCGAAGATGAAACCGAAGGAGACGTAGCTCCAGTCTTGTCCAAACATCAGCCGCCCTCCGGCATGATCAGCCAATCTGGCGGATCGAGGCGCATGTTGGCCTCGCCCGCCTGCAAGTCCTGGCCTTGGTTCAGCGCTTCAAGAGCGCGGTCAAGCCGCAACAGCCCGAGCGCGAAGCCGCCTGCAACGCTGCGCACGGTTCCAAGCTCGGCGGCGCCCGCCGTGATCGGCGCGCCGGAAGCTGGGGCCGCGCCCTCGAATGTGAGGCGGCAGAATTTCTTCCGGGTCGTTGCGCGGCGCTTCATGCGCGAGACGTTTTCCTGCCCGACGAAGCAGCCCTTGCGGAAATCGACGCCGTTCAGTTCCTCGAACAGCGCTTCGAGCGCGAACACCTCTTCGGGCCCGCAATCCTCGACGAGATCGGGCACGCCCGCCGCGATCCGGCGGCTTCGATAGCGCTCAGGATCGGGCGCGGCGTTGGCTGTGTCAGCGGCCGGGACGAGCGCGCGCCAGCCGAGCGCGGGCAGGCGCGGGTCTGCCGGGTGCGCGCCGGGCGTTTCGCCGGCGAGCGCGGCCATTTCGCCGCTCGCGTCTTCGATGGTCACGGCCGCGCGCAACTTGAACATGTTTAGGCGGCGCAGCAGGTCCGGCCCGCGCGCCGGATCGGCCTCGAGCCAGACGCCGCCGGTGGCTTCCGGCCAAATCAGGAAATCGGCCAGGACTTTGCCTTGAGGGCTGAGCAGCCCGCCATAGAGGCAAGGCGCGGCGCTGAGCTTGCCAAGGTCCTGGGTGATCAAATTGTCGAGGAACGGGCGCGCGTCCGGGCCGGTGACGCGAAGGATCGTGCGGTCGAGGCGGTGGGCGCTCATCGCCGGCTAGTTGGCCCCTCCGCGCGGGCGCGGCAAGCCGTCCCAGGCCGCGCGCAGGCGGCTCGCTTGGCAAGCAGAGGCGCCCCCCGTAAGGCCAAGGCCATGCCGGGGGTTCTCTTCATCGCGCCTAACCGCATCGGGGACGCCGTCTTGGCGACGGGCGCGCTCGCTTACGCGCAAACGTTGGCGGCCGGGCCGGTGACGATCGCCTGCGGGGCCCTGCCGGCTGACCTTTTTCGGGCCACGCCCGGGCTCGCGGCGCTGCACAAGATCGAGAAGCGCCGTGATGACGGGCACTGGTTCGCGCTGTGGCGGGCGCTGCGGCGCGAACGGTTCGATCTCGCGGTCGATCTGCGGGGCACGCTGCTCACCTACGCGCTTTCGGCGCGGCGGCGGATCGTGAACCGCAAAACGAGCACGGTGCGCCACAAGATCGAAGAGCTGACCGCGCTGATGGATGCGCCGGCCGCGCTCGCGCCGCGCGTCATCACCGATGAGCGCGCGCGCGCCGATGCGGACGCCGCGATGGGCGGCGCCGAGCCGATCCTAGCTTTGGGCGCGGGCGCGAACTTCATTGGCAAACGCTGGCCGCCCGAGCGGTTCGCGGCGGTGGCGCGGCGGCTTGTCTCGCCATCGGGGCCGCTGCCGGGCGCGCGCATCGCGCTGCTCGGCGGGCCGGAAGATCGCGCGATCGCGAGCGAGATCGCCGCAAGCCTCGACGCCGACGGCGTGACTGCGACGGACCTTGCGGGCAAGCTCGATCTCAACGCATGCGCGGCGCTGCTTGAGCGCGCGACGTTGTTCATCGGCAATGACAGCGGACTGATGCACATCGCGGCCGCCGCTGGCGCGCCGACGCTTGGGCTGTTCGGGCCGTCGGATGAGCGTGTCTATGGCCCGTATGGCGTGCGCACGCGCGCGCTGCGCGGGCGGGCCTATGAAGCGATCATGGCCGAAGGCTACATGCCCCACATCACGCGCTCGCTGATGGAAGACATCACCGTGGATGCGGCCGAGCAGGCGGCGAGCGAACTTCTTCACGCAGGCGGATTGCGATGACAGCGACGTATGATCTGATCCTTCGCGGCGGCGATGTCGCCAACCACAACGGCGTTGGGCGCGCGGATATTGGCGTGCGCGGCGGCGTGATCGTTGCGATCGGCGATCTTTCGCAGGCGAGCGCGGGCGAGGTGTTCGACGCGACGGGGCTGACGATCCTGCCTGGCGTGATCGACAGCCAAGTGCACTTCCGCGAACCCGGTCTGACGCACAAAGAGGATTTCGAGACGGGATCGCGCGCGGCGGCGCTGGGCGGGGTGACCGCGGTGTTCGAGATGCCGAACACCGATCCGCCGACGACGACCGTCGATGCGCTGAACGACAAGCTCAATCGCGCGAAGGGCCGGTTCTGGGTCGATCACGCGTTCTATGCGGGCGCTTCGCCGGACAATTATGCGACGCTGCCCGATCTGGAGCGCACGCCGGGTTGTTGCGGGATCAAGACGTTTATGGGCTCGTCCACCGGAACACTGCTCGTGAAAGACGATGAAGGGCTCGCGCAGGTTCTGAAGCACATCAAGCGCCGCGGCGCGTTTCATGCCGAAGACGAAGCGCGGTTGATCGAACGCAAGCCGTTGGCGCGCGATGGCGATTGGACGAGCCACCCGGAAGTGCGGGACGATCAGGCGGCGCTGCTTGCGGTGCAGCGGCTCGTGAACACGGCGCGCAAGTACGGCAAGCGCGTGCATGTGCTGCATGTGTCTTCGAAGATCGAGATGGAGTTTTTGGCGACAGCGAAGGATGTGGCGACGGTTGAGACGCTGCCGCAATTTCTGACGTTCGAAGCGCCGGGCGTGTATCAGCGGCTCAACGGGTTTGCGCAGATGAACCCGCCGATCCGCTATCCGGCCGATCGCGCCGCGCTTTGGGATCTTGGCATCGCGCAAGGCGTCGTCGATGTGCTCGGCACCGATCACGCGCCGCACACGCGCGAGGAAAAGGCGCAGCCCTATCCGAAGTCGCCGTCCGGCATGCCGGGCGTGCAGACGCTGGTGCCGGTGATGCTCACGCATGTCGCGGAAGGCCGGCTCTCCCTGCAGCGCTTCATCGATCTCACGAGCGCAGGGCCGCAGCGCATCTTCAACATCGCCGGCAAGGGCCGCATCGCGCTTGGGTACGATGCGGATTTCACGGTGGTCGATCTCAAGGCGGTGCGGAAGATCACGGCGGCTGAGCAGGCCACGCGCGTTGGCTGGACGCCGTTCGATGGCTTCGAGGCCAAAGGCTGGCCGATGGCGACGGTGATCCGCGGCCAGTTCGTGATGCGCGACGGCGCGGTGCAAAACGCCCCGCTCGGCGCGCCGATCCGGTTCTTGGAAACGCTCGCGGCGGCTTAGGCGGCAAGCGCCTCGCGGTAGAACGCGGCGTCTTCTTCGGTGAAGCAGCAGAACAGGACGCGCCCGGGCGCGTGGGGCGCGGCGCGCGTCGTGCTGATCGCAATGCGGCAAGCGATCTCGCGCGGCCAACCGTAGATGCCCGTGCCGAGTGCGGGAAATGCAACCGAGTGGAGGCTCGCATCGTGCGCGGCGGCGAGTGCTGCGCGGTAACATTGGGCGAGCGCGGCGACTTTGTGATCGCGTGAGGCTTGCCCATGCCAAATGGGCGCGGCGGTGTGGATCACGAAACGCGCGGGCAGCGCAAAGCCGGGCGTGATGAGCACGTTGCTGTCTGGCAGCGGGCCGTGGCGCGTGAGCAGTTCCGAGAGCCCCGGCCCCGCCGCCCGGCGGATCGCGCCATCGACGCCCGCGCCTGGCGCGAGTTCGCGATTGGCTGCATTCACGATGGCGTCAACCGCCAGCGTTTCCAAACGCCCGACGACGACTTCCAATTCGGCGCCCATGCGGGCAGCGTAGCGCCTGCACGCGCGCTTGTCGCGCCAACGGATTGGGAGGCCGCGATGGCGGATGGAGACCGCGCCTTGATGGGCGCTGATGCGCTCGTGCGCACGCTGGCCGATTGCGGCGTTGATGCGTGTTTCGCCAATCCGGGCACGAGCGAGATGCACCTCGTCACCGCGCTCGATCGCGAGCCGCGCATCCGTTCGGTGCTGTGCTTGTTCGAAGGCGTGGCGACGGGCGCTGCTGATGGGTATGCGCGCGTGGCGGGCAAGCCGGCGATGACGCTGCTGCATCTGGGGCCGGGCTATCTGAATGGCGCGGCCAATTTGCACGATGCGCGGCGCGCGTTTTCGCCGGTGATCAATGTCGTTGGCGATCACGCGACCTATCACCGCCATCTCGATGCGCCACTGACGTCTGACATCGAAGGGCTGACAGCGCCGCTTTCGGCCTGGACAGGCGTGGTGATGAACGAGGGCGAAGCGGGCGCGAAGGCGGCGGAAGCGTTCGCGGCGTCGTACGGACCGCCGCGCGGGAATGCGTTTTTGCTGCTGCCGGCCGATAGCGCGTGGAACGAAGGCGGCGTGATGGCGAAGGCGCTGAAAGGCGCTGAGCTTCAGCGCGCCACGGACGAAACGATTGCGAGCGTTGCGGAGGCGATACGCAAGGCCGAAAAGCCTTCGCTGCTCGTGAACGGCGACGCACTTTATGAGCCGGGGCTTTCCGCGCTTGGGCGCATCGCGGCGGCGGGCGTGTTGGTGCACGCCGATACGTTCAGCCCGCGGCTCGCGCGCGGCGCGGGGCGCTATGCGCCGGCGAAGCTGCCGTATTTTGCGGAGCAAGCCGTCGATGCGCTCGCGGGCGTCGATCTTCTCGTCACCGCTGGCACGAAGCATCCGGTGGCGTTCTTTGCGTATCCGGGAAAGCCGAGCGAGCTGACGCCCGAGGGCGCTGTGCGCGCGTCGCTGGGCGGGCCAGAGATTCAAGTCGCGGATGCGCTCGTGCGTTTGGCCGATGCGCTTGGCGCGCCGGCGCAAGGCGCGCTCACGCCCGCGCAAACGCATCCTGATGCGGTGAGCGAACCGCTTGGGCCTTGGCAGATCGGCGCATCGCTCGCGCGCCACATGCCCGAGCACGCGACCTTGTGTGACGATGCGGTGAGCTCCGGTCAGCCGATCGCGATGGCGACGGCGGGCGGGCCGCAGCACGAATGGCTTGGGCACACGGGCGGCGCGATTGGGCAAGGCATGCCGATGGCGGTTGGCGCGGCGGTTGCGGCGGCGGGCAAACGCAAGGTGATCGCGCTCTGCGGCGACGGCGCGGCGATGTACACGAACCAGGCGCTGTGGTCGCTCGCGCGCGAGAAGCTCGACTGCACGGTGATCGTGTTCGCGAACCGCTCCTACCGCATCCTCAACATCGAGCTTGCACGCACGGGCGCGGGCAATCCGGGGCCTACGGCGGCCTCGATGCTGTCGCTCGACAATCCGGCGATCGATTGGGTGAAGCTTGCCGAAGCGCAAGGCGTGCAGGCGGTGCGCTGCAACGATGCGCTCGACTTCGATCGCCAGCTGGCGCGCCTGCTCGCGATCAAGGGGCCGACGCTGATCGAGGCGGCAATCTAGGCTTCAGCGGGCGCTGCTGCGCCGCCGCCACGGCGGCGCGCGCGCCGTTCGGCTTTGAGCTGCGCCAGATATTCCTTGCGCAGTGCTTTGAGCTGCGTGCGGAACGGGCTGAGCGGGCGCGGGCGATAATTGCTGGTCGATTTCCAGCGCGTCAGCGCGTTCTCGTGGACGTCGGCGAAGTCATCGAGGCCCTTGCGCCAGGACATGCCGAGAATGGCGTTGGAGACGTCGAACTTCTTTTCTTCGACGGCGGCGTTGATGACATCGAGATCGGCGACGGCGCGCGCGAGGATGCCGTTCGGCGAGCGATCGAACACGATGCCGGTTTTCTCCGCGCCCTGGATGACCCAATCGAGTGCGGCGCCCGAGAGTTTGCCGCCGTCGCAACCTGCGCCGCCGACGCAGCCGTGATTGCCCGGAAACCAGAGCTGCTCGACGCGCTTGGTGTCGCCCGTGTTGAACGCGTCGAGATTGGTCCAGAGCGCGGGCGCGAAGGGATCGCGCCGCTCATCGATCGCGACGGCTTGGCGCGCGTTGAGCACAGCGCGTGAAAGCGCGCAGTCGTGGAACTCGAATTTCTTGTTCACGCTGCCGGCGAACGGGACTTTGCGTGGAATGCCGAGCGCGCCGACCGTATCCCACACGCCGACGTAGCAGACGCGCAGGTCGTATGTGCCGCCGCCCATGACGGACTGCATGCCGGTGTTGTCGAGCTTGGGCCAGGCGGCGGCGTAGTTGTTGCGGAACTCGACAGCTTCGGGCGCATCTGCCGAAACATCGCGCTGGCGATAGAGCGTGAGCGCGGCGGCGGTCTTGTCCGCGTGCTCACGCTTGAGGATGCCGCATTTGCGCACGAGGCCGGTGAGGCTGCGCACCGTGTAAGCGCCGCGCGAATAGCCGAAGAAGTAGAGTTGATCGCCCGGCTCGTAGTTCAGCGTCAGAAACTCGTAGGCTTCCTGGACTTTGTAATCGAGGCCGCGCCCGAAGGCGGCCGAGAACATGTCCATGCGGCCGACCTCGACGCCGACGCCATCGTCGTAATAGACGATCTGCGCGTTGCCATCGGCGTCGCGCGCCGCGACCGAGCGCGCCGTCAGCGCCACATTGGTGAGCACATTGTTGGCCAGCGTGGACCAGGTGCCGTCGCAGCAAACGATCAGACGCTTCATGGATACCCCCGCCGCCCCCGCGACCTCGCCCGTTTCTCGCGCCCCTGAGCCCCCGGGGCAAGGGTTTCGCGAGATGCGTGCGTTTGAGCGGCGCGCCCTCACAGCGGGTGAAATCGCACTGGGGCAAGGGATATTCGGCGGAACCGTGCGCTGGGAGCGGGTGCGCATCGCACAGGCGCCGCTTTATTGGCTGCCCTGGGCGCCGTTCGGCGCGATGGTGCCGCTTGGCGAGACGATCTGGTTCGGCGCGTGGCGCGCGCCGGCGGATTTCAGCGTTGCGGCGCGCGGGGCGCAGGGCTGGCTGATCCACGAATTGGCGCATGTGTGGCAGGCGGCGCAGGGCGTTATGCTGCCCTTCGCGAAGCTCGGCGCGCTGACGCGCGCGGCCTACCAGGTGCGCCACGCGCCGGATAAGCGCTTCAAGGATCACAACATCGAAGCGCAGGCAGAGATCGCGCGGCTGTTGTTCCTGGCGCGCGAGGGCGTCGAGACGGTTCCCGATCGCAACACGCTGGAAGCGCTCTGGACGCAGGCGCTCTCGCGCTAGGGTTCGTCGCCCAGTTCGTCGTTGAGCGTGAACTCGCCGGCGCGCACGCGGGCGGGCAGTTCCTCACACATCTCGGCGACGGGCTCGACGCCGTAATTGTCCACCATGTCGGCGAGCGCGGCGTAGATCGCGACGGAGGCGAGCATTTCAGGCTCGACGCCTTTGGCGAGCGCTTTGTCCCAAGCGTCGAGGAGCAGATCGAGCGCCAGCGCCTTTTGCGCATCTTGGGGAAGCTGGGTTGTCATCCTTCGTTCCTATTGCGCGCCGCGCGCGCCGAGGGCGCCGGCGATGCGAAGGCCGCGTGCGCGCAGTTCCGCTTCGGTTTGCTGGGAGTTGCGATCGCATTCCGGGAAACGGGCGGATTCGTTGCGGTAGCCCTGGTTGAAGCTGTCCGAGAGGGCCTGGCGCATGCCCGGCTCGCGATCGATCACGCCGCGCATGTAATCGCGCCAGCGCTGATCGCCGCGGCCCGAGCACGTGATGCGCAGATAGTGCGAGCCGCCGAGCACTTCGGCGAGATCGATGAGCTGCTGGCGATACCAGGCCTCGCCGCCCCGTTCCGCCGCTGGCGCTTGTTGTTGGGCTGCAGGCGCGCGCTGGGCGGCGGCGGGCTGAGCCGAGAGCGCCAGGGTGAACGCGAGCGCGGCAAGGAGACGAGGTAGCAACATTCTAGCCCCGGTTAGTCGCAAAACGGGGCCGGAGTGTGAAGGCGGCCATTATGAAACTTTGGCTGGGTCGGCGCGCCTCAGTAACCGTCGGCGGCCCCGTCCTTGCGCATTTCGGTGGCGGCTTCGTAGGTTCCGTCGGCGTTGCGCATGATGGCCTGGTAGCCGCCAAAGCCCCCGTCAGCCGGCATCAGGCGGTGGCCCCGGCGCGTCAGCTCGGCCTGAACTTCGGGCGTGATGCCGTTTTCGAGGCTCACATGCCCCACGCCATCGGGCGCATCGCCGTTCGGCTCGGCGTTGCCGTAGTGCCGGTAGCGCGCGGCGTCCCCGGCGGCCTGAAGGTCGAGCCCGTAATCCACAAGATTGACGATGATCTGGACGTGCCCCTGGGGCTGCATGTCCCCGCCCATGACGCCGAAGGCGAGCCAGGGGCGCCCCTCGCGCATCGCAAAGGCCGGGATGATGGTTTGGAACGGCCGGCGGCCCGGTGCGTAGATGTTCGGGTGCCCGTCTTGCAGTGCGAAGATTTCGCCGCGGTCCTGCAGCATGAAGCCGAGGCCATCGGGCACGAGGCCTGAGCCCATGCCGCGATAGTTCGACTGGATGAGCGAGACCATCATGCCGTCCGCATCGGCGGTGGTCAGATAGGTGGTGCTGTCGCCCATGCGGATGTCGGCGTGCGGCGGCGGGGGCATGGCGCGGTCCGGCCGGATCATCGCGCGGCGCTGCGCCGTGTACTCATCGGTGAGCAGGCGGTTCACATCGAAATGCGTGAACGCGGGATCGCCGTAGAAGCGCGCGCGATCGGCGAAGGCAAGGCGCGTCGCTTCGATCTGCGTGTGCAGCGAATCCGCCGAGAGGAAGCCCATCTCTCGGAGGTTGAAGCCTTCGAGGATGCGCAACGTTTGCAGCGCGACGACGCCTTGCGAGTTCGGCGGGAGTTCGCACACCTGCGTATCGCGATACGGCGTGCAGATCGGATCGACCCACTCGCCTTGGTGCCGTGCAAAATCGTCGTACCGCAGCCAGCCGCCGATGCGGCGCATGTAACCGTCGATCGTGCGCGCGATTGGGCCGCGGTAGTACGCGTCGCGCCCGCCGCTCGCGAGCAGCTCATAGGTGCGCGCTAGATCTGGGTTGGCGAAGAGGCCGTGGCCGTTCGGCATGCGGCCGCGGATTTGCTCGCGCGCGAGCGCCGCGTCGCGCACGGGATCGACGTTTGCGTGCACCGGCCGCTCGGGGATTTCGCGCCAGTAGGTGTCACGCGCGTTCTGAATTTCTTCGAGCCGGCCAGCGGCGAATTCGGTTTCGAGGCGGCGGCGGTTGTTGGACCAATACATCGCGATGGTTTGCGGGATCGGCGCGCCTTCGCGTGCGTATTGGATGGCGGGCGCGAGCAGTTCGGCCATCGGCTTGCGGCCAAAGCGATCATGCAATGCGAACCAGCCATCGACGGCGCCCGGCACGCTGACGGAGGCCGCGCCGAACGAAGGCACGTGCGCTGCGTCGCCCCGCGCGCGCGCCACGCGGCGCATTTCCCGGAGTGAAAGCCCCTGCGGGCTGCGGCCCGAGCCGTTGTAGCCGTAGAGCCGCTGCGTGCGCGGATCCCACACGATCACGAAAATATCGCCGCCGATGCCGGAGCCTGTGGGCTCAACGAGCCCAAGCATCGCGTTCGCCGCGATCGCCGCATCGATTGCGCTGCCGCCGTTGCGCAGCACATCGACGGCCACGCGCGTCGCCAGCGGGTGGGCGGTGGCGGCGGCGCCGTGGGGCGCGACCACGGGCGAGCGTGTCGCGAACGCCTGCCCGGACACGCGCTCGCCGCGGCCAGCGCCCACGGGCGCTTGCTGCGCCGACGCGGTCGGTTCCGTCATCATCAGTGCTGCGCCAACCAGCGCCGCCAACCAGCGGACCATGCCATCTCTCCCATAGGCCGCGATTGAAGCAGGATCGGGCGCGCCCGCCTAGCGCTTGGCGGGACAGGCGCGTAAGAGGCCGCTCATGCCCACCCTGCCGTTCGTGACCTATGACGTGTTTACCGATACGCCCTACGCGGGCAATCCGCTGGCGATCGTGGGCGAGGCCGATGGGCTGAGCGATGCGCAGATGCAGGCGGTCGCGGCCGAGTTCAATCTTTCGGAGACGGTGTTCGTGCGCGCGCCGCAGAACAACGCGCACACGGCCAATATCCGCATCTTCACGCCGGGCAGCGAGTTGCCGTTCGCGGGCCATCCCACGGTGGGGACAGCCGTCTACCTCGCCGAGCGGCGGTTCGCCGACAATGCGGACATGGACGCGCTCATCATGCTTGAGGAAAAGATCGGGCTGGTGCGCTGCGCCGTGACGCGCGTGGCGGGCAAGGCGGGCTTTGCCGAATTCGTCGCGCCGAAGCTTTCGGAAGAAGCAGGCGCGGCCGCGAGCGATGCGCTCATCGCGAAGGCGATCGGGCTCGATGTTTCGCAGATCGGGTTCGGGCGCCACGCGCCGACGATCTATTCCGCCGGCGTGCCGTTCGCGTTCGTGCCGCTGGCTTCGCTCGATGCGCTGGCGAAGATTTCAGCGCGCAGCGATCTTTCGCAGTTTGGCGCGCATGGCGTGTTCTTCTATGCGCGTTTGCCGGAAGAGTCCGAGCACGCGTTCCGCGCGCGCATGTTCGCGCCCCACATTGGCATTGGCGAGGATCCCGCGACGGGCAGCGCAGCGGCAGCGTTTGCGGGTGTCGTGGCGCGGTTCGAGGATTTGGCGGGCGGCGTGCACAAGCTGCCGATCGAACAGGGCGTCGAGATGGGGCGGGCTTCGCTGATTGCGCTGACGATCGATCTCGATGCGGGCGCGCTCAAGGAAGTGCGCATCGGCGGGCACGCCGTGCCGGTGAGCGAAGGCACGATCCGCGTTTAGGGCCGCGAGGCCGCTCCCAATCGCTGCAGCGCGGAACCGGCGCGGGTGTTTTGCGCGTTGATCCGGGCGCGCGGCCGGTTCGTATCGAGCGCGCAGGAGAAACGCATGCGGCGCTTGGTTCTATCGGCGATCACCCTCGTTGCGTTAGGCGCGACCCCAGCTTTAGCGCGCCCCGCGGAGGTCATGCGCGCGCTGCCGGAAGCTGAGCGCGTCGGCGCGGCGCAGTTCCGGGTTTTGGCGCAGCCCGTTTTCGATGCTGAGCTATGGTCGGAGGCGGAAGCGTTCAGCTGGGATCGTCCGTTCGCGCTTGCGCTCACGTATCGGCGTGCGCTTTCGGGAGATGCGCTCGCGCGCCGCTCCATCGATGAGATCGCGCAACGCCAAGGCGTGTCGCGCGCTAGTCTCGCCCCGCTCGAAACGCAACTAAGCGCCTGTTTTGAGGACGTGCGCCCAGGCGATCGCATCACCGGCGTCAGTACGGGCGCCGACACCGCGCGCTTCTTTTACAACAACAATGCGGCATGCACTGTGCGGTGGCCGGGATTCCGGCGCGCGTTCTTCGGTGTCTGGCTTGATGGCCAAGGCGCACGGCGCAGCTTTTCGGAGCGGCTGCGCGGCGACTCTTAGGCCGTCGCCTTCACGCGCAGCTTGCCGATGCGTTCGATGCTGTCTTCGGCTTCCTTGAGGATGCGTTTGACGATCTCGCCTGCGGGCAGCACGTCGCGGACGCCGCCGGCCGATTGGCCCATCGCGAAGCAAGATTTGTCGGCGTCGAGGCCCTCCATTTGGCCGCCGATGCCGCCCATCACGCCGGCGCGGCTTGAGAGCATCGCCTGTTGTGGGAACGGTTGAATG
This sequence comes from uncultured Caulobacteraceae bacterium, assembly GCA_964564595.1. Classification (GTDB taxonomy): domain Bacteria; phylum Pseudomonadota; class Alphaproteobacteria; order Caulobacterales; family Aquidulcibacteraceae; genus JBEVOS01. Next base: position 33,055 of record CAZMCA010000011.1, read on the forward strand.
TCCTGCGGGCGCTTTTCCCAATCGTCGACGTAAGGGTTTTTCTGCACGCGCATCGGCTTGCCGGAATAGCAGCGCGTGCGGATCGTGGACTCGTCCGTCGCTTCGACGATCGTGTCGCGATACATTTGCGCCGAATGCGCTTCGTCGCTGGCGATAAAGCGCGTGCCCATCCAGACGCCTTGGGCGCCGAGCGCGAGCGCTGCGGCGAGGCCGCGCCCGTCATAGATGCCGCCGGCGCCGACGACGGGGATTTTCACGGCTTCGACGGCCTGCGCGATCAGCGGCATGGTGCCGACGAGCCCGGTGTGCCCGCCGCCTTCGCCGCCTTGGCAGATCACGGCGTCGCAGCCCGCTTGCTCGGCTTTCACGGCGTGTTTCACCGCGCCGCACACGACCATGACTTTGAGGCCGGCCTTCTTGAGCTTTTCCATTATCGGCATCGGCACGCCGAGGCCGGCGACGAAGCTCGAGGCGCCTTCCTCGATGATGATGTCGACGCTCGCGGTGAGGCTCTCGGGCGATGCGGCGAGGAGATCGACGCCGAACGGCTTCTTGGTGAGCTCTTTCACGCGGCGCATTTGCGTGCGGATGAATTCTGGCTGCGTGCCGGCCATGCCGAGCACGCCGTAGCCGCCTGCGTTCGACACGGCGGCGGCGAGTTCGGCGTAGGAGACCCCGCCCATGCCGGCGAGCAGGATCGGGTGTTCGATGTTCAGAAGGTCGCAAAGCGGCGTGCGCAAGGTCATGGCCGTCTCCCTTAGTAGGTCGTCTTTTCGTTGACGCGAAGGTGAGCGCGCTTCCGTTAGGGGCGTCAAGACGCGGGAATCTCGCCGCCCTCGCGGCCGTAGAAGATGCGCCAGAGCGCTGTGTCGCCGGAAAAGTCCGCGTAGTGGTGTTCTTCGCCGGCGGCGACGAAGAGCACGTCGCCCGGGCCGAAGGGCGTGCGCGCGCCGCCCGCGACGAGGACGCCGCGGCCGCGGATCACGACATACAGTTCGTCCTGCGCATGCGGGGTTTGCACGTTGGGCGGGCGCGGGACCGAGAGCGTGAGATCGAGCGTGCCGCGCTTTAGGGCGAGCGCTGCGCGCTCCCCGTTCGGGCCGGGGACGCGCGCCTCGGTTTCTGCGAGGGCGATGACGCCGCTGCGCGCGTTGCTGTCCATGTCGGCTCCTTGATAGGCTTTCGCCATGACACTCCTAACAGAGCGGCTTGAGAAGGCGTTTGCGCTGACGGACGCGCTGGCGGCTTCGCTCGATGCGGCCGGGCTGGCGGCGCACAACGGGAAGGCGCGGTCGAATACGATCGGGGCGCAGTTCTGGTGCGTGTGCGGGGCGCGGGAGAGCTATGCGCGGGCTTATGAGGCCGGCGCTTGGAAAGGCTTTGCGTGTTCGCTCAAGGATGCGGGGGCGCCGGAAGCGGTGACCGCGGCGCTTGCCGCGTCACGCGGGAAGGTGTCGGAGAGCGTTGCCGCCGCGGCTGCCGACGCGGCGCGTGAGGCGATCCTGTTCGATCTGTTGGAGCATGAGGCGCAGCACCAGGGGCAGCTGATCCGCTATTTCTACGCCAACGATCTGCCGTTCCCGCCAGAGTTCGCGAAGCGCTACGCCCTCGATTGAGGCTTTTCGGCGAAATAGCGGTACGCCCACACGAACAGCCCGAAGCTGGCGCGCTCAGCCGTTTTTTCATGCGCGACTGTATCGCCGACCAGCACGGCTTCGCCGGGCTGCAAGCCGTGTTCGGCGAGCAGCGCTTGCGGCAGAGCGGGCGATGGCAGTTGGAGGTCGTTTTCGCCGGCGCTGACGCGCGCGCCAGTAAAGGCGTGGCGGCACGCAGCGCCGATAGCGCGGATATGGCCGAGCAGCGTGTCTCGGTTCTCGGCGCTATCCGTGTTTTCGATTACGAAGCTTGCGCCGGGCTTGATCGCGCTGAGCTTGGCTTTGACGCCGGGCATCAGGAGCGGCGCGCCGTGCGTGTCGGTTTTGATTGCGCCGCCAGTGAGACGCGCGAGCACGCCGCCGAGACCGAAGAACAATGTCGTCGGGTTGCGGCCACGGTCGAGCACGACGGCGGTGAACTGCGTGTAGGTGAGGCCCATCTCGTTGGCACGGCGCGTGCGGCGCTGCAGCGCGTCGATCGAGGGCGCGCGGTAGGCGGCGCGTTGGGCCTTGCGCCACGCGCGCAGGCGAAGGCCGGCGGGATCGGGTTCGGGATCTGGCCCATCGATCGGCGGGCCGTTGTTGTGGCCGATATGCATGCGCCATCGTTGCGCGCGCCGCCGCAAGGTCAAGCGCGCACGGCGCGCGGCGCGGCGATTGCACACGCATGCAGCAGGAGGCTTGGCTCATGCGCATCGATGGCGCGCTCAACCCGCTGATCGCGCTCACTGGCGCGCAGGCGGCGCTTACGCCGCAAGGCTTTTCGCTGCAGCAGGCGGAGGCACCCCAAGCGATCGACCGCACGGCAATTCCTGCCGGGCTCGACCCATATCGCTCGGCAGAATCCGACCCGCGCTTTCAGGCGCAACTCGCCGCGCAAGAGACTCGCAACGCCGCGCGCGCCGCGTTCCGCGAGGAGATCGAGAAGACGCCGATGGAGCGGCTGCGGGAAGAGATCATGGAATCGCTCGGACTCGACGAGGACGATCTCAACGCGATGGCCCCCGAAGAGCGGCGCGCCATCGAAGAGCAGATCGCGCGCCTGATCACCGAGCGGCTGACGCAGACGGCCCAAGCCTTATCCGGCCAGCAAAACGAAAAGCGCTCCCCGATCGACGTTCTCGCCTAGGACGCGACATCTGGGGGAACCCGGTTGCGCGGGGCCGCGAACGGCGCAAGCGTCGGCCCATAAGGCGGGGAGGAAACGCCATGCAGATTATGTACGCGCACGGTCTGGTGCTGCCGGTGTTGGTGCTGGCGGCGTGGACCTTCGTGATGTGGCTCTGGATGTACGCCACGCGCATCCCGGCGATGCAGAAGGCCAAGATCGATCCGCAGGAATTGTCCCGCACGGGCGGCAAGCTGGAATTGCCGCCGCAAGTTTCGCGCGTCGCGGACAATTACAACCACCTGCACGAACAGCCGACGGTGTTTTATGCGATTGCGCTCTCGGCCGAATTGGTCGGCGCGCTCGATCCGGTGAACATCGGTCTCGCTTGGGCCTATGTGACGATCCGCATAGTCCATTCGCTGATCCAGGCGACGGCCAACATCATCATGTTGCGTTTCGCGGTGTTCACGCTCGGCACGCTCACGCTGATCGCACTCCTCGTGAACACGCTGATGAGCATGCTGGCGAAATAGTCAGCGCGTCGCGAACACGACCGTCAGCACGAAGGCCGCGATCCAGGCTGTCTCGAGCGCGATCAGCGCGAGCGGGCGCCAGCCGACGCGCGTGAGCGCTTTGAATGACGTTTTCATGCCGAGCGCGGCGACTGCGCTGAGCAGGCACCAGCGTGATATCTCGCTCGCCGCGGCGGCGGCGGGCGCTGCGATGAGGCCAAAGCTGTTGGCCGCCATCAGCGCGGCGAACGCAACGAGAAACCAAGGCGCGGGCATGCGCGCGCTGCTTTGGCGATCCCCGCCCTGTCGTGCGCGGCCGGCGATGAGCGCGATCGCGAACACCACCGGCAACAAGAGCGCGACGCGCAAGAGCTTCACATAGGTCGCGACATCGCCAGCCTCCGGCGAGACCGCGTAGCCCGCGCCGACGACCTGGGCGACGTCATGGATCGTGCCGCCGAGGAAGAGCCCCGACTCTTCCGTGTTTAGGTGCAGGGCGAACGCGATCATCGGGTAGACGATCATCGCGAGCGTGGAGAGCGCGGTTACGGTGACGACGGTGACGATCGTGTCGCGCTCACGGTCTGCGCTTTGCTGCGGGAGTACGGCCGCGATCGCCAGTGCGGCCGAAGCGCCGCAGATGGCGACGGCGCCGCCTGACAACACGCCGAACCAGCGTTGCTGACCAAGAAGTCGCGACGCGAGCACGCCCAGCGCGATCGTGGTCACGACGCCGGCGGCCACGGCGGCGATGGGGATCGGGCCGAGGTCCGCGATCTGCGCGGCCGACAAGCGAACGCCCAGAAGCGCAACACCCAAGCGCAGCACCGTTGTCGACGCCGCTTCTATGCCGGCGATGCAGCGGCCTTCCTCGTGCAAGAAGTGAAACGCGATCCCGACGAGCAGCGCGAACAACATCGCGGGCGCGCCGTAGTGTTGGGAGAGAAAGCTCGCCGCCGCGGCGATCGTGAGCGCGACCGCAAGGCCAGGCCATACCGAGCGCACGCGCGCTTCCAGCGGCGCGGTGATTGAGACGCTGGCCATCGCCGTTACGCCGCGGGGCGTTCGCCGACGATCGAGACGCGGTGGCCGGCGCGATCGAGCGGGTAATAGTCCCAGATCGCCTGGTGCTGCGTGCAGCGATTGTCCCAGAACACCAGCGTGTTCGGCGTCCAGCGCACGCGGCAGCTCAGCGCGGGCTGCGTCTCGACATGGCGGTAGAGCATTTCCAGGAGCGCCGCGCTTTCGAAGCGCGCGAGCTGCTTGATGTGCGAGGTGAAGCCGCGATTGACGAACAGCGTTTTGCGGCCCGTTTCCGGGTGGCGGATCACCACCGGGTGCTCGTTCACGGCAAATTCCTGATCGGGCTTGTAGCCGTAGCCCTGAACCCACGGGATCGCGCCGTCATGGACGGCGGTGAGCGTTTCAAGGAACGCCTTCATCGGCTTTGAGAGCATGTCGAACGCGAGGTGCATGTTCGCAAACAGCGTATCGCCGCCAAAGCCGATCTCCGGTGTTTGCTGGATGTAGAGCAGCGAGCCCATTGGCGGCTCTGCATCGCAGGTGACATCCGTGTGCCAGCCTTCGCCGGCGACGAACTTGGAGTTCTTGCTCGCCTTGATCTCCAGGCGCTCGCTATCGCCCTCGCGCATCGCTTGCAGCGGGTGGACGTGCAATTTGCCGAAGCGGCGGGCGAAACGCTTGTGATCTTCTGCGCCGAGATGCTGGTCGCGGAAGACGATCACGTGATGCTCGTTCAGCGCGCGGCGCACTTCCGCGAATTGATGGTTGGTGAGGTCGGTCGCGAGATCGACGCCCTCGATCTCGGCGCCGATTATGGGCGTCAACGGGCGCACGTGGATGGTCTCAAACGGCTCGCGCACGCGCGTCACCAGAGCTTCGACGGCCTCCAAACCTTCGCGATGCATGGCGTTCTCCCTGTTGTGTTGCGACGAGAGATAAGGCCGCGCGCGGCTCGGTGTTTGACAATTCGGGACATGCGTTTAACAGTTCGGGACATGGCCGAGTTGCTTACGCGCAGCGCCAGTCTCACGGGATTTGCCGATCTCGCGCGGGGGCTTGGCCTCGATCCGCTGCGGCTGGCGGCGGAGCAGCGCTTGCCGCCGGCCTGCCTCACCGATCCGGATTTGCGCATTCCGGCGGTATCGGCGGGCCGGCTTCTGGAGAGCGCAGCGCGGCTCTCGGGGGCGGCCGATTTCGGGTTGCGGCTCGCGGAGACGCGCCGGCTTTCGAACCTTGGCGCGGTCGCGTTCGTGATCCGCGAGCAGCCGACATTGCGCAAGGCGCTCGATGCGCTTGTCAGTTACACGTGGGCGCAGAACCAGGCGCTGACGCTGCGGCTCGATGTGCATGGCGACATCGCCATCGTGCGCGAGGTGATGTCTGGCCCAAGGCCCAACGCGTCGCGCCAAGTGAACGAGCTAACGATTGGCGTGCTGGTGCGCACGATCCGGGCGCTGACAACACAAAGCTGGCGGCCGCAGGATGTGTGCTTCGGGCACCCGGCGCCAGCCGACCTTTCCACGCATCGGCGCGTGCTGGGGCTGACGCCGCTGTTCGATCAGGAATTCGACGGCGTCGTGCTGGCCGCGCGTGACCTCGACACCGAAATCGCCGAGGCCGATCCGGTCGCGGCGCGGCGGGCGCTGCGTTACGTGGAATCGGAAGCGGCGTTTCGCGGCGAGGACCGCGAAGAGATCGTGCGCGAGCTCATCCTTGCTCTCATGCCGACGGGCGCGTGCACGATCGAGCGCGTTGCGGCCCATCTTGGCGTCAGCCGGCGAACGCTGCACCGGCAATTGGCGGCGCAGGGCGCGTCGTTCACGGCGCTTCTGGAAGACGCGCGCGCGCTGCTTGCGGAGCGCTATCTTGCATCGAACGTATATACGCTGACCGAGATCGCGGAGCGGCTCGGGTATGGAAGCTTGAGTGCGTTCTCGCGCTGGCGGCGGGCGCGTGCGCAGAGGCCGGGCGCTGCTACTTAACGGCGTGCGCCTTGGCTTCGATCCAATCCATCAGCGCGAACATCACGCCTGAGATGATGAACGTGATGTGGATGATCACGTACCAGGTGAGCTGCGTCACCGTGTAGTGCTCGAGGTTCATGAAGATCTTGAGGAGGTGGATCCCCGAGATCGCGACGATCGAGGCGATCAGCTTGATCTTGAGACCCGAGAAATCGAGCGTGCCCATCCATTCGGGGCGATCACGATCGGCGTGCGCGGCGTCGATCTTCGAGACGAAGTTTTCGTAGCCTGAGAAGAGGATGATCAGCACCAGATTGCCGGCGAGCGAGAGATCGACCAGCGTCAGAACGAGCAGGA
>CAZMCA010000012.1:0-39164 GCA_964564595.1 uncultured Caulobacteraceae bacterium
GGAGCGCTGGCACCCGCTCGGGCCGGTCGCGATCATCACGGCGTTCAACTTTCCCGTCGCGGTGTTTGCCTGGAACGCGGCGCTCGCGCTGATCTGCGGCGACAGCGTGATCTGGAAGCCGAGTGAGAAGACGCCGCTCTGCGCGCAAGCTGTGATGGAGACGTTGAAAGAAGCGGCGCGGCGCTTTGGCGAACGGGACGTGCCTGAAGGGTTGTTCGCGTGCGTGCAGGGCGGCGCCGATGCGGGCAGCCAGCTCGCGGGCGATCCGCGCATCGCGCTTGTCTCGGCGACGGGCTCGACGCGCATGGGCAAGGCGGTCGCGGCGGAGGCGGCGAAGACGCTTAAGCGAACTTTGTTGGAGCTTGGCGGCAACGCTGCGCTGATCGCGGCGCCGAGCGCGGATTTGGACATGACGGTGCGTGCGGTGTGCTTCTCCGCCGTCGGCACGGCCGGGCAGCGCTGCACGACGTTGCGGCGCCTGATCGTGCACGAAGACATCGCCGATGCGCTCGTTGCGCGGCTGAAGGCGGCGTATGCGAGCTTGCCGGTGGGCGATCCGCGCATTGAGGGCACGCTGGTCGGGCCGCTCATCGATGAAGACGCGTTCCGCGCAATGGAGGCGGCGCTCGCGGCGGCGCAGCGCGACGGCGGCGTGGTGCATGGCGGCGAGCGCGTCGATATGAACGGCGACGCGAGCTTCTTCGTGCGGCCGGCGCTGGTGGAGATGCCGGCGCAAACGGGGCTGGTGCGCACGGAAGTGTTTTCGCCGATCCTCTACGTGCTGCGGTACAAGACGCTCGATGAGGCCATCGCGCTGCTGCGCGACGTGCCGCAAGGCCTTTCCTCCGCCATTTTCACGACCGATCTTCGCGAAGCGGAGATTTTTCTTTCCGCCACGGGCTCCGATTGCGGGATTGCGAACGTCAACACCGGGCCATCGGGCGCGGAGATTGGCGGCGCGTTCGGCGGCGAAAAAGAAACCGGCGGCGGTCGCGAGAGCGGCTCGGATGCGTGGAAGGCGTACATGCGGCGGCAAACTCAGACGGTGAACTACGGCACGAGCCTGCCGCTGGCGCAAGGCGTGAAGTTCGATGTTTCGTAAGGCGCTTGCGGCGCTTGCATGCGCCGCCGTGCTGGCGGGCGCAGCGCACGCGGAAACGGCGCGCGCGCGGCCGATCAGCCCGGCTTTGTTCGTGGCGCGCGACGGCGATTCTACGATGTACCTGTTCGGCACGGTGCATGTGCGCCGGCCTGGCGCCGACTGGGGCGGGGCGAACGCGCATGCGGCGCTCGCTGCAAGCGAGGAGGTCTGGACCGAGTTGGAGATGAGCGCCGAGGCCGATGCGCAAAGCGCGGCCGCGGCGATGCGCCTGGGCGCCGCGCCAGCGGACCGGCCGCTCTCATCGCGGCTGACGCCTGAGCAGAACGCGCGTGTTGCCGCGGCGCTCACGGCGCTCGGCGCGCCGCCGACGATGGCGGAACGCTGGCAGCCGTGGTTCGCGGGGCTGATGATCTCGATCATGCCGATCGTGCGCTCTGGCTACGATCCGGGCGCGGGCGTCGATCGGCAGATCGATGCGGCGGCGGATGCGGCGGGCAAGCGCATGCGCTGGTTCGAAACGAGCGCGCAGCAGCTCGAGTTCTTCTCCGGCCTCAGCGAAGAGGTGCAGATCGAGATGCTGATGGAGAGCGTCGAAGGTGGCGCCGAGAGCGCGCGCGAACTGGCCGAGCTTGAGCGCGCGTGGGAGCGCGGCGATCTGCGCGCCCTTGAGCGCGCCGTGATCGATGAAACGCGCGACGACTATCCGGAGCTCTACGACATGCTGTTCGTGCGCCGGAACCGCGCATGGACGGATGTGCTGATGCGCGAGATGGACGGCGCGGGCGTGGATTTCGTCGCGGTCGGCGCCGGGCATTTGCTGGGCGATGACGGCTTGGTGGAGATGTTGCGCGCACGGGGCGTGCGTGTGGAGCGGGTGCGCTAGCGCGAGGGGCGGGCAATGAATACGGCGATTATGTTGGCGGCGGCGCTGACTGTGTTGAGCTTGGCTGCGCCGGCGGCTGCTGCGCCGAGGTCTCGTGACTTCGAAGCGGGGCCGATCTGGAATCAGCAGGACGCCGAGGTGAAATGCCCAATCGTCGCAAGCGCGGTGCGCGGGCGGTGGAACGGCAATTGGCTGACCACGCGCTGGAATGAAATGTCAGTGTGCGGGATTGAAGGCGCCCGGCGCTTTGCGCTCCGGCGTGAAACACCCGTCGAAGTCGGCCCGATCTGGAACCAGGATGACGCGCAGCTGAAATGCCCGGTCGCGGCCGCTGCGCTCCGCGCCGTATGGAACGGCCATTGGTGGACGACGCGCGAAGGGCAAATGAGCGTGTGCGCGCTCATCCCGCGCGTTTAAGCCGCCGGCAGCACGAGCGCGGCGCGCAGGCCGCGCGGCGTGCGGTTTTCCAAGACGAAGCGGCCGCCGTGGCCATCGGCGATGGCTTGTACGATGGCGAGCCCGAGGCCCGCGCCGCGGCCGTCTCCGCGCGCAGCGTCGGCACGGTAGAACGGTTCGGTGACGCGCTTCAGTTCATCGGCAGAGAGGCCCGGGCCTTCGTCGAGCACTTCGAGGATCGCGTTCGCGCCTTCACGCCGCGCGCGCATCACGCCGCCGCCGCCATATTTGGAGGCGTTTTCCGCAAGGTTGCGCAGCGCGCGCGCGATTTCGGTTGGGCGGCACGGCGCGTTGACGGGCGCTGGCGCATCGGCGCGGATCGCGACGCCAAGCTCCTCGAGTTCGCCGCAGAGCGTGCGTGCAATCTCGGCGAGATCGACAATCTCACGCGTTTCTTCGCTGGCGCCTGCGCGCGCGAGGGCGAGCGCTTGCTCGGTAAGAGTTTCCATCTCGGCGATGGAGGTCATGAGCTTTTGGCGCGTGGCGTCGTCGTCCAGCAGTTCGGCGCGGAGCCGCAATGCGGTGATGGGCGTGCGTAGATCGTGCGAGAGCGCCCAGAGCATGTGGCGCTGGCGGTTCATCTGCCGGCCAAGGCGCGCGGCCATCGCGTTGAATGCTTCGCTGGCGCGCTTCACGTCATCGGGGCCGGTGGCGGGCACTTGCACATTGGCTTCGCCCGCGCCGAGGCGTTGGGCCGCGCGCGTCAAATCTTCGAGCGGGCGCCCGATCTGGCGCGACACGAGCACCGCGCCGAGGCCGACGGCGAACATCGAACCGAGCGCCGCCCACACATAGCTCATCGGGAATGGGCGCGGCGCGGGCAAAGTCGCGCGCGCTTCGAGCCAGGAGGCGCCGCCGAGCGACACGAGGATGGTTGCTTGGGTGGCGCGAAAGCGCGGCCCGTCCGGCCCAACGACGCGCATGCGGATGACATCGCGCGGCGGGGGCGGCGCGCCCGCGCCCGCCGGCGCGTCCAGCGGCGCGCGATCTGGCGCCATATGTTGCTCATGCGCGGCGCGCGCTTCGTAGCGCCGGCGCCAGCCCGTGCGCTCGGTGACCTCCACGATGCGCGTATGAGCGCGCGCTTCGACGCCGCCGAGCGCTTCGGAGACGAGGCGCGCGATGCGCTGCGCGGAGGGGCCGGTGTTGGCTTGGGTTTGTGGCGCATCGACGATGCGATAGCGCACGCCGAAATCGCGCATGGCCCGTACAAGCGCGGGCCGGTCACGCGCGGGCGCTTCGCGGATGCGCTGTGCGGTGGAGGCGACGCGTTCGGCGACGTTGGTCTCCGCGAAACGCCGCAGCGAGGCGCCGCGCTCGTTGAACACCAGCGTGAACACCGCGACGTAGGAGAGCGCGATGGCGGCGATGGTGACGAGGATGAGGCGCCCGGCGAGCGTGCGCAGCGGATTCCACATGCGTTGGCTCAGAGCTTTTCGACCGGCGCGGTGAAGACGTAGCCGCCGCCCCACACGGTCTTGATCAGCTTGGGCATGCGCGGATCGGCTTCGATCTTGCGCCGCAGGCGGCTCACTTGCGTATCGACGGCGCGATCGAACACTTCCGAGCCGCGATCGAACGAAAGATCGAGCAGCTGCTCGCGCGAGAGCACGACCTTGGGGCGCTGCAGGAACGTGAGCAGCATCTTGTATTCGCCGGTGGAGAGCTCGTGCGCCTCGCCGTTTTCGTCGACAAGTTCTCGTTCTGCGAGCTTCAGCATCCAGCGATCGAAGCGGAGCGCCTCGCCGCTCGGCGGGGCGGTGTCGGGCGGAAGCGCGTGGGTGCGGCGGAGCACGGCGTCGATCCGCGCCAAAAGCTCGCGCGGGTTGAACGGCTTTATGACGTAATCGTCGGCGCCGACTTCGAGCCCGACGATCCGATCGACGTCCTCGCCGCGCGCGGAGAGGAGAATCACCGGCACGCGGGCGGTTTCGCGGATGTGGCGGCAAAGCGAGAGGCCGTCTTCGCCGGGCATCATGATATCGAGGATGACGCAGTCCACGCGCCCTTCGCGCAGCACCTTGCGGGCGCCTTCGGCGCCATCGACGGCGGTGGCGCGCTTGCCGTTCTTCTTCAGGAAGAGAACGAGGCTTTCGCGGATGTCGCGGTGGTCGTCGACGACCAGTATGTGCGGATCTTCGGGGGCCATGAGGGCATCATCACGCAAGCAGGGTGGAGAAATCTACAAAGTCCGTGTGTGGGTGTGCGCCAAAGCGTGTCGGACCGGGCGGGCCGACACATTTTGACATACATTCTTGGCGAAACGCGATTGGTTGGCCAAAGTTCGGCCTTGAGACGCGGGCAAGGCGGGCGCGCAAGGTTAAAGCGGCCCGCTCGCGGCAGAGGAGAGTCGGTATGAAGGCATGGACGGCGGCGGCGGTTCTGGGCGCTGCGTGCGCGACGAGCGCGTGCATGAGCGGCGGCGGCGATCGTGGGCCGCGCATCCCGAACGAGCCGGTGCGGGTGCTGCTTTCAGCTGACGCGCTGGTTTACGCCTCGGGCGATGCGAACGGCGATCTGCGCATCGATGCCGCCGAGCGCGACGCCGCGATCGCGCGCGAATGGGCGCGCGCGGATGGCAACAATGATGGCGCGCTGACGCCGATCGAGTTTCAAGAATGGGTCACCGCCGCGCTCGGCGGATCGAACGCGCCGCCGTACCGGCTCGACTTCGACCGCAACGTCGACAATTCCATTACGCGCGAGGAGTTCGAAACGGAGTTGCGCAGCCGGTTCGACGATTACGATGCAAATGATGACGGCGTTGTGGTGCGCGCGGAATTTATTCGCGAAACGAATCTGCGCCCGCAGACGGTGCGAGAGCCGCGCAACGACATGCGTCCGCCCGATCCGCGCAACCGGCCTCCCGGAACGTAAGCGTTCGTTACATCTCGCTTAGAGTCCTGCCACTGACACAACTTGGCGCCATCGACCGCAGTGCAGACAAAGCACGGACATATTCGCCCCCGATGATCGCATCGTTCGCAGTTCAAAGGCATCGGATCCCTCCCCGCCGCTTTTGCGAACCAACTTTGCGTCGGGCGTCGGTCGAACCCGCCAACCCTCGCCCAGAAGTCCCGGCGCATGCGGCCGGTGCGAGCCCCCCTCGCACCGGCCGCTTCTTATTTGGCGCCTGGCATGGCGGGCGCGCCGACACACTTTGACGAAAGACCGACGAACGCACGCCAAGGGCGACGTTTAAGGCTCACGCTACCGGGATGCGCGACCGCGCGGTCCCGAAGGGAGATGACCAATGCGTAAGAGACTTCTCGCCGCCGCTGTTGCGATCGCCGCCCTGGGGGGCGCCGGCGTCGCGTTCGCGCAGGCGCAGACCAATCCGCCCCCGGCGCCGCGTGGCCCGGGCCGCATGATGGAGCGGATGGACACGAACAATGACGGCGCCGTGACGCGGGCCGAGTTCGACACGGCGCACCAAGCACGCTTCACGCAGCTCGATACCAACCGGGATGGCTCCATCTCGGCTGAAGAGCGGCGCGCTGGGCGCCCTGAGCGGCCTGAACGCGCCGAAGGCGAGCGCCGTGGCGGTCCCGGCGGTCCGGGCGGGCCTGGGATGCGTAACCCTGACGCGAACAACGATGGTGTGATCACGCGTGAGGAATTCCTGGCCGGCCCGACGCAGATGTTCGAGCGGCTCGATGCGAACCGCGACGGGCGCCTCACCGCCGAAGAGCGGCCGCAGCGGCATAGCTGGGGCCACGGCCATCGCCGTGGCGGCGGCATGCGCGGCGCAGACGCCAACCGCGACGGCGCCGTGACGCAGGCCGAGTTCCAGGCGCACGGCGCGCAGATGTTCGCCCATATGGACGCGAACAACGACGGCCGCATCACCACGGCCGATCACGAAGCGCGGCGCGCGCAGCGCCAGCAACAACGGTCGCAATAGCGCGTTGGCGGACGGCGGCGGGCGTCAAACCCCGCCGCCGGTTCGCTTTTGACGGGAATGAGCTAGGGACAGCCTGACCCACCGGGGACCATGAGTGCGATGAGCGACGCTGAATTGAACGAACGGCCAGAAACGCGCGCGGAAGCGCCTGAGGCCCGGCCCGGCTTTGCGGCCCGCGCGGCGGCCCAAGCGCGCGCGGCTGTCGGGCGCGTCGACGTTCAAAAGCTGCGGCGCGACAAGCGCATGCCTTGGATCGCGGGCGGCCTTGCGGTCGCCGTGCTCGGCGGCTGGCTCATGTTCGGCAACAAGGAAGACGCAGAGCCCTATCGCACGAGCGCCGTCGATACCGGCGAGATCGCGCGCGTGGTGAGCGCGACGGGCGCGCTCAAGCCGCTCGTGAGCGTCAATGTCGGCTCGACGGTGTCGGGACCGGTGCTCAGCGTGGAAGTGGATTTCAATTCGACTGTGCGGCGCGGCCAGGTGCTCGCGCGCCTCGATCCCGAGACGTTCAATCAACGCGCGCAGCAGGCGCAGGCGCAGCTCGCGCAAGCGCAAGCCGATGCGCGCGTCGCGGAAGCTGATTACGCGCGCTATGCGCGGCTCGCGGAAGCGGGCTTTGCATCCGACCAGATGATGTCGCAGCAGCGCGCGGCCAGGACGCGTGCGGCGGCGAGCGTGTCGCAAGCGGCGGCGTCGCTCGCGGCGGCGCGCACGGACATTGAGCGCAGCGTGATCCGCTCGCCGATCGACGGCGTGGTGGTGGATCGCCAAGTGAACCCGGGCCAGAGCGTCGCGGCGAGCTTTCAGGCGCCGACTTTGTTTGTGATCGCGCAGGATCTGTCGCGGCTGCAGGCGGAGATCACGGTCGATGAGGCCGATATCGGCGAAGTGCGCCAAGGCATGCCGGTGCGCTTCACGGTCGATGCGTTCCCGGATGAAGAGTTCGAAGGCTCGCTCGCGCAAGTGCGCCAGCAGGGCGTCGATACCAATGGCGTGGTTTCCTACACGGTGGTCGTGCAGGCCGATAATCCGGGGCGGCGCTTGCTGCCGGGGATGACGGCGAATGCGGAAATCATCGTCGAGCAAATTCCCGAAACGATGCGCATTCCCAATCAGGCTTTGCGCTTCCGGCCGGCCGATGAGCGGCTGCAAGAGCAAGGCACGGCGCTGCTTGCGTCAGCCGGCGGCGGCGCGCGCGGCGAACGGCAAGGCGGCGGCGGCGAAGCGCGCGCGCAAGGCCAAGGCGGCGAAGGCCGCGGCGGCGAGGGCCGTGGTTTTGGCAGCATGCGCATGTTCGAAGGGCTGAACCTCACGGCGGCGCAGCAAGAGCAAGTGCGCGGCATCATGCAGAACGCGATGGCGTCGGCTGGCGAGCGGCCTGGGCCGGATGCGAGCCCGGCGGACCGCCGCGCGTTCATGCGGCGCGTTCGTGAGAACGCGATGCGCCAGATCGAGCCGATCCTCACGCCCGAACAACGCACGCAACTTGCCGCGCTACGCGCCAATGGCGGCGGCGAACGCGCGCGGCGCGTGCAGACGCGCCAAGCGGTCGTGTGGGTGCTGCGCGACAATCGCCCGACGCCGGTGCGCGTGGAGATCGGCTCGGCCGACGATGCGTTCACGCAAGTCGTCGGCGGCGATCTGCGGCAAGGCGATCAAGTGATCACGGGCGGCGGGCCGGAGCCGGAAGGCGAAAAGGCTGGCCAGCGTGGCGGCAATCGCGGCGGTATGGGCGGCGGCGGGCCGGGCGTGCGGATCCGGGGCGTCTAGGATGGACGCGCTCATTTCCGCGCGCGATCTCGTCAAGCTCTACACGATGGGCGAGGAGACGGTGCACGCGCTCGACGGCGTGACGTTCGATATCGCGCGCGGCGATTACGCAGCGATCGTCGGCCCGTCGGGCTCGGGCAAGTCGACTTTGATGAACATCCTAGGCGGGCTCGATACGCCGACGGGCGGTTCGCTTTCGATCGATGGCGCGGACATGCTGTCGCTCGATGACGAAGGGCTCGCGGCGTTCCGCAATCACACGATCGGGTTCGTGTTTCAGAGCTTCAATCTGCTCTCGCGGCTGACCGCGATCGAAAACGTCGAGCTCCCGATGATCTATGCAGGCGTGCCGCCGGCGCAGCGCCGCGAGCGCGCCAAGGAGATGTTGCATCGCGTTGGCCTCGGCGAGCGGATGACGCACCGGCCGACGCAGCTTTCCGGGGGCCAACAGCAACGGGTTGCGATTGCGCGTGCGCTCGCGGGCGAGCCGGCGCTGCTGCTCGCGGACGAACCGACGGGCGCGCTCGATACGCAAACCGGCAAGGACATTCTGGCGCTGTTCAATTCGCTCAACCGCGAAGGCGCGACGGTGGTGATCGTCACGCACGATCTCGAGGTCGCGGAGAAGACGCGGCGCACGATTGAAATGCGTGATGGGCGGATCGTGGGCGATCGCATGAACGGAGCGCAAGCGGCATGATCCGGACCTCCGATCTGATTTCGAGCGCGGGGCGTGCGTTGCGCGCCAATCCGCTGCGCTCTGCGCTGACGGCGCTGGGCGTGATCATCGGCGTTGCATCCGTCGTGGCGATGGTCTCGCTCGGGCGCGGCGCGCAGGCGAGCGTGCAGGCGTCGATCTCGAGCCTTGGCTCGAACTTGCTTGTTGTCGTGCCGGGCGCGCAGCGCGGCGGCGGCGGCGTCCGGATGGCGCCGGGCTCGTTTGAATCGCTCACGATGGCGGATGTCGAGGCGATCGAGCGTGAAGTGTCGGGGCTCGTCGCGGTGTCGCCCTCGCAGCGCGGCGCGGGGCAGCTGGTCGCCAACGGGCTCAACTGGAATACGCGCATCGAAGGCGTGACGCCGGCTTATCTGCTCGCGCGCGATTGGGAAGTGGAGCACGGGCGCTTCTTCGATGAGCGCGAAGAGCGCCAGGCGCGCAAAGTGCTGGTGCTTGGCGCATCGGTGGCGCGCGAACTGTTTCCGAACGTCGATCCGATCGGGCAGAGCGTGCGCATCCAAGGCGGCATGTTCGAAGTGATCGGCGTGCTGGAAAGCAAAGGCCAGACCGGCTTTGGGCAGGACCAGGACGATATCGTGCTGGCGCCGTTCTCCACGGTGAAGAGGCGCATCTCGGGCCGCCAGCGGCGCGCCGATACGGTGAGCCAGATTTCGATCAAGACGGAATCGGAAGCAGCCCTCGCGCGCGCGGAAGAGGACATCACGAACCTTTTGCGACAGCGCCACCGCACCTCTGAAGGCGAAGACGATTTCACGGTTCAGAACTTGAACTCGATCATGGAGACCGCAAATCAAGCGACGGCGGCGTTCACCGGCCTGCTCGCGGGCATATCGGCGGTGTCGCTGCTCGTGGGCGGGATCGGGATCATGAACATCATGCTGGTTTCCGTTACGGAGCGGACGCGCGAGATCGGCTTGCGCAAGGCTCTGGGCGCCCGGAAGGCTGACATTCTCCATCAATTCGGGCTGGAGGCGATTGCGCTTTCGGTGGCCGGCGGGATCGTGGGATTGATCATCGGCATGACCGGGGCGTGGGGCATCACGTCCATCTTCAACTTGCCGTTCGCGGTAGGCGTCGACACGGCGCTTCTGGCGATCGGCTTTTCCGGGCTTGTGGGCGTCATCTTCGGCGCCTATCCGGCTTGGCGCGCCGCGCAGCTCGATCCGATCGAAGCGCTGCGCAGAGAATAGGAACCGCAGAATGCGAAGCTCACTTGCCGCCGCTGTCTCGGCGCTGGCTCTGGCGCTGACGATGGCGCCGCCGGCCGCACATGCCGAAACCCTCGCCGAAGCGATGGGGCAGGCGGCGGAAACCAACCCGACGCTCGCGGCGCAACGCGAACGTCTGCGCGCAACGCGTGAAGCGCTGCCGCAAGCGTGGGCCGCGGCGCTGCCGTCCGCTTCGCTCTCCGCGAGCGCATCGACGGGCGACAGCTATGGGCCGGCCTCGACGGGCGACCGGCGGGAGACTTGGTCCGGCGGCGTCTCGGCGTCGCAGCTTTTGTTTGCATCGGGCGCGGTGCTGGCCTCGACGCGCCAGGCGCGTGCGCAGATCGCGGGCGCGATGGCCAATTACGATGGCGCACGCCAACAGCTCTTCTTGGATGTCGCGAGCGCCTATGCGGGCGTGCGGCAAGCGCAGGCGACTGTGTCTGCGCGTGAGACGACGGTCGCGAACCTCACCGAGCAGCAGCGCTTCGTGAATGCGCAGTTCGAAGCGGGCGTGGTGACGCGCACGGATTTGGCGCAGGCCGATGCGCGGCTCGCGCAAGCACGCACGCAGCTCGTGCAGGCGCAAGCGCAGCTCGCGGCGGCGATCGAGGCGTATACGCGACTGGTTGGGTCTCCGCCTTCGGATTTGAGCGCGCCGCCGGCCGCGCAAGGCTTGCCCGCGTCGCTCGAAGTCGCGCTCGATACGGCGGTGCAGAACAATCCCTCGCTGCTCGCAACGATCGCGGCGGCGCGGCAGGCCGATGCGACCGTCGCTGCATCGAACGCGGCGTTCGGGCCGCGGCTTTCGCTGGAAGCCGGGTCTTCGCTCGGAGGTCAGATCGATTTGCCGGCGACGGAATCTTCGTCGGACAGCGTTGGCGTTCGGTTTTCGATGCCGCTGTTCACCGGCGGCGCCAACCTCTCGCGCGCGCGCCAGACGCGCGCTTTGCGATCGGCCGCGAACCTCGACGTTGCCGCCGCGCAGCGTTCGACGCGCGAACTGGTGACGAATGCGTGGACAGGGCTCACGAGCGCGCGCTCTGCGGTGACGAGCGCGCAAGAGCAAGTGCGCGCGGCCGAGCTTGCCTATCAGGGCATCCGCCTCGAGCAAGAGACGGGCCTGCGCACCACGATCGACGTGCTGAACCAGGAGCAGGATTTGCTCACGGCGCGCTTGGCGCTCGCGCAAGCGGAGCGTGATCTGGTGGTGGCGGAGCGGCAGTTGCTGGCGGCGGTGGGCGCGCTGGAGCCTTAGGCGGCGCGTT
Organism: uncultured Caulobacteraceae bacterium; assembly: GCA_964564595.1. GTDB lineage: Bacteria > Pseudomonadota > Alphaproteobacteria > Caulobacterales > Aquidulcibacteraceae > JBEVOS01. The sequence goes on from CAZMCA010000012.1 coordinate 11,331, forward strand.
GGCGGGCGCACGCTTTACCCGTACAACCGCACGATCATGCCATTCATAAATAGCAACGGCGCCCGGATTCACTGGGAAGCAGACGGTGCGGGAACGCCTGTGCTGCTGATCATGGGGCATCTCTATAGCTCCCGGCTTTGGTATCCGCTGCTGCCTGCGCTCACGCAAAACCATCGCGCAGTCACGTTCGACAATCGCGGCGTCGGTGAGAGCGATACGACGCCGGGCGTCACGGTCGAGCAATTCGCCGCCGATGCGCTTGCCGTGCTGGACGCCGCCGGCGAAACGAAGGCGCACGTCTATGGCGTGTCGATGGGCGGAGGCATCGCGGCGGAATTTGCGATGCGCTACCCGGAGCGCGTGCGCTCGCTGACGCTCGGCTGCACGATGCTGAAGACAGAGCAGACCAAGCTCGATGGCGCGCGCCGGTTGATCTACAGCCTGCCGCTGGCCTTGGCGCGGGCGTTGCTCGCCCGCAGCAGAACGCCGGAAAGTTATGGCTCGGCTGCGCCGCGCGACGCCGCTTTGCGCGATATGGAAGTCTTGGCGCAAGACCGCTTCACGATGCGCGGCGTCAAAGCGCAGGCCGAGGCGATCGCGCGTTACGCGACGACGCGGGAGCGCGCCGCTGCGGCGCTGAAGATGCCTGTGCTCATCCTGCATGGGGACGAGGACACGGCCGTGCCTGTCGCGCATGGCCGCGAGCTTGCGCAGATCATTCCGGGCAGCAGATACGTCGAGTTCAAAGGCGCGGCGCACAATTACCTGGTGGCCGCCAACGAAGCTTCGACGGCGGCTTTCCTCGACTTTATTGGCGAGGCCGATCGGGCGGCGCCGTAAGTGTCGGTCAATTGTGCGTCATGGCGGCTTGATGCGCCCGGCGATGCGTATCACGTGTCGCGCGTGATGCGCGGTGGAGGTCTTATGCGCTTTGTTTTGATGGCGCCGCTCGGCGCGCTGGCGCTCGCTGCGTGCGGCGAGGCGGATGTGGGCGACGCGAGCCGCAACGCGGCTTGGGCCGCGGTGCAGGCGGCCGATCCGCAATTGGCGGCGGGTTTGCGCGCGGCGCAGACGCTGCGGGCTGCGGCTGCGACGTGCGGCTGGACGGATGTGGATGTCGCGTCGGCGGCGCGCCTCGGCGTGGCGGGCATCGAAGACCCGATCGCGCGCGCCGCAGCGGGCAGTCTGGTGCAAGATTTGATCGTTAATGCGCCAGTGCAGGCGGCCGCGGGAACGCAGACCGATTGCTCGCCCGAAACGCGCCGCGCGCTCGAAACCGAGATCGCGAGCTTCATGCAGAGCGAAGGCGGCGAGTTGGACGCGGGCGAGGGCAACTAGCGTGGCGCGCTAGCCGCGGCAGCCTTCGTCGCCGCTCCGTTCGGACATGCACGCGAAGCTCCCACCTTCGCCCCAGCCGATCTGGCCATTCTCAAGTTGGTAGCGGCGCCACTGGCCGGTGACCGCGCCGGCAGGAAGCGGCGCGCGCGCGTCGTCCCAGGCGATCGGTGCGCCTGGCTCGTCATCGGTCCATTCAGATCCGAAGCTTCGCCCGTGCGCCCAGTATGTGTAGTAACCCTCGCCTTGCGGTTCGAGCATGTAGACCACCTCGCCGGGCGTGAGGCGCACGTTCTGAGACTCGAACGGCGCCCGTACGACGCCGCGGATCGGTTGGAGTCGCAATTGACCTTCCAGAGGCGTCACCCACGCGCCGGGCGCGACGCGCGCGACCACGGGCGATGCGGGATCGGGCCGCTCGTGAAGCGCGATCACTTCTATCGCGCGCCAATGCGCGTAGTCGCAGCCCCACTCGCCGAAGCAGATTCCGTTCGCCACGTAGACGCCGTTGTCGAGTTGAAGCGTTTCGTGCGAGGCGGTCGCTTGCGGCGCGGGCGTGTGCGCACAGGCCGTGGCGAGAAGGGCGGCCGCGAGCGCGAACGGGCGAAGGTCTGGAATCAGCGTCATGCCCGGATTATGGCGCGCGCCGCAGCGCTAGCCAGTTGAGAATGGTGGGGTTCACGATGTCGGCACGGTCGAGATGCGCCCAGTGCCCGGCGCCGGGGAGCATGAGAAGCGTCGTGTCGCGCGCGACGTGATTCCAGGTGCCGTTGTGACCTGCGGCGTTGAGCGCAGTGTCGTTGAGACCGTGGATCACCAGGACGGACGATTGTATCGGCGGCAGCATCGCGAGCGCCTGCTGTTGTTGCTGCAGCGATGCGCCAGCCGTCTGCGGGTAGTTAGCGCGGTAATAGTTGAGCATCGCGGCGAAGTTGGAGCGGCGGAACGCGGCGACGTAGTCGGCGCGGCGCGCGGCAGGGGCCCATTCGGCGAGGCCTTCGGCGGTGAGCGCGTTTTCGGCGCCCGGCTGTTGGAATTGGCGCGCATATTCGCTGTTGCGCTGCTGCTCGGCGTTGGTCGCCATCTCGCGCGCGAAACCGGCGGGGTGCGGCACGGAGATGATGACGAGGTTCTGCACGCGGTCTGGGCGCTGCATCGCGTATTGCCACGCGATCGCCGCGCCCCAGTCGTGGCCGATGATGGGTGGCTTTGCGGCCTGGCCCTTCGGCGTTCAGCACGGCGTCAATGTCGGCGATGAGATGCGCGAACGTGTAGTTCTCGACGCCGGCGGGTGCGGACGAGCCATTGTAGCCCCGAAGATCCATCGCGATCGTGCGATAGCGCGCGCGGGAGAGTTCACCCGAGAGCGCACGCCACGAACCGGAAAAATCCGGAAAGCCGTGCAGCATGATCACGATCGGATCGGCGGCGCGGCCTTCCACGTGATAGTTGATCGTGACGTCGCCGTTGCGGGCGGAGCGATCCTGCCAAGCGTGGGCGGGCGCGGCGAAGGCGATGAGCGCAAAGAGCGCGGCGATGAGCGTGCGCATCGGTGTTTCCTCTTGTTTGAGGCTCCCTAGCCGGTTTGGCGCGCCGGCGCTACGTTGCGTGCAAAGGAGAACCGCCATGACGCGCGCGAAGCTGCCGGAGACAGGTGAGGCGTGGGACACGCTCTCGGCGCGCATGCGCGAGATGGGCGCGCGTGACGTGAAATGGCGCGACGGGCGCGCGGCGGTCTACGTGTTCAATGCGGGCGAGGACGTCGAGCGCGTGCAGAAGGAAGCGTACGCGATGTACGCTGCGGAGAACGGCTTGGGGCCGGCGGCGTTTCCGAGCTTGCGGCAGATGGAGGCCGATGTCGTCGCGTTCGGGCTTTCGTTGCTCAACGCGCCAGAGGGCGCGGCGGGGAACATGACGAGCGGCGGCACCGACTCCATCTTGATGGCGGTGAAGGCCGCGCGCGATCACGCGCGGGCGCGCGGCGCGTCGGGTAAGCTCAACATCGTGCTGCCGCGATCGGCGCATCCGGCGTTCGACAAGGCGGCGATGGTGATGGAGCTGGAGGTGCGCCGCACGCCGCTCAGGGATTATCTCGCCGATCCAGTGGCGATCGACGCGGCGACGGATGAGAAGACGATCATGATCGTCGGTTCGGCGCCGTGCTTTCCGTACGGCCTGATCGATCCGATTTCGGCGTTGAGCGATCTGGCGCTCCAGCGCGATCTGTGGCTGCACGTCGATGCGTGCGTCGGCGGCTACATCGCGCCGTTCGTGCGGATGAATGGCGCGGATTTGCCGGTGTTCGATTTTACTGCGCCGGGCGTGTCGAGCATGAGCGCGGATCTGCACAAATACGGGTACTGCTCGAAGGGCGCGTCGACCGTGTTTTTCCGCAGCGAAGAGCTGCGCGCGCGCATGATCTTCGAAGTGCGCGATTGGCCCGCGGGCAAGATGGTGACGCCGACACTCGCGGGCACGCGGCCGGGCGGGGCGATCTCAGCGGCGTGGGCAGTCATGAATTTCCTCGGCGTCGCCGGCTATCGCGCCAAGCACGGGGAGGTCACGGCAGCGCGTGAGGCGGTCGAGGCGGGCGTGCGCGCGCGCGGATTCGAGGTGATCGGGGCGCCGAAATTGGGGATCGTTTCGTTCGCGCACGCCGGGCATGACGCAAATGCTTTACTACGGAAAATGTACGAGCGCGGCTGGGTGACGAGCGCGATCAGCGAGCCTAAGGGCTTACATCTCATGCTTTCTCCCGTGCATCGCGGCGTCGTCGATCGCTACTTGAGCGATCTCGATTGGGCGATGGCGAACGCGGGCGATGCGCGTGGCGCGGCCGCGCCGCGCTACGCCGGATAATTCGGGCTAGGCGTACCTCCACGTAAATCGGCTATAAGATGCGCCGCGAATAAGGGAGGCGGCGCATGGTGACGCTTGTTGTGAACGGCGCATCGCACACGATCGATGTGGAAGACGACATGCCGCTGCTGTGGGCGTTGCGAGACGTTCTCAACTTGACCGGCACGAAGTACGGCTGCGGCGTCGCCGCGTGCGGCGCGTGCACGGTGCTTGTTGGCGATCAGCCGGTGCGTTCGTGCTCAACGCCCGTCAGCGCGGTGACATCGCCGGTGACGACGATCGAAGGCTTGCGCAACGGCGACGCGCTGCATCGCGTGCAGGCGGCTTGGATCGAAGCGCAGGCGCCGCAATGCGGCTACTGCCAGTCCGGCCAGATCATGGCGGCGGTCGCGCTGCTGAACGAGAAGCCGCAACCGACCGATGCGGATATCGATGCGGCGATGACGAACATCTGCCGTTGCGGTTCGTATGAAGAAATTCGCGCGGCGATCCATATCGCTGCGGCGGCCGGCTGAGGGAGCGCGAGATGAGCGAGCGGAAATTTCCTTCGCGCCGGTTTGTGATCGTTTCGAGCGTCGCCGCTGCAGGCGGGCTCGCGATCGGTTGGGCGCTCTATCCGTACAACACGCTCGGCCGCGCGCGCGAGCTTGCGGCGGCGGATGGCGAAACGGTGCTGACGCATTGGGTGCGCATCGCGCCCGACGACACGGTCACGGTGTTCGTACCGCATTCGGATATGGGCCAAGGCGTGCAGACGGCGCTGCCGATGATGCTCGCCGAAGAGCTCGACGCGGATTGGGCGCATGTGCGCATGGAGCAGGCGCCGGCGGATAAGGCGTTCGCGAACGGGCCGCTCGTGCGCGGCTTCCTGCAGGGCGATCGCTCGATCCCGCAGGTGCTGAACGGCGTCGCGGACTTTGCGGGCAGGAAGCTCGCCGAGCAGATGAACATGCAGATCACCGGCGGCTCAACGTCGGTGCGCTTCACCGGCGTTGAGGCGATGCGCAAGACGGGCGCGGCGGCGCGGCAGATGCTGATCAAGGCTGCCGCGCGTGCGTGGAACGTGCCGGAGGGCGAGGTCACGACGGAGCCGAGCGTGCTCGTGCACGCAGCGTCGAACCGGCGCGCGCGCTATGGCGAGATGGCGGCGGCCGCGGCGGCGTTTGAACCCTCGCAAGAGCCGCCGCTGAAGCCGCGCGACCAGTACCGGATCGTTGGGCGCGATACGCCGCGCTTCGACGTGCCGGCAAAATCGACGGGCGAGGCGCTCTATGCGGGCGACGTGCGGCCGGAAGGGTTGCTCTATGGCGCGGTCGCGCAATGCCCGGTGATCGGCGGCACGCTCGCGAGCGTCGATACCGCGCCGGCGCTTGCGGTGCGCGGCGTCAGCAAAGTGATCCAGCTTGAGAACGCGGTTGTCGTCGTCGCGGACAACACGTGGCGTGCACGCCAAGGACTCGCGGCGCTGCAGCCGCAATGGAACGCGGGCGAAAACGGCGCGATCGATTCCGACGCCGTGCGCGCGGCGATGGAAGCGGCGGTCGTCAGCGGGACCGATTTCGATACAGACCACAAAGTCGGCGGCGATGCGGATGCGGCGATCGCGGGTGCGGCGACGACGATCGAAGCGACGTATCACTTGCCCTATCTCAGCCACGCGCAGATGGAGCCGATGAGCGCGGTCGCGCAACTGCGCGACGGCAAACTCACGGTGTGGGCGGCGCCCCAGAACGCGCTCGGCGCGCGCGCGAATGCGGCCAAACGTGGCGGCGTCTCGTTCGAAAACACGACGATGCACTCGGTGCCGATGGGCGGCGCGTTTGGGCGGCGCATTCAGGACGACGCGATCGAGCTTGCGGTGGAGGCGGCTAAGCAAACCGATGGCCGCCCGATCCAGATCGCGTGGTCACGCGAAGAAGACATGACGCATGGCTGGTACCGCCAAGCGTCGGTCGCGCACTTGAAAGCTGGGCTCGATGCGAACGGGCGCGTGATCGCGTGGGCGCATAACTTCGCCGATAAGCACGATCCCGCCGAAGCGACGCACATGACGTATGCGATCCCCGATCGCATCACGCGCTTCAAGAATGGGCTCAACCCGCTGCGTTGGGGCGCGTGGCGCAGCGTCGATAACACGCTGCACGGCTTCACCATCGAGTGCTTCATGGACGAGCTCGCGCATCGCGCGGGGCAAGATCCGTTCGAATTCCGGCGTGCGCATTTGGAGGGCCGGCACAAGGCGGCGCTCGAGCGCGTCGCGGAAATGTCGAACTGGGGAACAGCTGCGCCGGAAGGGCGCGCGCGCGGCATCGCGATCCGCGAAAGCTTCGGCACGATCGTGGCGCAAGTCGCGGAAGTGTCTGTCGATGAGCAGGGACGCGTGCGCGTGCATCACATCTGGAGCGCGGCCGATCCGGGCGAGGTGGTGAACCCCGCGACGTTCCGCCAGCAAATCGCAGGCGGCGCGATCTTCGGACTGACGGCGGCGCTCTATGGCGAGATCACCGTGAAGGAAGGCCGCGTCGTGCAGCAGAACTTCCCGGAATACGACATGGTGCGGATGGCCGATGCGCCGCGCCAGGAAGTGGCGATCATCAATTCGGGCGCGAAAGCCGGCGGCGCGGGCGAGCCGGGCACGCCGCCGGTCGCGGCGGCGGTCGCGAACGCGGTGTTCGCGCTGACGGGCCAGCGCGTGCGCGAACTGCCGCTGCGCAAGTTCGATCTGCGCAACGGCGTGCGGCGCGCGACGGCTTAGCGCTTAGAGGTCCTTCGCTTCGTCGATATCGGCGAAGATCGCGCGTGTCTCGAAAGGGACGCGCGCGATTTCGTTGGCGTGCGCTTCGATCAGTTTGCGGGCGCCGCGATCGCCTGTGAGTGTGGCGCAATCGGCGATGGCGCGCCGCGAGAGCACGACAGGGTTGCCGGTTTCGCCAGCGTGTTCGGGCACGGCGGCGTAGTGCGCGGGCGTCCAGGCAGCGAAGAGCGCGTTGATGATCGCAGGCGTGATGTTTGGCATGTCGCCGAGGACGACGGCGACAGCGTCCGCGTCCGGTAGCGCGGAGAGGCCAAGTTGCAGCGAGCGCGCGAGGCCAGTTTCGGGCGTGTCGTTGTGTGTACGGGATAGTTTTGCGTTTGCCGGCGCGGCGGCGGCGACCGTGTCGCCATCCCGGCCCGTGACGAGCACGACGCGCGTGGCATGCGAAGCGAGCGCGGCGTCGATCGCGTAGGTGACGAGCGGGCGGCCATGCAGATCGAGCAGCAGCTTGTTTGGGCCCTGCATGCGTCGCGCAAGGCCAGCGGCCAGGACGACGGCGCCGAACGCCGGCGCGCTCATGCGCCTTTGCGCTGCACGCGCACGATATCGGCGAGGATCGAGAGCGCGATTTCCATCGGCGTTGCCGCGCCAATGTCCATGCCGACGGGCGCGCGCAGGCGCTTGATCGCGTCCCACGCAACGCCAGCTTTTTCGAGCTTGGCGACACGGTCGGCGACCCGGAGGCGCGAACCGAGCGCGCCGACGTAGAACGCGTCCGACGGGAGCGCGGCTTCGAGCGCCTCGTGATCGTCATTGAGGTCGTGCGTGGTGGTGACGATGGCGGTCCAGCTATCGAGCTTCAGCGTGTCGAACGCTTCGACGGGCGCCATCGGCAGATAGCGCGCGCCGTTGGCGGGGCCGCTCGGTGGGCCCTTCGCGCGCGCGATCACGCTCTCAATGCCCGCCGCGTTGGCAAGCGAGGCGAGCGCGAGCGCGACGGGATCGTGGCCGAGCACGACGAGGCGCGTGGGCGGATCGTAGCGGCGGAACATCGTGCGCGTTTCGTCGTCGGCGCCAGCGAGCGCATCCGCGTCGGTCGCGGCGCGCGTACTCGCTTCGCCTTCATACGTCACGCTGCGCACGATGCTCCGGCGCGCGGCGCGGGCTTGGAGGACGGCGTGCAGCGTTGCGTCATCGGCGCTGGCGCGCTCGATGAACACTTCGATGCGCGCGCCGCAGATCAGCTGCACGTCGACGAAGGGCGAGCCGCGGCCGAACACGACGAGGCGCGGCTTGCCGCTTTCGGCGACCTCGCGGCCGACGATGGCGACGCTGCCTTCGACGCAGCCGCCAGAGACGTGCCCAGAGGCGCGCCCATCGGCGGCGATCGCCATTTGCGAGCCGACAGGGCGCGGGCTTGGCCCATCGACACGCACCAGCGTGGCGAGCGCGCCGGGTTCGCGTTGCGCGAGGATCTCCGCCAGGGCAGGGCGCACATCGTCGGCGACGCCGAAAGCGGGCCAATCGCTGGCCTGCGGGCCCGGCGCCAGCGCGCCCGCTTCAGAAAATGTATCGAGAACCATCGCCGCCGAGTTTAGCACGGGCGTGGGCTTGGGCGAAAACCGGGGTTCGCCAGGCAAGCGGGGCGCCTGTTGCCGCAGTCAGCGGAGCGCTAGCCTCGAGCCGCGCTGATTCCGGCGTGGGGTTTGGGGTCAGAACAACATGGCGCGTCGCGTAGGCATCGGGATGCTAATTGCTGTGGCGCTGGCGGCGTGTTCGCCGGCAGGCGCGCCGGAAACCGAGAGCGCGCCGGCGACGCCAGCGGCTGCTACGCCCGCCGCGCCCGCGATCGATCTGCAGCCGATCACGTACCCGCTGACCGATGCGCAATTGGTCGGCGAGCTTGGCTGCACGTTCCGGGATGCGAGCGGCGCGATGATCTTGGTGTCCGCGGGCTATGTGCAATCGACCGATCCGGGAACGGCGGTCGTGCGCGTTGGCACGGCCGCGCAAAGCCTGCGCAGCGACACGGCCGATGGCTATGACGGGCTCGTCGATGGCGCGACGTTCTCGAACGAGACGATCAGCGCCAACGTCGCCATCGGCTCTCAGCTGCCGGACACGGGCGAGCAGGTTGGTCATGCGGCGCAACTGACGGCGACGATGGGCGCGGCGACGCAGACCGTTTCCGGCACATGGACATGCGGGCCGTAAGCGGTACGCGCCGCCGCACAAAATAAACGGCGCACGCTGGCCGCGCGCCGCCTCTTGCTTGCACCACGCACAACCGTTGCGAAACCGCGCCGATGCTCATACCGGTAATGGGAAGATCGCAAGCGCGCGTGCAGCGCCGGGGGGATGGGATGATCCAACGCTTTCTTGCGTGCGTTCTCGCACTCTTTGCATTTGCGGGCGCGAGCGCCGCGCAGACGCCGGCCGCGCAGACGCCGGTGGAGCGTTACGCGCTGGTCGTTGGCGTCTCGGGATATACCGGCGGCATCCCGGCGCTGAATGGCCCGAAGAATGACGCGTCGATGATCACGACGCTGCTGCGCGAACAGGGCGTGCCGCGCGCCAACATCCGCGTGCTCGCCGATTCAATGGACACGGCCGTGAGGCCGGTCGCTACCGACGGACTCCCCACGCGCGCCGCGATCCTCGCTGGCTTCCGATGGCTTGCCGAGCGCGGCGGGCCGAACACGGAAATCCTCATCTTCATGGCGGGCCACGGCACGCAGATCGCAGCGCCTGCCCGCGGCAACGAGGCGGACGGCATGACGGAGGTGTTCCTGCCTCTCAATGCAACCGCGCGCGCCACGCAGGCGGCGACCGGCGCGGTGAGCTTTGCCGAAACCCGCAACCTGCTGACGGACGACAACATCAACGATGCGATCGCGCCCATTTTGGCGACGGGCGCACGCGTCTGGCTCGTGGTGGATGCATGCCACTCGGGAACGCTCTCGCGCTCGGCCGGCGATGACAGCGTGGCGCGTGACGTCGATCCCGCGATCTTCGGCGCGGCGGCGACGACGACGCCCGCTGCGGCGGCCGGAACGCCGGCGCCGCCCCGCCGCTTTCGTTTTCAGCGCTTCCGTGACCAGCGCTTCACCGCGTTCTACGCGGCGCATCCGTATCAGCGCGCCTACGAATCCACGCAGCCGCGCAACGCACAGCCGGCGCCGGGCGCTGCGGCGCGGCCGCCGCAAAAGTTCGGCGAAATGACGTGGAGCCTGGTGCAGGCGCTACGCAACGGCGAATCCGCGACGTACCGGACGGTGGCGCAGCGCGTGCTGGCGGGCGTGTGGCAACTGTCGGGCAACCGGCAGACGCCGATGTTCGAAGGCGCGATGAACGAACGGCCGATGCTAGGCGCGGGCAGCCAGCGCGTGATCGCGCTGACGATGCAAAATGGATCGCTGATGCTCGCCAGCGGCTGGACCGAGGACATCACTGTCGGTTCGACCTACGCGATCGTCGATTCCGGCGACCCGACGCGCGTGCTTGGTTCGGCGACCGTCGATCAAGTGGGCGCGACGACATCGCGCCTCGTGGTGGCGCCGGGCGGCGACCCGCGGATCGACATGGCCGATGCGCAATCGGTGGTGCGTCTCTCGGCGCGGCTGCGGCAACGCGCGGTGCCGTTCGTGCTGAGCGTGGCGCGCCCGCAATTGCTGCCGGGCGTGACGGCGACACAGGCCGATCGGGATTTGGTCGCGCGCGTGAACCAGCAGCTGCAGACCTTGGCGAACCGCGCGGTCGCAGAGCAGCCGATTGCGTTTGAATTGGCGCTGCCGAACGGCGCGGCCGATCTTTATCCCTATGTTGCGCGTGACCGGTTGTATTTCTTCCAGCCAGGCGTGCCGGTGGAGCTGCCGGAAGAGCCGGGCACTGCGCCGTATTCGCTGGAAGGAAGCTTTGTGCGCTCGGCGCGCGGCGAAACGGAAGTTGGGCAAGTGCTGTGGCGGCTCGGGCGCGCACGCAATCTTCGCCGCGTCGCAACCACCGTGGGCGATAGCGAGATCAGCCGCGATCTGCGCGTGCGCGTGCTGACGGAGCCCGGCGATGGGCGCCCGGCAACAGCGCCTTGCGATGATGGACTTTGGCGCCTCGTGCCGGCCGCGCCCGCGAGCGCGACAGCGGCAGATTACGAAACGGAGCCGCCGACGGTGCGCCATTGCGACATGGTCTATCTTGAAGTGCGCAATGCGGGGCCGGTGACGCTCAGCGTCGGTGTGATGTACATTGATCCTTGGAGTCAGATTTATTCGGCCGTGCCGGACAACACCACCGAGCCGCAGGCAGGTGTGCTGCGGCTCGCTGCGGGCGCGCGCCGCGTGATCGCGTATCCCGAAGACCTTGCGCCGGACATGGAGCCCGATCTTGCAGAGGAAGATCGCGTGCCGGTGAAGGCCGAGGGGCTGGTGAACCTGCTGGTTCTCGCTGTGCCGGTGACGCCCGGCGTCGATCCGCCGACGTTCGAGTATTTGCGGCAGGGGCACACGCAGCAGGTGATGCGCTCAGCAGCGCCGCCGCCGCCAACGCCCTTCCACGGCCTCTTGCAAAGCGCGGGGCTTGTCGGGCCGACGCTGCGCAACGCCAATTCCGCGGGCCGCGCCGAGCGCGGTGGGGCGGTGATCGTGCCGATCTTTACGCAGAGCCGACGCTAAGCGCGCGCGTCAGTCGGCGCCCCACGGCGGCGGCGGCGCAGGCACGGGGCGCGTGAGATCGAACGTGGCGCGCAGCAAGCGCCCAGGGCGCGCGAGCTCGTAAGTGAAGCTTTCGCCGGGCGTAAGCTCGAGCACCCAGACGTTCGTCACCGATTGCGGGATGTTGTTGGCGAGGAAGAGCGCGCGGGACTCTGCGTCGACTGGGAATTCCTGCCGCGTGGCCGCGCCGGCGTTTGCGGTGTCGCCGCCATACATGGTGAGCGTGTCGGAGGTTCCGTCTTCGTGGCGGTGATCGTGCTTGAGCCGCAGGCCCTGAGGCGTTTCAGTGATCACCCATGTACGTGAGCGGTTTTCGCCGACATGGAACGGCACGCGTACGCCGTCCGCATCGCACGCGCGCACATGCATGACGAGCCGCTCAGCCCGCATCGCTTCGTCAGCGGCTTCGGTAGTGACGACGCGCCCCTCGAACGCCTGCCCGCACAAGGCGCGCAGATTGGCCATGAAGGCCTGCTGCGGCGACGGCGCTGCTGGGGCGCTGGCGCAAGCGGAGAGGAACGCGAGGGCGGCGAGGGCGAAGAGGCTGCGCATGAGGGCTCCGGGCGAGAGCACGCGCTTAGCGCACTCCGCGCGCACCCGCCGTCACATTCGTGTTAGCGGCTATTCGGCAGGCGAGAGGCGCGCGCGGACCGTGCGGATGCGGTCGAGCAGCGGATCGGCGCCGGCGACCTCGCCGTTGAAGTCGAATGTGATCGTGCGCGGCGCGCCTTGCCCGTCGCGGACGATGGCAAGCGATTCTGCGCCGCCGTCGGCGCAATCGGGGCAGCCGATCACGTCCGGAAGCGCATCGAGGCGCGTGGCGGCCGCGAGGGCGGAGATTTCCTGCCATTCGGCGGACGTGATGGGCGCCGCGATGCGCTGGTCGGGCAGGTTGTTGGGGTTGCCGCGCCCGCCGCGCGCCTGGCGGATGAGCACGGCTTCGTTTTCGCTGATCTCAAGGCGCGTCGAGCAATAGCCGACGCACATGCCGAAGGATGTCGTCGAGACGATGCGATCGACGCTGGCGGCGCTCGGCGCGGCGGGCGTGCTTGCGCATGACGCCAGAAACAAGCCTGCGGCGATGGCGGAGACGATGTGTGTACGCGGCATAGCGATGGTGAAACCTCCCCGATCGTGGGGCGCGCAGATTGCGCTGGCGGCCTGAATGGCCGCTGAACGTGTTGCAGCTAGCGGAAGGTTGGGACGTGACCGGCGTCGCTTGGGTGGCGGCCCATGATCGCGTCGTGGCAGGCGGTGCAGACGAAGCCGGCTTCAGATCCGTCATGCGTGCCGCGGTGCGCGTGATCTTCAACGCAGGGCGAGAACGCAAAGCGCGCGCGCAATGCGGGGAGATCGAGCACGCAAGCGAAGTAGACCCACTCACGGCAATTGTCGCTCCACGCCTGGCCGCGGAAGGTTTCCGGCACGCCGCTCGCTTGCAGATCGCGTTCGAGCGCCGCGAGATGATCGCAGACCATGTTCAGAGCATCTTCACGGCGAAGGCGGCGGCGGCCCAAATGAGGAGCCCCGCGAGCGCGCCGGAGGCGCCCAACAGCCGGCGCTTGCGCCACAGCAACGCGCCCGCCGCCCGGCAAGGAGGCCAGGCCAGCCGAAGATCAGTAAGAGCGTGAAAAAGCTCAGGTTGAACGAGATATCGAACATGCGCGCGCGAGTTGGTGGGCCAGCACGGGCGCAAAGGCAATCGTGAACGCACGCGCGCCGTGTGTTAAGATCGCGTCCGCATGAACACGGTGATGCTCAACGCATTGATCGCCGGCGGGGATGTTGCGGGGCTCGCCGCGGCGCTCACGAAGGCCGAGGCGAAGACGCTCAATACCGCCGATGGTGAAGGAAAGACGCCGCTGATGCGCGCGGCGGCGCGCCCGCACGGCGGCGCCGAGATGGTGCGTGCGCTGATCGCGCGTGGCGCGCGCCTTGTTCAAAACGGCAACGAGGCACGGCCAGATGCGCTCCGCTGCGCGCTCGGCGCGGGCGACCCCGAGACGGTCGCGGCGCTCGTGGCGGCCGGCGGCGATCTCCTTTACCGGTCGCATAAAGGTTATGACGCGTTGATCGATGCGGTGCACGGGCGCGATGTGGCGCGCGATGGGCGCTTGCTGGCGCTGCTGGGGTTGCTGCTGGCGGCGGGCGTCCCGCCCGATGGGTGCAGCGATTACGGTGAGACGGCGGTGCGTGTTCTATCCCGCATCGGGCGGTTCGATGCGGTGGCGATGCTGCTTTCGGCGGGCGCCGCGCGCGATCAATTGAGCTGGAGCGCGCTGCACGAAGCAGTGGCGCTCGGCGATCTCGATGACGTGGCGGCGTTTGCCGATGCCGAGGGGCTCGCCGCGATCGATGATTGGGGCCGCACGCCGTTTCTGCTGGCGATCGTGCTGGGCGATGTGGCGAAGGCGCGCTGCTTGGCTGAACGCGGCGCGGACATGCTGGCGCTCGGGCGCGGCGGCGAGAGTGCTGTGTTTCTCGCGGCGGAGCATCATCGCACGCAAGCGCTGGCCTATCTGCTCGGCGAAGGCATGGAGGCGGATGAAGCGGACTATTACGGGCGCACGCCCCTGATCGCGGCGTCGGAAGCGGGCGATGCGGAAATTGCGGCGCTGCTGATTGCGCAGGGCGCGGATGTCGATCGTTCGTGCCCGAGTGGAACTGCGCTCTCGCTCGCGAACGGGGCGGAGGTTGTGCGCGTGCTGTTGGCGGCGGGCGCGGATGCGCAGCAGTTGACGGCCGCGGGCGCGCGCATGCTCGCGGGCATGACGGCGGAAGAGGACATCGGCGCGTTTGCGGGCGTGACGGATGCTATGTTCGCGCGTGCTGGCGAGCGGCGCTTTGGCCGTGCAAACCCGGAGCCGATGACGGAGCCCTATCTGGTTGCGGCGGTGCGCAGCGGCGTGAACGCCTATCGTGCGCGCAAGATGTTCGAGAGCGTCACCGTGCAGGCGCCGGCATGGTGCGCGCAGCGGTTTGGCCAATCGCTGACGGTGCTGCCGGATGGGCGCGTGGTGCAGATCGGCGGCGAGCACGAAGACTTTTACGATCCGGACTTTTGCATCTACAACGACGTGATCGTGCATGACGGCGCAGGCGGGATCGCCATCTACGGCTATCCGCAAGCGATCTTTCCGCCGACCGATTTTCATACCGCGACGCTGATTGGCGATGCGATCTACGTGATTGGATCGCTCGGCTACAAAGAGGCGCGCAATATTGGGCAAACTCCCGTGTTCCGGCTCGATGTGAAGGATTGGCGCTTCAGCCCGGTGGCGGCGAGCGGAGAGGCGCCGGGCTGGATCCATCGCCATCGCGCGCGGGCCATTGCGCCGGGCGAGATCGAGGTGAGCGGCGGCGAAGTGTTGGCCGGACCGGCTGAGAAGGCCGCGAATATGGGCGTGTTTGTGCTCAACTTCGAGCGCGGCATGTGGCGTAGGACGTCCTGAAGGGTGGAATCGGCGCGATTTGCGGGTAGAAGCCGCCGGTGCTTACGACCGAAAATCAAAGCCCCACGCTGAGCGCGCCCCGCGTGGCGCTCGCGCCGATGGCGGGCGTGACGGACATTCCTTTCCGCCGCCAGGTGAAGGCCTTCGGCGGGCGCTATTGCGTGTCCGAGATGGTGGCGTCGGAACAACTCGCGCTCGCGCGTGTGGACATGCTGCGCCGGGCCGCGGGCGC
Organism: uncultured Caulobacteraceae bacterium; assembly: GCA_964564595.1. Taxonomy (GTDB): domain Bacteria; phylum Pseudomonadota; class Alphaproteobacteria; order Caulobacterales; family Aquidulcibacteraceae; genus JBEVOS01. Next base: position 26,670 of record CAZMCA010000012.1, read on the forward strand.
AGGCGTGATCACGCCGCTCGTCGTGCAACTCGCGGGACGCGAAGCGCGCTGGATGGCCGAAGGCGCGCGGCTCGCCGAAGCGGCGGGCGCCGATGCGATCGACATCAACATGGGCTGCCCCGCAAAGAGCGTGACGAGCGGCCTTTGCGGCGCGGCCCTGATGCGCGATCCCGATATGGCGCTCCGTCTGATCGAAGCGACAGTGAGCGCGACAACGCTGCCCGTGACGTTGAAGATGCGGCTTGGGTGGGATGAGACGAGCCACAACGCGGCTGAGCTTGCCAAGCGCGCCGAGGCGGCGGGCGTGCGGATGATCGTGGTGCACGGGCGAACGCGCCGGCAGTTCTACACGGGCGCCGCCGATTGGCGCGCGATTGCGCCGGTGGTGCAAGCGGTGCGCATTCCCGTGTTGGCGAATGGCGACATCACGAGCGCGGCCGATGCGCGCCGCGCGCTGGCGCTCTCGGGCGCGGCGGGCGTGATGGTCGGGCGCGGCGCGCAGGGCAAGCCGTGGCTGCCGGGCGCGATCGAGCATGCGCTGGAGCATGGCGGGGAAGCTGCGCCGCCGCCGCGCGAGCGGCTGCTCGCATCGCTGCTGGAGCTTTATGACGATACGCTGGCGTTCTACGCGCACGGTCTGGGTGTGCGGGTGGCGCGTAAGCACATTGCGTGGACCATCGACGCGGTGTTCGGCGCGCCGATGCGCGAGGCGCGCAAGGCGATCTGCACGCAGGAAGATTCAGCGCGCGTGCGAGAGGCGCTGATCGCGCTGTTCGAGAGCACGCCGACGCGCGCGGCGGCATAGCATGCGCGAGCGTGACAGCGTGCGCGTGCTGCTGGTGTCGCCGGCAAAGCGGCTCCTGCTGATCCACTACCGCAACATCGGCAAGGACGGCGTTTCGCGCCCGTGCTGGACGACGGCCGGCGGCGGCATCGACGAGGGCGAGACGATCCTGGAAGCCGCGCGCCGCGAGATCGCGGAAGAAACCGGCCTCAGCGGCGCCGTGCTTGGGCCGGTCGTCTGGTATTGCGAGGACAGCCGCCGCAGCGGAGATTGGCAAGTGCGCCACAAGGAGCACTTCATCGTCGCGCACGCGCCAAGCGAAGTCCTCGCGCGCGATGGCTGGACCGAGCATGAGCGCGGCGAAATTCTGGAGATGCGCTGGTGGCGCGCCGAGGAGATCGCGCAGAGCGCGGAGATGATCTATCCGCCGGGCCTGGCGGAAATCGTCGCGCCGATCCTCGATGCGATTTATCCGGCGCGGATCGTGCGCCTGCCGGATGTGACGCCTTAGCGCGCTGCGGTTAGCGGCGGCAGATCCACGTGGTTGCGCCGAGCACCACCATGAACGTGCCCATTGCGCCAACGACCAGCCAAACGATTGCAGGTAGTTCCATCTCACGCTCCCACGACGTGCTGATTGGGTAGCGCGCTACTCACGGCGCGCCTTGATCACGGTCAAACACGCTTTTCCCCGGTTGGTGCGGCGCGCTAGGCTGTGCGCTTCAGGGCCAAGGGGGCGCTCATGAGCACGACGTCCATCGATTATGCGGTCTCCGGGTTCGTGCGGCACCGCTTCGTGCGCGCGCTCTGGTCGTCGCTGTTCGTCGCGGTCACGACGTGGACCGTCGTCAGCTGGCTGCAATCAGGGTTCTTCTCGGGTTCGACGCAGGAATTCTCGATCGGGACGACGCTTCTGGCGGCGCCGTTCTTCCTGGTGTTCATCGCGATGCTCGTGTTCGCCGTGAAGTTTGCGGTGGATGCGATTCAAGGAACGCACCGGCGGCTGACCGCGCTCGTGCTCGTCGCTGGGTGGGCGTACCTGTTTTATCTGTTCGCGATGCAGCTCCCGAAGCCGATCGTTTGGCAAGGCGAAGACATCGGCTGGAATGTTGCGACGTATACGCCCGCGCAGATGACGGGCGCGGCCGCGACGATGGTGCTGCGCCTTGCGGGCGTGATCGTGGCCGTGGAGGCGTTCCGCCAGGCGCTGTGGCAATTGACGATCGACCGGGAGCGGTTTCTCGCGGCGCGCGGATGGCGGCCGAAGTCGAGCGTGGGGAATGGCAGCTTCCGGCGCGCGCTCGGGCTGCCGGGCTTCGTTTCGATGTTTCAGCACGGCGGCACGCGGCTGGCGCTGATCTATTATCTCATCGCGCTGATCAATGTCGCGCTGCTCGCCGCGCCTCTTTCGCCGTTTTGGCTAGAAAGCGTGCAGGCGCAGTGGGGCGAGCGCGCCGTACTTTACGCGGCTGGCGCGGCGCTTGTTCTCATCGTCGTGCTGATCTTAGGCGGCTGGGCGCTCGATCGCTTTGCCGAACGGTTCGCGACGAAGATGTATCAGGGCGTGCGCGACTGGGATGAGCGCGCGCCCGTGGTGTTTCTACGCACGTTCGATCAGGACGATAACCGCCTGCGGGTGCGCGCCCTTGATCCAATCGCGCGCTTGCCGGCGGGCATCGGCCGCTCGCGCACGATGGACGAACTGCTGCTGGAGCACGCTTCGCCGTATGGCCCGGTGATCGCGATCGGCGATCCGCGCGATTCAAAACTGCCGCTCGGTGCGGCGCGCATTTTCGTGCCGGGCCAAGGGCAGGCGTGGCAGGAATGGGTGCGCGGCATCGCCGAAGCGTCGAAGGCGATCGTGATGTGCCCGAACGACACCGAGGGCGTGCGCTGGGAGCTGGAGCTTCTGGCGCACGGCGATTTCGCGCACCGGCTCGTCTATCTCGCGAACCCGGAACTGCCCAAGGAGACCAATGCGCGCCTGTTCGCGAGCTTTGCGCCGGGCGGCGCCGGGCCAGAAATACGCCGTGGGCAAATTCCAATCGCGGCGTTCACCGATCCCGAGACGGGCTGGCGCGTGATCACCGCGCGCGGGCCGAGCCTCGAAGCGTACGCGATTGGGCTCAACCTCGCGCTCCAGCGGCTGTTTGGTTTGACCGGCGTTCCGATCGGCGAAGAGGTGACATTGATCGATCGCGCCACCGTTCCGCAGCTCGTGAACATGGGCGAGGAGGCGATGAAGAAGCGCGACTATGCGCAGGCGATGGCGGCCTACCAGAAAGCGTCCCAATACGCCGCCGCGACGGGCGAGACGCAGGCGGAAGCCGAGCGATTGACGCTGATGGCGGAGGCTGCGCTGCAGATCGGGCGGGTGGATATCGCGTCGCCGGCAATTCTGCGCGCGCAGGAAATTTACGCGCAGGCGCCGGACTCGCCGCGCAAGAACCTCGCACATTGCGCAAAGGCCGAAGCGCTGCTGCGCGAAGCGGAGAACCGGCACGAAGAAGCGCGCGCGGCGTGGACCCGCGCACGAGATATTTACGCCCAAGCCGGAGATCGCAAGCAAGCTGCCGCGTGCGCGGCGAAACTGCGGTAGCGTTGCTAGTCCGCCCGCAGCGCGACGAGCAATTGCGCGAGGCTGTGCACGCCAAGCTTGCGATAGACGCGCTTGATCTGCGTGCGCACCGTGGACACGCCTACGCCCCGGCGGCGCGCGATCTCATCGGGTGAGAGCCCCTGCGCAAGCATGCTGACCGTCTCTTTCTCGGCGACGGTGACGCTGCCCGGCACCGAGATATCGGCGAGCTGCTGGGCGCCGCCCAAGCAGAGCAGCACCGCATGCGGCCCGCTCTGCGCGCCATCGCCGCAAATTCCGATTTCACCGGGGCGCAGCCGGAGCATGGAAGGCGCGGCGGACGGTGATTCAATCGCGCGCGCCACCGCAGCACTCAGCATCGGTTCGTCAGGCGGCCAAGCGGCGCGAATGCGCCCCTCGAACCGTTCTAAACCTGCGGCGGCAAGATCGATGTCCTGGCTTTCCCAAAGAGGGCGCCTTTCATCGTCAACGCAGATCGCGCGCGTGAGCTGGAGATCGAGCGCCCGTTGCGCTGCATGAGCCGCCGCGGCTGTTTTGCGCGCGAACCAGAACGCTTGCGCCCATGCGCCAAGATGGAACGCTATGGGGTAAAGGCTTTCGCGCTCGTGCTCGCCAAACGGCGCGCGCGCGGGCGAGCGCACGGCGCAGAACGCAACCGCCTCGCACTCGGACAATTGCGCCATGTATCCCGCGGTCCAGGCAACGCCGTGCGCGCCGATGAACTCAAAATATGGATCTCCCGCGCGTGCTTCTGCGGGATAATGCTCGTGGCAAAAATAGACATGCGCGCGCGGCAGCGTTTTTCGCATAGCGACACGCGCGTGCAGGTCGCTCTTGGCGAAGTCACGGTCGTATGCGGTGAAGAACGCGTCGGTAAACGGCGCATTGCCGCATGTGGCAGTGAGCGGAAAACGCCAAGTGCGTGTGTTGACGAAACGCAGCACGGCCGCGTCCGCGCCGATAAGGTCGCGCAGCTTGCGCGTGAAGGCGGGCAACTGGTCCGGCGCGCGAATGGCCGTCAGCAAAGTCTGGATAGCATCATCGGACACGGGGACCCCCTCCCGGAGCGGCCAGTTTGGTTGGTTGCGCGACGGGCCGTCCACTGGATTCTCTGGGGCGCGGGGACAGCGGCCGCCAAGGGCGCATCGCGTAACGGCAGCTTGCTTTGCCGAGCGTGCAGGAAGGCGCTGTGATGTGGCGTTGGCGCGCGGCGGCGCTATGCTCTCCTGGACAAGTCGCCAAGAGCGCGAACATGGGGCCGCTTGAATGAACCTCGACTTTTCCGACGACCAGAAACTGCTGCAAAATCAACTCCGGCGATTTCTGACCGAGAAATGCCCGGCGACCGCCGTCCGTGCGATCCTTGAGGGACCGGAGTCCTACGATCGGGGGCTCTACAAGGGCCTCGCCGAAATGGGCGCGCTGGGATTGGCTATCCCTGAAGAGTACGGCGGCGTCGGTCTTGGACACCTTGAGCTTTGTCTGCTGGCGGAGGAGCTCGGGCGCGTGATTGCGCCTGTCCCAGTGGCCTCCTCGATTTATTTGGTTGCGGAATTTCTGCTGCACGCCGGCACGGACGCGCAGAAGCGCGCGTGGCTGCCGAAGCTTGCGTCCGGCGACGCGGTCGGGTGTTTCGCGTTTGTGGAAGGCCAAGGACGCGTGACGCCGGAGAAGGTTCGCGCAGCGGTGCGCGACGGCAAACTTTCGGGCGTGAAGGCGCCGGTGGCTGATGGCGACTGCGCTGACGTTGCGATCGTGTTGGCGCTCTCAGGCGCAGGGCGCCGGGAGAACGCGCTCTCGCTCTATGTGGTCGATCTCGCTGGCGCCGGCGTGACGAAGGAAACGCTGGAATCCATTGACCCCTCGCGGGGCCAGGCGCGGCTGACGTTCGATGGCGCACCGGCTGAATTGTTGGGCGGCGAGGGCGACGGTTGGCGGATTGCTGAAACAGTCTTGGATCGAGCCGCGATCTTGATGGCGTTCGAGCAGATCGGCGGCGCCGACCGCGCGCTGGAGATGGCCCGCGATTACGCGCTCGAGCGTATGGCGTTCGGCCGCCAGATCGGCTCGTTCCAGGGCATCAAGCATATGCTTGCCGACATGTACGTCTCGGCGACGCTGGCGCGATCGAACGCGTTCTATGGCGCGTGGGCGCTTGCGTCGGGCGCGGCGGAATTGCCGGTGGCGGCTGCGACTGCGCGTGTCTCGGCGACGCAAGCGTTCCAGCATTGCGCCAAGAACAACATCCAAGTGCACGGCGGCATGGGCTTCACCTGGGCGTTCGACTGCCACCTGTTTTACCGGCGGTCCAATGCGCTCGCGCTTTCACTTGGCTCCCAGACGACGTGGGAAACTCTGCTGATCGAGCGCATGCGCGCAGCAAACACCGAAGCGGCCTGAAGGCGAGGGACGAGCGATGGATTTTGACGACACACCCGAAGAAGCCGCCTTCCGCGCCGAAGTGCGCGCTTGGATCGGAGCGAATGCGCCCAAGCATTTGGAGGCCGAGCTGAAGCGCGCGGGCTTTGCGTCTTCCGGCGTCGAGAGCGAAGATCCGATGTCTGCAGCGAAGGCTTGGCAGAAAAAGAAAGCCGATGCGGGATGGGCGTGCCTCCACTGGCCGAAGGAATATGGCGGCCGCGCCGCCACGCCGATCGAGCGTGTGATCTTCGGTCAGGAAGAGGGCGTCTACGGCGCGCTCTCAAGCCCCTTCATCATTGGCCACGGCATGTGCGGCCCAACCGTTATGGCTTGGGCTTCGGACGAGCATAAACGCCGCCGTCTGCCGCCGCTGGCGAGCGGCGAAGAAATTTGGTGCCAGCTGTTCTCTGAGCCCGCCGGCGGGTCGGACCTTGCGGGACTGCGCACCAGAGCTGTGAAGGCGGATGACGGTTCAGGCGACTGGATCATCAACGGCCAGAAGATCTGGACAAGCGGCGCGCAGCACTCGCAATGGGGTCTGCTGATCACGCGCACCGATCCCAATGTGCCCAAGCACAAGGGCCTCACGATGTTCTTCCTGCGGATGGACTCGCCGGGCGTGGAGATCAGGCCGATCAAGCAGGCGAACGGGCAGTCCGGCTTCAACGAAGTCTATTTCACCGACGTGCGCATTCCTGATGACCAGCGTCTCGGCGCTGTGGGGCAGGGATGGGAGGTCTCGCTCACCACGCTGATGAACGAGCGGCTCTCGATCGGCTCGGGCATGTCGACGGGCTTTCCGGAGCTGTTCCGCTTTTGCATGGACGCGGAGATCGATGGCCGGCCGGCGGTGGACGACGCCAACGTGCGCTCACGCTTGGCGCAGATCGCGGTGAAGCAGTCCGGCCTGAAATACACCGGCATGCGCGCGATCACGGCGCTGTCTAAAGGCCAAACGCCGGGGCCGGAAAACTCCATCGGCAAGCTGGTGGCCGGCGCGACGATGCAGGAATTGGCGATGTTCGCCCTGGACCTGCAGGGGCAAGCCGGCGTGGTTTGGGATTCGGACTCCCCGATGAACGGACGCTTCCAATCAATCCTGATGCGCTCGCCCGCGACGCGCATCGAGGGCGGATCGGATGAGATCCTGCGCAACATCATTGGCGAACGCGTTCTCGGTTTGCCGGGCGACGTGCGCGTCGACAAGGACGTGCCGTTCAAGGACATTCCCACCAGCGGACGGAGCAAAAAGTGAGCTATCCGCTTCCGAACAACTCGGTCGATTTGACGGGACAGGTGGCGCTCGTCACCGGCGCGTCATCAGGGCTCGGCTATCGCTTCGCCAAAGTGTTGGCGGCGCAGGGCGCGAAGGTTGCGCTTGCAGCGCGCCGCGTCGACAAGCTTCAGTCTTTGGCGGAGGAGATTCGCGCGGCGGGCGGCGTAGCCGTGCCGGTCGCGATGGATGCAACGGACGCCGATCAGATGATCGCTGCGGTGGCGAAGGCCGAGGCGGAACTCGGCACGGTCACCATTCTCATCAACAACGCCGGCATCCCCGATGCGCAGCGCGCGCACAAACTGCCGTTGGAGATGATCGACCGGGTGATCGACATCAACATTCGCGCGCCGTTCGTCCTGTCTTGCGAAGTCGCGCGCCGGCTCATCGCGGCCGAGAAGCCGGGTCGGATCGTCAACATCGCGTCTGCGGCGGCCTACAATTACGGCGGCGGCGGCGCGGCGCTCTACTCCGTTTCAAAGGCGGCGGTGGTCCGGATCACCGAGACGCTCGCAGTCGAGTGGGCGCGGTTCGGCATCAACGTGAACGCGATCGCGCCTGGCGCGTTCGAGTCCGAGATGATGGATGGAATGTTGAGCCGGGTCGGCGACATCACACAGAGCTTTCCGCGCAAGCGCATCGGAAACCCCGCGCAACTCGACTCGACGCTGCTCTACCTTGTTGGGCCTGCGTCCGATGCGGTGACGGGAACGAGCATTCGCGTCGACGACGGGCAGGGCTCACGCTAGCCGCTTTGTGCTGACAAATTTGAGGAGAGGCCAAGCATGCCCGCCGGCTACGAGACAATTGTTGTTGAATCGCGCGGCGCCGTCGATTGGCTCACGCTGAACCGCCCGGATCACCTGAACGCGATCAACAACCAGATGGCGGGAGAACTCGCCGACTACTTTGGGAAGCTCTATCATAACGCATCGTGCCGGATCGTGGTGATGCGCGGCGCTGGGCGCGCGTTCTGCGCGGGGCTCGACATTAAGCAGCGCGGTGGAGAGCCAGCGCCCTTCGGAGGCGGCTTCGGCTTTCAAGGCTATCTGGCCGACGTCTACCTCAAGATGCGCCGTTGCCCGCAACCGATCATCGCTTTGCTCCAAGGTGCGGTCTGCGGTGGCGGATTTGCGTTTGCGCTTGCAGCCGACATTCGCGTCGCCACAGACAATGTCCGCATGAACGCGGCCTTCATCAAGCTTGGACTGTCCGCGTGTGATATGGGCGTCAGCTACTTCCTGCCGAGATTGGTGGGCGTGTCGGTCGCGTCCGAACTTATGCTGACGGGCCGCTTCATCCACGCACAACGCGCGCTCGCAACGGGACTCGTTTCCGATGTCGTCGCGGATGGCGGTCTAGAGGCGGCCGCGCAACCCTACATCGACGAAATGCTCGCGACCTCGCCAATGGGCCTCAGATTGACGAAGGAGGGCCTCAACTTGGCGGTGGACGCGCCCTCGCTTGAGGCCGCGATGGCGATCGAGAACCGCAATCAATTGCTGGCGGCTGCAAGTCCCGATTTCAAAGAAGGCTTGGCGGCCTTCCTCGAAAAACGCACGCCGAAATACGGCGGCGCCTGAGCGTCTATCGGAAGACCGGAAACATCCGCGCGGTGCAGCTGCTCTTTGGTTACACAAAGTTGGACAGCACTGTCAGGCGCCAGGGCGTCGAAGATGCTTTGGCCATCTCCGAGGGGATCGACGTCTAACAGCCTCCTCGCGGGCTCGCCGGCCTTCGGGCCTGTAGTCGCTTAAATCGCACTGACCTGTATCGAATTCCTACGCCGAGACGGGCCAACTGGGGGCAACGGAGTTCCTCTCGTGGCCCAAAGGGGTGTGCTGTCGTCCGTACTTGGCGGCGTTCTCGGCGTTGCCGTGCTGATCGGCCTCGCGGTCGCGATCGGGTGGACTCTGACAAGGCTCGGCTACGCGCCGGGCTGAGCGGAGAGTCTCATGGGTGACCTTATCTACATCGGCGTTGGAGCGGGCGGTTTCGCCTTGCTCGCGCTCTACGTGTTCGCGTGCGGGAGGGCGTGATGGGGTTCGATTATGCGCTTTGCGCGATCGCGGGCGTGATCGTGCTCGGCTATCTGCTCGCAGCGTTGCTGCGCCCGGAAAAATTCTGAGGGCGTCATGACTGTGCTTGGTTGGCTTCAGATTGCGCTTTTCGTTTTGGCCGTCGGGCTGCTGGCGCGGCCGCTTGGCGGCTACATGGCGCGGCTGTTTTCAGACGAACGCGTATTGCTGACGCCGGTGCTGAGGCCCGTTGAAAACGGGATCTATCGACTCGGCGGCGTGAAGGCGGGCGCGGAACAGAGCTGGAGGGGCTACGCGCTCGCCATGCTCACGTTCAACGCCGCGGGCTTCCTGCTGCTGTTTGCGATTCTGCGGCTGCAGAACGTCCTGCCGCTCAACCCGCAAGGCTTTGGCGCACTGAGCGACCACCTCGCGTTCAATACGGCGATCTCATTCGTCACCAACACCAATTGGCAAAGTTACGGCGGCGAGACGACGCTCAGCCATTTCAGCCAGATGGCGGGGCTGACGGTGCAGAATTTCGTCTCGGCCGGCACGGGCATCGCGCTCGCAGTGGCGTTCATTCGTGCGTTCGCGCGTTCGAGCGCGAACTCAATCGGAAATTTTTGGGTCGATCTCACGCGCGCCAATCTTTACGTGCTGGCGCCGATCTCAATCGTGTTCGCGCTGTTCCTGGTTTGGCAGGGCATTCCGCAAACGCTCGCGGCGAACGCGGCGGCGACGACGCTTGAGGGCGCTGAGCAGACGCTGGCGCTTGGCCCGGTCGCGAGCCAGGTCGCGATCAAGATGCTCGGCACCAATGGCGGCGGCTTCTTCAACGTGAACGCTGCGCACCCGTTCGAGAATCCGACGGCGCTGTCGAACTTCGTTCAGATGGTTTCGATCTTCGCGATTGGCGCGGCGCTGACGAACCTGCTCGGTCGCATGGTCGGCGATGAGCGGCAGGGCTGGGCGATTCTTGGTGCGATGGCCGTCATGTTCGTCATCGGCGTCGGCGTCGCATACTGGGCCGAAGCGGCGGGCAACCCGGCGCTGATCGCGGCCGGGCTCGATCCGGCCGGCGGCAACATGGAAGGCAAGGAAACGCGCTTTGGGATCGCGACATCGATCCTGTTCGCTGTGATCACGACGGCCGCGTCGTGCGGCGCGGTAAACGCGATGCATGACAGCTTCATGCCGCTCGGCGGGCTCGTGCCGCTGTTCAACATGCAAGTCGGCGAAGTTATCGTCGGCGGTGTGGGCGCGGGGCTCTATGGCATCCTGCTCTACATCATCCTCGCCGTCTTCGTGGCGGGCTTGATGGTGGGGCGCACGCCGGAATATCTCGGCAAGAAGATCGAGGCACGCGACATGAAGCTGACGATGCTCGGCTTGCTCGTCGTGCCGTTCGCGATCCTCGGCTTCACCGCACTCGCCAGCGCGATGCCCGAGTGGCGCACGGCGATGGAGGGCGGCGTCGCTGGCCCGCAGGATGCCGGTCCGCACGGGTTCAGCGAGATCCTCTACGCCTACACATCCGCTGGCGCCAACAACGGCTCGGCGTTTGCGGGGCTCACCTCCAATACGCCGTTCTGGAATCTGACGCTTGGGATCACGATGCTGCTTGGCCGCTTCGCGATGATCGTGCCGATGCTCGCGGTCGCGGGTTCGCTTGCGGCGAAGCCGAAGATTCCGCCGTCGGCCGGCACGTTCCCGACGCATGGGCCGCTTTTTATCGGCTTGCTCGTCGCGGTGATCGTGATCATGGGCGGTTTGACGTTCTTCCCGGCGCTCACACTTGGGCCTGTCGCAGAGCACTTCGCGATGCTGCGCGGTGAGCTCTACTAAGGCAACGGACATGACTCCTAAGCAAACACCTTCCGTGTTCGACGCGGCGATCCTCGGCCCAGCCGCGGGCGATGCGTTCAGGAAGCTCGATCCGCGTTGGCTCGCGCGCAATCCGGTGATCTTCGTAACGGCTGTTGCGGCGGTGCTGGCGACGATCTTCTGGGTGCGTGACCTGACGAACGCCGGCGATGCGCTGTTCTCGGGCCAGATCACGCTGTGGCTGTGGCTGACCGTGCTATTCGCGAACTTCGCCGAAGCCGTCGCCGAAGGGCGCGGCAAGGCGCAGGCGGCGAGCTTGCGCAAGACGCAGACAGAAACGGTCGCCAAGCGCGTGCTGGATGCGGCGTCGGCCGCTTTCCAGAACGTGCCGGCGCCGGAGCTCAAGATCGGCGATTTGGTGTTGTGCGAACCTGGCGATGTGATCCCGGGCGATGGCGAAGTGATCGATGGCGTCGCGACTGTGGATGAGAGCGCGATCACGGGGGAAAGCGCGCCGGTGATCCGTGAGTCGGGCGGCGATCGCTCGGCGGTGACGGGCGGCACGCGCGTGCTGTCTGACCGCATCGTGGTGCGGATCACGGCCGAGCGCGGCTCGTCGTTCCTCGACAAGATGATTGCGCTCGTCGAAGGCGCTGATCGCCGCAAGACGCCCAATGAGATCGCACTCGCGATTTTGCTTGCGGCGCTTTCGTTGGTGTTCGTTGTCGCGGTCGGCGCTGTTCCGCCGTTCGCGGCTTACATTCCAGGAGGCGTCTCTGGCGTCGCTCTCGTGGCGCTGCTGATCGCACTGATTCCGACGACGATTGCCGGGCTTGTCTCCGCGATTGGCGTGGCGGGCATGAACCGGCTCGTGCGCTTCAATGTGCTCGCAATGTCGGGCCGCGCTGTGGAAGCAGCGGGCGATGTGGATGTGCTGCTGCTCGATAAGACGGGCACGATCACGCTCGGCAACCGGCAGGCGACGGAATTTCACGCGCTGAGCGGCGTGACCGAACAGGAGCTTGCGGAGGCCGCGCAACTCGCGAGCCTTGCGGACGAAACGCCGGAAGGGCGCTCAATCGTGGTGCTCGCCAAGGATCGCCACGGCTTGCGCCCCAGCGATCCGGCGCAACACAAGGCGCGGTTCATTCCATTCACGGCGCAAACGCGCATGAGCGGCGCCGATTGGAACGGTTCGCGCATCCGCAAGGGCGCGGTGGACGCGGTGATCGATCACCTGAAGGCCGAGAACGGCCCGGACTGGACGCCGCCGGCGCTGCTGACCCAGATCGCGGAGCGCGTCGCGAAGGCGGGCGGCACGCCGATCGCAGTCGCGCGCGATGGGCGCCCGCTTGGCGTCGTCTACCTGAAGGACATTGTGAAGGGCGGCGTGAAGGAGCGGTTCGCGGAGCTGCGCCAGATGGGCATCCGCACCGTGATGATCACGGGCGACAACCCGCTGACTGCCGCAGCGATCGCGGCGGAGGCGGGCGTTGATGACTTTCTCGCGCAAGCGACGCCGGAAAAGAAGCTCGAGCTGATCCGGAGCGAGCAATCAAAAGGCCGCCTC